>NZ_VBVX01000008.1 GCF_005981925.1 Streptomyces albidochromogenes
GCGGAAGCCCCCGCTGCGGTCCCGGCACCCGCGCACGAGCGGTTCACTCGAGCCTGGGCGCACAGCGCGGCACGGCCAGAAACGAAGGCGTGATGCTGCTGCACGCCTCACGCAAGTACGGCTCCTAGTGCCAAATCAGGCAACGTTCGCCCTGTTGACGAGATCGCGTAGCCGTTCGTCGGCAGCGTTCTTGTTCCTCCAGATGATGTAGCGGCGGATCATGCTGCCCTGCTCCTTGTGGCTCGCGTGGTCCGTGCCGTCGAGGGCGAAGTCGCGAAGGGCCGTGAACTGGGCCTCGATGCGGTTGAGCCAGGAAGAGTTGGTCGGGGTGTAGGCGATCTCGACGTTGTTGGCCTCGGCCCAGTCTGCGACCCGCCGGCAGCGCTTGGTGGTCAGATGCGGGGAGAAGTTGTCGCAGACGACGGCGATGCGCACGCCGGCCGGGTAGAGGCTGCGCAGGTAGCGGCAGAACTCTATGAATTTCGAGCGGGTCTTGGTCTCCTTGATGTGACCGTAGAGCTTGTCCCTGCCCAGGTCGTAGGCGGCGAGCAGGTGCCTCACCCCGTGCGGTCGGGTGTAGGTCGCCCGCCGCCTCGGCCTGGGTTCACGCTCGGGGGCCTTGTGCTTGCCGCCGCGTTCGGCCCACTGCCGACCGGGGTGTGGTTGGAGGTTGAGCGGCCCGAACTCGTCCATACATAAAATGACTTCAGGCTCGCCGGGCTCCGGTATGACCTCGCCGTCGGCGATCGCGTAGAGGTGCTCGACCCGGGCCTTCTTGGCCTCGTAGTCGGGATCGCGGGAGGCCTTCCAGGTCTTCACGCGTTGAAAGGAGACGCCCTCCTCGCGGAGCAGGACCCGCAGGCCCTCGTGGCTGATGTCGTCGACCATCCCCTCGGCGACCAGAAAGTCGGCCAACTTGGCCAGGCTCCAGGTTGAAAACGGCAGGCCATGCTCAGCTGGCTTTGACTTGGCGATTTTCTTGATCTCGCGTCGCTCAGGCAGGGCAAAGGTCTTGGGGCGTCCACCCTTGTACTTCGGGTAAAGCGCCTCGAAACCGTCGGCGTTGAAGTCATGGATCACGTCACGAACCCGGTCCGGGCTCGTGAACGTCACCTCGGCAATCTTCGCCACGGCCATGCCCTGCACGGACAGCAGTACCATCTGCGCGCGCCGCCACGTTACGACCGAGCCAGTGCCTCTGCGGATGATCCGCAGCAGCCGTCGCCCCTCCTCGTCATCGATCTCCCGCACCCGCACCCGTTCGGCCATGCGCATCAGCCTGGCAGTGATCGGCGCCGGGATGGCAGCTCTGGCCTCGTCACGTCGTCCGGCGTTTCCTCAGCTCCGCGAGCCATGCACGCACCTGCTCGTCGTCGTGCAGGTAGGCCCCGCCCTTGTCCGCGGGTAGGTCGATTCCGTGAAGGAGGCTCAGCGCCACCAGGAGATGTCGTCCCAATCAAGCCCGTCGTCGACCACCCACCGCGCGGCCCAGCGGTCGGCCTCGTCTCGGGTCAGATGACCCTCGACAAGCGCAACGAAGTGCTCTTCGATCTCATCAAGCGTCGGCTGGCCGCTGCCATCCATGTCCCGACCGTACATGCAGGGCAAACGTTGGCCGATGCAGCACCAGTCGCCACAGGCATCCGCAAGCCCGCTGACCTCGCCGCACAGGCCGAGGTCGCGCCGGCGCTGACTGAGCATCGGCTCGACACCTTCGAGAAGGTGACTGACAGGCGGTCCCGGTCAGTCAAAGTCACCTATCCATAGGATATTTTGACTCACCTTCTATCTCAAACCGACTATCCAGAACGAACGACGGGGGAACGCCATGAGCATCACCAGGACCACTCGTAGAACGCGGGCCAAGATCGCCGTGTCCATCGGGGCCCTGGCCGCGGGCTCACTCATACTCACCGCCTGCAGCGGAAGCAGCGGCAGCAAGCGTGACGGTACCTACTACATCAAGGACGTCAACGGCACGTCCGACCTCGGCCAGTTGGTTGTCAAGGGCAACAGCGTCTCGCATCATGAGTACGACTGCGATGGTGTCTACGAGAAGCCGGACGTGACCAGCACCGGCGAGTTCAACAAGGATCAGTCCCAGATCATCTGGACGGTCGCCGGAGAGGACACCCGCAACAAGCGGACCGGCAGCGAGCCCATCTCGACCAGTGACACCTCGATCAGCATCAGCGGTAGCGTGTACGTACGTGACAGCTCCGATGCCGGCAAGGCTCTGCTGGACGGCTTCAAGGCCAAGTGCGGGAAGTGACGTAGACCTCCCACTCGCCCGGCCGAGCAGCGCAGAACCCCGTGGGCATCGCGTCCACGGGGTTCTGTTCTTCCTCGGCTGGTCAAGCCTCTGACGCCTACTCCTGAAGCTGCTGCGCCCGGTACTCCTCGATCGTCTCCGGCGGCCAGCCGTACTTTGGGACATGCTGCTCGACGAAATCGAGTTCGGCCCACGCTGCCGACCTCCGGATTCTCGACTGGGCCATCACGGCGAACACCATCTCGTCAAGCGTCGGCTGGCCGCTGGCATCCATGTCCCGACCGTACATGCAGGGCAAACGTTGGCTGATGCAGCACTAGGACCCTTCCTCCGGCCCTTCTCGCTTCGGCTCGGCTCGCATCGCGCGCAGTCTGGCCAAGGAGTCCCGGGCGACCGAAGCCGTGAACGCCGGGCATAGCAGCGGCTCCAGCGGCGGTGGGTTCTTCAGGCACGGCCCGTGCCGCTCGTAGACCCCGCGTCCGCTGGCGCTGCTCAGGTGAATCCCCACACATACGGCGCGGGTCGCCCAACGGGGCAGGTCAAGGTGTTCGTCGTGGGTGCACACGGGGTCCGTGGGCCCGGCGAGCACCGCCTCGAATCCCCGCACCAAGGCGTCGTACGCCTCGTCGGAGCTTTGGGCGGTCCCCTCCCACCAGGTCAGCGCCGCGGCCGTGATCACATGGCCCGCCCGGTCCGCCCCCTCGGCGTGGCCCAAGGCCCTCCCTACACCGGCAACCTCCTTGCCCACGTCCGTACCGGGCTGCGGGTAGCCCTCCAGGACGGCCGTGAGCGAGTCGAGGTCTCGCTGCGCGGCGAACGGCAGCAGGGGCGGGGCTTCGGGGGCCGATCCGGGTTCGAGTGCCTCCAGGACCAAGGCCGCGAACCCGTCGACGGTACGCGGGCAGAGCCACTGCTCCCGCGAGTGGTTCTCCCACCACTCAACGCTGTCGTCGGCCAGCATCCGCAGCACGTCCGGGAGCGTGTCGACGAGGTCCTCCCACTGCTCGTCGAACGGGTGCTCCGCATGACCGCAGCTCTGCCCCGCGCGTTCCCGGCGTACGGCCCGCGCCGCATCGGCCACCACGCGCGGCACGTCCCCGCCGGCCAGTTCGGTGTACGGCAGCATCAGGACAAGCCCGAACACCCGCTGATACGCGAGCTCTCCGCCGGGATCGTCCGCCAGTGCCCGTGCGCACTCCAGGACGACCTGGTCCTGGACCTCGTAGGGACCGTAGCGGTCCTCTCCGGTCTCGCTCCAGGAGTGGACCAGTTGTTCGTACGTCATCAGTCGTTCCTCAGCCGTGTCAGGGAGTCTCGGGCCGTGGCGGCGACGAACGCCGGGCACAGGGCGGTGTCGAGGGGTGGGGCCCAGGGCTCGGGCCACTTCTCGTACGCCGCGCGGCCGCGGGCGCTCGCCAGGTGCATGCCCACCCACAGGGTCTCGGTGGTGTCGCTCGGAAGGTCCGGGTGCGCGCCATGGGGGCAGGGCCCGTCGTCGAGGAGGCCGATCGCGTGCTCGAAGGCGTCCGCCAGCTCGTCGACGAGCTCCTGCGCGTCGGCGTCGTCCGCCTCTGCCTCGACGTACCACGCGACGGCGGTGGTCACGATGACCCGGCCGGCCAGCTCGTCGTCCGCGGCCTCCTGCAGCGCGGAGGCCGCGAAGGAGAGGTCCCAGGCCACGTCGAAAGTCCTGGCGAGCGGGTAGCCCTCCATGATCGCGGTGAGCCCCTCCAGTTCGTACCGGTCCTCGAACGGCAGGAATGGCGGTACGTCGCCGGCCGAGCCGGGCCGCAGCGATTCCATCACCACGCGCGCGTGCCCGGCGACGTTGCGCGGGCACAGCCATGCGTCGCGCGGCCTGAGGTCCGTCCAGGGCCTCGCGTCGTCGGCGAGGTCCCGCAGGACGTCCGCCATGGTCCCGAGATCCTCCTCCAAGTCGCCCTGGAAGGGGTGGCCCTGGTGCGTGCAGGGCGCGTCCCGCAGCGCCCGGTCGACGGCCTGTGCCGCGTCGAACGCCGCCCCGGCGTCACAGTCCTCCGGTTTCTTTGTAGCCAGGTACGGAAGCGCGAGGACCAGACCCAGCGTCCAGCTGTACGCGAGCGGCCCGCGCGGATCGGCGGCCAGTTCACGGGCGCACTCGACGACGAGCCGCTCGTACGTCTGCGGTTCGTGGTCGACGTACTCCCTCATCTCGTCCCAGGCGTCGGCCAGTTCGTGCGCCCGCTCAGCGGTGGTTCGATCCGTCATGGTCATCCTCCTCGTCCATCTCCTCGTACCGCTCGTCCATTGCGGCGATCGGGTCCCGCGCCCAGTCGGCGAGCAGGCTTGCACAGGCCCATACGTCGACGGGGTACGCGCCTTCCGGGGCCCCGGACTCCGCCGGGGCGTAGAGGTGATCGAGGTGCGCCTTGAACTCCTTGCGCCGGTGCCCGGACTCCCGCAGATCCGCGTCCGGATGGCCGTCGCCGTGCGGGCAGTCATGGTCGAGCGGCTCGGGGTCGACACCCCGCAGCAGAGCGCGCACCTCACGCCCCACGCCGTACGGCAGGTCGAAGACCGAGGCGGCCCACAGGGCGAGGTGAAGCAGAACGAGCCGCTCGTGCGGGTCGGTGGCCTCCGCGTGCCGGCGTGCCGCCCACAGGCCGGCGTTCTGGCCCGCGACACCGGAGTCGTCGAGGTCGTCGGCGTCGACGACCGTCTGCGTCAGCGCACCGATGTCGAGGCGCCCGTCGGTCCGGACGAACGTGGCGTCCAGGCCGCTGGTTTCGCGTACGCCGAACAATTCCTCGTGCGCGGAGCGCAGTTCACCGAGCGACTCCTCGGCGAGGCTCCGCAGATAGTCAGGGCACACCCAGACGTCGGCCGGCTCGTCCAGCCATCCGGCGAGTTCGGCCCGCCCGCCGGGGCTGCGCACATGGAAGGCGATCTCAGCCAGCGACTCGTAGTACAGGTCGTCCTCGTCGGGGTGCTCGCCGTCCGCGTGCGCACAGCCGCCCGCATCGCCGAGCAGCCCGAGCGCCTGCTCCAGACCCTGGATCATCGCGTCGAAGACCGGACGCAGGGTGATCCGGTGGACGGCGTACGGAACCGTCACATGCTGCGTGAGGACGTACCCCGCGAGCGCGCCCGGGGTGGGACGGTCTGGCAGGTAGTCCGCGTTGGACTCGATCTCGGGAGCGGGATCGATGACGGGGTGGTCGTTGAGGATCTCCTTCAGATCCCGCACCGATTGCGCATGTTCCTCCGGCACCGCCTCGGGAATCCCGGATACAGAGAACGGCGCGATGACATCGGCCGTGACGCGGGCGATGCCCGCGACATTTCGCGGGCACGACTCGCCGTCGACCCGGGGGTTCTCGGGGTACTCCCCGATCAGGTAGTCGGCGGCGACCCCCACCGATCCCCAGGAGTCCTCGGAGAGGTGCTGCAGCTCCTCCTCGTACGGATGCGCCTCGTGTCCGCAGTCCGCCGCGTCCAGCGCCGACGCGGCGGCCACGAGCGCGGCGACAGCGGCCCGCGCCGTCTCCGGCCGCGGCCGCCAGACGAGATAGCGGACCATCTTCGCAAGCCCGGCCACCCACACATGCGCCGACTCATCGCCGGGATCGGCGGCAAGTCGGCGCACGCAGTCGAGCACGAGTGGCTCGGCCTCCGCCGGATCGGTGCTGGCGTCGGTCCGGGACCACTGCGCGTACAGCTCGGCCGCGCGGGCATCAGGTATGACGATCATGCCCGGTACGACGTACGGCGAGGCTCCTGAGGTTCCTGGGGTCCGGGACTTAAGTACGACTACCTGCACGAGCGGGGGTTGGGGACCGGGGGGGTGCCCCTATGCCTCTGGTCAAGGGAAACCGGGGTGCGTTGGGTCGGTGAGCCGGGCAGCATGGCGGGGTGGCTGATCTGCTGTGGGATGACGTGAAGTGCTTCCTCGAGCCGGACTTGATGGGGTCGCTGCCGGACGTGCGTGTCCCGGATGCCTCGGTGGAGGACTGGCAGGCGGTCCTCGATCTGGTCACGGACAAGGGCTGGAAGTGCCAGTACTCCGAGGGGGAGACAGTGCTTCCAGTGCCTCAGGCGAAGGCCGTGCTTTCCCGCGGGGGATGCCGAGTGCCCTGACCTGCGGGTGTGGCCGACTGTGGATGTGTTGGCGATCTTCCGGTTCCATGCCGTCGATGAAGTCGACTTCGACGTCGATCTGCGTAAGTTGCAGGGCCAGGAGCGACTTGATGTGTTCTTCGGCTTCCTCCGGGAAATCGGACGGCGGCTGGGCAAGCCGGTGCTGATGGACCCGGAGGGCGACGAAGGCCATCCGGTGCTCGGCTTCGATGTCGAGGCTGATCGAGTCGTTCGCCTCGCAGACCCGCAGGTCAGGTGACTGCGGCCGACGGCTGGGGTTCGTAGAAGGTTCCGTCGCGGAGCATGGCGAAGAGGACATCGGCTCGGCGGCGGGCGAGGCAAAGAAGAGCCTGGGTGTGGTGTTTGCCCTGGCCGATCTTCTTGTCGTAGTAAGCCCGGGATGCCGGGTCACCCAGGGCGGCGAAGGCGGAGAGGAAGAAGGCTCGTTTGAGCTGCTTGTTCCCTCTCCGGGAAGGCTGTTCGCCGCGGATCGATGAGCCTGAGCTCCGGGTCGCGGGGGCGAGTCCGGCGTAGGCGGCGAGGTGGCCGGCGGTCGGGAAGGTGCTGCCGTCGCCGACCTCGATCAGATCCTGGCTCCGGTCCTGACGCCGATTCCCGGCATCGACGTCAGGACCTTCGCAAGAAGGTGGGCCTCCAGCAGTTCCTCGATCCGCCCCGCCAGCAGCTTCCGCTGGTCAAGCACGGACGTCAGCGAGGCGGCCAGGCTCGGGACGATCAACGCGGCCGCCTCGGTCCCCGGAACGGTGACGGTCTGCTCGTCCAGCGCGGCGAAGATCTCCTCGACCAGCCGCTCGGCCATCCTCGGCGCCTTCGGCCGCAGCAGCGTGCCCAGCCGCCGACGTCCTGCCTTGCGTATCTGGGCCGGAGACCCAAACCGTTCCAGCAGGGTCAGGGCGGCCGGATGCTGCAACCGCGGCCCCAAAACACGTTTTAAGGACGGGTGGATCTGAGTGAGCAGGCCGTGCAACCGGTTCGCCACCCGGGTAGCCTCGCCGGCCAGGTCGTCGTCGAACCCGACGATCATTTCCAGCTCGGCGATCGTCTCGTCTTCGCCGTCGATCGCCCGCAGAGTGTGCGGTATCGCCCGGGCCGCGTCCGCGATGATGAACGCGTCCCTCGCGTCCGTCTTGGCCTCGCCCGGGTAGAGGCCGGCATCCGCCGCATCGTCAGCCCAGGCAGGTAGGCCACCGGGCAGCCCATGTCCCTTGCGACCGCCAGCGGCAGGGCCCCGATCGAGGCCGGCTGATCGACCACGACCAGCACCGTTCCGCGCTTGGCCTGGAGTTTCGCGAACAGTTCGCGGAGCTTGGGTTCGGTGTTGGGAAGGCGCTTGTCGAACGCTTTCTTGCCGGCCGGGGTGACGGCGGTGGCGTGGTGTTCGCCCTTGCCGACGTCCAGGCCGAGGAAGACTTCGATGTCGCCGGTGTCGATCGCGTGCAGGCCCCTCCATCACGCCTTCGTCCGGCCTTGCCTCGGCACCGAGCTGCCACATCCACGTTACGGAGAGCTCATCCGGCCTGGGTGAAGCCGGTGCTCAAGCCCCTCATCAGCGGTCCGTCGGTGCCTCCGGACCCGGTGACACCCCCCCGGATCATGAACAACAAGGGGGGGAAGTCATGCCGGACCCGAAGGCCGGAGGCCCCATTGCGGAGCCACGAAAAGGTAACGGCGGGCGACGGGTGGAGCGGGGCCCTGTACCAGGCGCGGTTACCAGGGCCCCCGCTGCGGCGCGCGCATGGCATGGGGGATCCATACACGTGTCGTCCGGCACAACGGCGTCGGCAGACTCAGGGACACGGGTCGGATGTGCAGCAGGGCGTTAAGGGTCGTCTCGCGTGGGCACTCGACTGATGAGTGAGTGGTTAAGGACATGGTGCACCCCCTCCAGGGGCCGGCCGCAGCGGGCTGCAGCGGCCGGCCCCGAGTCCTGTTCCCGAGCAGGCTGCTGGTGGTCAGAGCCAGGTGCCCTCGAGGGCGCGGCGGTCGCCGGTGAGCGCATAGCGGCGTACGGCCAGGATGTTGTCGAGGGCTTTCTGCTCGGACCAGTACGGCGGGGCGAGCTCGAGCGCGATCTGCCCCAGGCGCCCGCCGGCAGCGGCTACTTCGTCGGCCAGACGCCGTACCGCCTTCACGTCAGTGGGATGCCGCTCGGCGTCAGCGAGCGCCCGTTTCAGAGAGTCGTCCTGGGCGGTGTCACCGGCCGTAGGGAGTGGAGCGCGGCGGACGTCGTCGACGGCCTGGCCTACGATGGCGCGGACCGTAGACAACTCGAGCTGCCCGGGTCCGCAGATGCGCGGGATCCGCCCCGGGCCAATCTGGACGAGGCGGGTCGCGGCGTCCCGCCGCAGTAGCCGTGCGGGCCACCCAGGCCAACCAGCGGCCAGGCCCATGCGTCCGGGAGTATTTCGGGGATGCTGCGCGGGTCGAGCCGTCCCTGGTGGGTCGGTGGCGGACGTGCGCGGTCCGGCCGGCAGATCTGTGGCGTAGGCGGGTCGTGGTCGTAGCCGCGGCCACCGAGCACGGCGTCGGGGCGGCACCGGGGTCGGCCGCGCTTGCGCCGCACGGGAGGCACCGCCTGGACCAGGGGGATGAGCTGGGTGACGTCGTTGGGGTTGCCGCCGGTCAGGGTGGCGGCGAGTCCCGACCGACCTTGCTTGTGTCCCGCGACCTGTCTGGGGCGGGGGCGTCGGGTCGCTTCTCGGGCGGTCAGCCAGCCCTCGCGGTTTCCTCAGCTCGTGCCCGAGTGGGGCGAGGTCTGGATGATTGCGCCGTTGAACGTCAGTCAGGCGACGATTGCGCGCGGAGACGAGGTCCGGTGCACGTCTTTGCCACCCGCCGAATAGTTCGCCGCCCAGGAACTGGTGGCCGGTGACGCCCTCACGGACGCAACACTGCAATCGGCGGCCGCGGAAGCGAACCTGATCAGCACGTTTTTCACAGTCCTCTACGTTGAAAGGTCCCTTGACGCTAGGCTTCGTACCCACCCGCGCATGCGGAGGAGTTGTCGAACGGGCGTGCGGCTAATCAAGTTCGGGGGAGGACTTCATGACGCCACAGCAGCTTATCGAGCGTCTCGAGGGGATCAAGGACTGGCGGCTCACCGCGCAGGAGTGGATCGCCGTTGGTGATGTACTGGACAGTCTCGGGGCTGTGCTTGCTGAAGGGGACGACGCCAAGGCCATCCTCGTCCTCGCCCGGCTTGAACCGTTGGAGCGAGCAGGAGCGGCCCGCCGGGCACTGGCCCGGTTGGGTGCGGGGCGTACACCGATCCCGCCGCAGCAGCGGGAGCAGCGCAATCACCTGATCGAACGGCTGACCGTTGACCTGCGCAGTCCGGAAGATCGCTCCCAGGGCGGGTGTGGGGATCGAGGGACGGCCGAATGACAAGCCGTATCCGAGCCGCTGGTGGGCGGCGTTGGCATGTTGAAAGCCCCCTCGAAGAACCTCCTCGCTCCCTTGACCCGCTCCTTCAGAATTCTGGGAAGTAGGCAACGCAGCATGAGCAGAGTAACTAAGTCGGCTTTGCTCGTCATGGCATTCGCACCAGCTGATTCGGAAGTCCATAACAATTCGCGCGAGTATCTTCAATCTATTTGGCGGGCATGTCGTTCGTTGGGCGTAACCGATCCGATTCCAGGTACTTCGGTGCCTGCGGATCGCATCGATTTCAGCTTGGCTCACTCGACCACCTCAGAATTCACACTGTTGGCGGCCGCCGATCGAACGGCAGGCGACTCCCTCTACTCCGCCTTCGCCTTCGCGGAGCATGACGTCGTAGGCGTCGTTGCCCTGCTCGCGCCCAATGACACGACGAGGGATCTCACCCAGTGGAGCGACCTCGACGCCGAGTGGAATGCAGCGGTGGCGGCTGCGGACCGGCCGCCACCGCCCTGGGGGATGCTCGGCGAGTTCCGTGTGTTCGAGGCTCTCTACGACCGAGGATTCGGACTCGGGGACCGCGCGATGTGCGATCTCATCCGCCGGAATGCGCCCCGGAGAGGGAGCGAATCATGGTCTAGCAGCTTCGACCGCACAGAACACGGATTCGCCGTGTGGCGGGCTGACGGCGCCGGCGGACCGGAAGCTGTCACCGACCTCTACGTCCTCGCACCGGCCCGCCAGGAAGTCGCCCTCGACGAGTGGGCCTGGGCTGTCGAGGGCCGACACGGGCTTCGACCGCTCCCACGCTATCTGCTCCAGCTTTCGAAGATCCGCCATCAGAACCTGCTGTACGCGGCTTCCGAAGCGTCAAACGCGCAGATCGTCGAGAGCGACGAGCGGACGACAAAACTCCTACGGGAGCTAAACCAGTCAACGCGGCGCCCTGTGCCCTTGGAACGCGTCCTGAAGGCGTCGGCTCTTGTGGACGAGGCACAATTCGGCCCCCAGGGACTACTGTGGACGATCACCCGGCAGCGCCAGCTGAGCCGCAGCCTCTCGATCGCCGTAGCCAACATGCGCCTGCACACCCCCGATGTACGAAGGTGCGGCAAGGGAGTCTCCTGGACTGTGACCGACCTCGCCGACGCAGAATGGCTGATCAGACAGGTGGAGGACGACCGGCTGCATCTTGAAGCCGTGCGCGAGCGCGCGGAAGGTGTACGTGCGGCGGTCTCGGCGCTCGTCGAGCGTGAACTTGCCAGCCATCGTGGATGGCTATCGCTCATTCAGACGTCCATCCTGGGTTCGGTCCTCACGGCGCTGACCGCAGTGCAGGCGATGCGCTACGAGGTTCCGATACGCGACGCACTTCAGTCCCCGGTCATCGCCGCAGTAGCCGCTCTCGCTCTAGCCCTGCCCCTGGCGGTGCTGCGCCTGGCGGGCGTGTCTCCGACGACGCGGCGGTACAGGTGGCTCGACTCGGGCGCTGCGGGGCTGTTCGGCGCCGCCCTGGGGTGGCTGGCCGTCACCGGCTGGACAGTCAGCTGGGGAAGGGAGCCGCCGGCCGCTCCATGGACGATCTCTGCCGCCTTCGTGGCCGGTCTGATCACGTTCCTCGGGACGCACCTCTTGACTCGGCGAAGATAGCCCTCTGGCCTTCCCCTCCCGCCCGCGCACCGTTCCTTTGCAACCGCAACGGTGGAGCCATGAACCCGACGGACTCACCGAGGAGTTGTCCGTATGCCCCAGGCCAACGAACATCACCCACAGGACCTCAGCTCCGCGATCAGGGCCTTCGTCGAGGCACTGGACATCGAGGATCTGATCATGAGGTTCGACGTCGACTTCGACGCCCCGATGCGCCAGACGGACGCCACCGGCATGCTGCGACTGGCTCGGGCGCACACCAAGGACCCGGCGGCGGGTGCGCGAGGCATCGCCCGTCGGGTCGGTGCCCACTGGTGCGAAATCATCCAGGCGGACGTCAGATACGAGTTACTCTCGGCGCTGCAACTGATCGAGGCGTCCCAACGGGACGCAGAACGACTGATGGCATGGCACTCCGACCGTGCCCCTGACCCCGCTGACATCTTCCCCAACTACGCCCTCGCCCGCTGGTATGACGGAGTCGGCCGGATCCGATTCCGCCTGGGCAGCTTCACCGCCTCCCGCCGTGTCTTCGCGACCGCGGTGCAGGTGGCCGAGAGGGCCCGGCTGTGGTGGGCACTGCCCGACTTGCTCAGCAACTACACCCGCGCTGAATTCGAGGAACGTAGCCAGGCTGCCCGCGAGGGGGCAGGAAACGCAGAGGTCAACGCGTTCGTCCCCCCGATGCAGGAGATGCACGACAAGATCCTTGGGCAGGCGAACGAGCACGGTGTCGACACTGAGACCGTTCCCAGCGAGGCGACTCCCCTCAGGCACCGGGAGTTTCTGCGCGGCTACTCCAACGCTCTGCACAACCTCGCCACCGCGCTGCGGCAGGCCGGGGAGATCACGCAGTCGTTGGGTGTCACCGCACGCTCCAAGGCCATCTCCGAGTGCCTTAACGACACGTACCGGGTATCACAATCGCTTTTGAACGAGGCCCTCTGTGGTGACCGCCCCAAGGAGCGCTTTGAAACTCTACGTGATGTGGGGCACGGTAGAGAGAAGGTGGGACCGGGGTGGGAGCGCGGCCGACGGATCGCCCGCCAAAACCTTGCACGGCTCGGCGGCGGTCCCGAGGGACTGGCCGAACTGGGACGGCTTCTGGACGAACTGGAGGACGACGCAGCCGGCATAGGCCGCCGCGCCGGGCTCGACGTTGACTTCTATGCCTACACCGTGCGCTCCTACCGGGAAACGGCCGCCGCCCTTCCTGTGTCCGATCGTCCGCGCGATGTCCTGGACCGCCGCCTAAAGATGGCGGAGTCGGTGCGGGAAGCGATCGCCCTCCCCGTGTACAAGCGCGCCTACGCCAAGCACGTGAGGCCCGCGTATCTGCGTGCCGTCGGTGCGCAGATGTCTCGGGGCGGCCACCGGCAGGAGGACCTGGAAAAGATCGTGTCCCTGGTGGAGGAGTCCTCAGGCCGGGAACTCCTGGATCTGCTCGCCTCATCCCGTCCGCCGGTACTCAATCGCCCCGCCCATCCGCTGCCCACCCGTGACGAAACTGAAGAGGCCCCTCAGAGCAACCGGCTGCCGGCCATGCGGGCACAAACCCCCGACCCGGCGACGATGAGGGAGATGAGGGAGATGCTCGTCGAGCGGGCGCAGCAGTACGAGGACCACTTCCTCCACCACCCGCTGAAATCGGCGACACACGACGAGGACATCGCTCACCAGTTGGTGCAGTACACCCTCAACCATCAGGGTTCCTGCGTCGTGCGGTACTTCCGTTTCGGTACATCGGATGCGGCGCTGGACGGCGAGGAGACGTCGGCGCCCGACTCTCTCGGCATCATGGTCTGCCGGAACGGGGTGCTGACGCTGCTCCCTTCCATCTCCTACGCGGACGTGGCCGAGCTCGCGCGGCAGGTCTTCGAGGACATTGGCGATCCGGAAAATCCGGTGCCTAGGAAAGAGACGTGTCGTCGTATTTGGAACCTTCTGATCGGCCCGATGTGGGAGAGCGTCAACTGGGGCGGCTCGCCGACTCATCTCACTCTGATCCCGACCGACGACGTTTTCGCGATCCCCCTGCACGTCGCCACCGAGCCGGACGACAACCGGCCGCTTGCCGCACGGGTCCCCCTCTCGCATTCGGTGAGCGTTGCCGCCTTTGTCACCCGTGGCCGGCATCTGCTCAAGAAGCAGCTCATGGAGGACGACGATGACCTTGCGGCACTACTGTCGACCGACAACGAAGCGACGGGCGATGAGATCGTTGACGTCGGCTGGCGCGCGACACATGTCCATGTGGCCGGTCAGGTTCCCGACGCCCTCGTGGGCAAGGTCGAGGGAGCCTTCACCGCAGACTGGGACGGACTTGAACAACTCGTAGCGTTGAAACCGGAATTCTTTGTGTACGCCGGCCACGGTCTGTACGTCGACGAGCCTGATGTGTCGGGCCCGCTGATCTACCTGGGAAAGACGGACATGCTGTCCCAGTTCGACCTTGCTCTGCGTGTCAGCCTGCCGAGGAACAAACTCACCGTGCTGGGCGCCTGTCTGGCCGGACAGGGGATGCGGTCCGACGGCGGTGACGTCCTTGGGTTCATGCGTTCCCTGATCATCAGCGGTGCTGGTGCCATCGGCGTGCCCTTGTGGTCCGTGCACAACTCGGCGATGGTGTCGACGGTGCGTGCGTTGCTGCGCGGGAGCCGGGCGGCTCTGGGGTCGTCGTCCACCGGGGTCTTCGACGTGGTGCAGGCATTGCACGACCATTACCGGGAGAGCATTGAGACGTTCACGTCAGTGGAGGCGCGAGTCGATCGTCTCCCTATCGCTTTGTACCTATGACCAGCTTGCGTCGGACTCCGCCTCAGCGGTCCCGACCTGGCGCGCAGATGTAGGGGATCTATGAGCGCTCACGACCGAGCCGCCAGGAGGCAGGCCGCACTCGCGGACTACGAGGCGCTGCGTGAGCGTCGCCCGGAGCTCTTCGTGAACCCGTCTGGCGCGGCGTTCAAGATTCTCCTCGATCGTGCTGGGCAGAAACAGGCGTCTGACGAGGTGTCACGGGCGGCAGTCGCGGCCGGGCTGCCCGAAAGCGCGGGAGACATCGGCGTCGTCTACCGCGACGCCTACTTCTCTCTGGTTCGTGACGCCGTACAGTTCCCGAACAACAGACTGGGCACGTACATCCGCCTCGTGCCCGCATCCGTGTCGGGAGGAGCCGCAGTCCTGCCCCTGCTCACTGACGGACGCGTCGTCCTGCTGCGCCACTTCCGCCATGCCGACCGAGGCTGGCACTGGGAAATCCCCCGCGGATTCGGTGACCCGGGGGAGAACGGGGCCGGCACGGCGGCCCGGGAACTCCAGGAAGAGCTGGGCCTCCATGTCGTGAACCTCACGTATCTCGGTGCTGTTTCTCCCGACACCGGTCTACGTGCGGGAACGGACCATTTGTACCTTGCGCGAATCGACACAGCGCAGTTGACGGACAGCCCTACAAGGGGTGCCAGGGAGGAGGGAATCGACAGGTACCTGGCTGTATCGCAGGGCGAACTCCGCTCCATGGTTGCGGGTCAGCAGATCTCCGACGCATACACCCTGTCCGCATATGCGCTGGCCATGGCTCAGGGGCTACTGAAGGCCGACGAAGACTGAAGCGCGGCACCAGAGCTTCGGCGTAGTCGCGTGGCGTTCGGTACGTGATCACGTGAGCCCCAATGGAGCGAGGCGGGAGTTCGCGTCCGGCACTTGGCGCGGAGTGCACCCGGTATGTTGCGGATGCTGGCGATGTGCCGGGCGCCAATGGCGAGGTTGCCCCAGGCGGGCGGCGTCCTTCACCTTGGGCTGCCAGGTCTTCTCCACCGCGGCCTGCAGCTCATCCGGCAGCGCCGGGAACGCCCCGGCGCCGTGGGCGGGGGTGGCCCTACCGCATATGGCCGCAGCGGTCCTAGGCGCTGGGTGATGATGGGCCGGCGAGTACCGCCGCTGCCGATGTCTCTGTGTCCCATGTGCCCGCGTGGTCTTTGGTTCCTGATCAGGGGCGGGGGAGGGATGCGGTGGTGCGTCATCTGCGCCGCCCTGTACCCGGGCGCAGTACATCTCGGCCACAGTCACGGGCAAGACTCTGGTGGCGATCCGGGTCGCTCTCGCGCTCCGGGCGAGGTTGCCGCTGGTGGTGCCGACCCTAAATCTGGCGGCGCAGACTGCTTTGGCGTGGCGGCGGGACAGCTACCTGCGTCAAATGATCATCGTTTCCTCGATGGACACCGCCGGCCACCAGGCGTTCGCGGCCGCGCAGGTCGCCTCCACGGGCAGCCCCGAGGCACTGGCCGCCCTGCTGTCAGTGGTGGGGAAGGGGCCAGGGGAGCCTCCGTTCCTCACGGTGATCTGCACCTACGACTCCCTGGGCATGATCTGGGACAAGCACTACGCCGCCTGGCGAGCCCGTCTCACTGCCGCCGCCGACTACCACCAGGCCCACGGCCACCTCGCCGCCCCCGCCACCACCCCGATCGGCGCATGGCTCGCCGAACAACGCCACCTCGCCACGAAGAACCAGCTCGACCCCGTCCGCGCCGCCGACCTGGCGGCGATCGACCCCCACTGGCAGCTGCCGCACGGCGCCGACTGGCACCGCAAGTACCACCTCCTGCGCGCCCACCTCGCCGCCGGCCGCGACGCGGCCGCACTGACCCGCGACACCCTCCTGGGCCCGGTAAAGATCGGCTCCTGGCTGCACCGACAGCTCACCGGATGAACCCGCCTCAAGACCGGCTAACAGCACCTGCTCACCACGCTCGGGTGACCCCCCAGGCCAACCCCTTCGCCCCCACCCGTCGTACTCGCCGCACCTTCGAGGAGACCGTCCAGCTCCTGGAACTCTTCCTTCACCGTGAGGGCCGCGCCCCCACCGCCCGTGAGGAGATCACCGTGGACGGTGACACTGTCAAGATCGGCCCCTGGTTCGCCAAGGCCCGCACAAGCACCGCAGCGGCCAGCTCGACACCGGGCACGAACGCCTCGTGGCCGCTCTCTTCGACGGCGACTGGACCGACGAAGACCCGGCCCCCGCCTTCGCCTGACCCGCAAGCTCAACCGCAGGCGATTGCCCTCCTGACCTGTCTGTAGGGACCGGGGAGGAGAGCCGTGCGGATTGCCCTGGAGCGGGTGGTGCCTCAGCGCCTTCGGCGGCGGTCTGCTGGCCTGGGAGAACCCGGACGAAGACTCAGCTTGTCGTTCAACCCTCAGGCTGCCGTGGGTGGATCAGTCGATCCAGATCAGCATTGCGTGACCGGCGGATGCGGCGCCGCGGAAGAACTCTGTCAGGGGAGTGAAGAGGTCGCTGGCCCACTCCAGTGAGGCTGGCGAGTCCCAGATCTGGGGGTAGATCTCGGCCTTGGTGAGTTCGGAGGGGTCGACACCCTGGATGAGCTGGTCATACCTCGTCCGGTGCAGGGTGTCAGCGGCCAGCTGTACTTGTTCTGGGGTCAGGTACTGCGGCGGTCCGTAACCCCAGTGATCGGTGGTGAGGGGTTCCTCGCCGTGGACGACGTCGACGGGGAAGGCCAAGCGTTGCAGGAGGAATCCGAGCAGGTGCCATGTCTGGTGTGTGGTGAAGTGCCGCGCCTCGGCCGGTGCAGGCTCACCCTCCGCCTGCGCGTCCAGAATCTCCTCGGCGAGATTCCACGCCCACTCCGGTTCCTTCAGGGCGCGGTCCAGTTCGGCAGGCGTGACGCGCAGGTACTCCCCGTTCATGCTCATGGGCGGCAGCATACGGAGCGTGTCCGACAGTGGCGTCGGTCGACCCCGAGCCGGTTACGTATTGCGATCAACGCATTTTTTACGATGATCGCAGTATGGACTTGGTGAACGACATTGTGGCAATCCGATTCCCCACGCCTGCGCCGGGCTCGGTAACCCCGGCCGATCTGTACTTCGACGCCTGTGAGCAGGCAGAACGCCTCCGCGCAGACGAGGCGCAGAACCTCCAAGCCGCGAGCGACAGTCTGGAAGCCGACCCGCTGCTCCTAGCCCTTGAAGACGCCAGGACCCGTAAGGCTGCGGCGGATGCCGAGATCCGCCTCCTCCTTGCCTATGGACGGGAGTTCCACGGCACCCGGCCCTACCGCCTAGAGCCCCTGTCACAGGCCAGCGGTCTGACCATCTCCGGCATCCGCACCGCCTACGGCCCGAACGAAATCCAGCAAGTGGTGCACGCCGTCCACCGCGGACCCAACCGCCGCACCACCACCGCACCTACTGAGCAGGCCCATGACCATTGAACCGGACACCTGCTCCTGCTCCACCCCCTGGCCCCGCCTGACCGCCGTCATCGAACAGTGCGAGTACACCGTCACACCAACCGCCGAACACAGCCCCGCCTCCGCGCTCTACCTCGCCCACTGCGCCTTATGCGGCGCCCTCTACACCGCCCCGTGGAAACGCACTCGTGAAGACCACAACCAGCCTGTACCTACTGCACTCCGAAGCAAAGACCACCGATCCGCCCAAGCCGCTGAGCCTGCAGGGGCACGAGCCTGAAATCCGGGTTCCGGCTTCGAGGACATGATCCAGCTCCTCGAGCTCTTCCTCCACCGCGAACAGCGCGCACCCGCCGCCCGCGAGGAGATCACCTCGACGGCGAGAAGGTCCGCATCGGCGCATGGCTCGCGAAAACCCGCACGAAGCAACGTGCCGGGCAGCTCCCCACCGAGCACACGCAGCTCCTCTCCTTGCTCTTCGATGGCGACTGGCTGCACGAAGGCGTGACCCCGGCAGTGAGCGTGTGACAGTCCGCCTGAACGCAGCCCTGCGGTTAGCAGTTCACAGGTCGGTTCGGGGCGCCCCCCGTTGGACCGCCCAGTTCGTGGGGGCCATCTCAAGCCTCAAACTCCGGGCCGGGAGGGCTGCCGTTGTGTATCCGGCCTGACGAACGCTGGCCCGGCCCGGCGTCCCGGAACGGCTCACGATCGCGGAGTTCCACGACGAGCTGCGCGCCTGGCTCGACCGGTATTGGACCGACCTCACCCGCTTGCCCGCACGCGTCTCGAATCGGGCTATCAGTCACGGACGCTGGGGCGGTGTGAGTGGACGTACCGGTTGAAGATCAAGCGGACTCGGGCGGTCTTGGCACTCCAGGTCGGGACCCGTTCGTGTGCCTTGGCGGCGCGGCACCTCGAATGCTTCGCCCCTGTGCCGTGCCATGGAGAAGGTGACCAGGAATCTTGGCATTGACCGGCTCCGCCGGGTCGCCGATCGCAGTGCCGCCGGGCGACGACGCCGACGGCAACGGAATCGGCGTGCCGCGGCGGGTAGCCCCACGGGCGGCAACCGGATGCAGTGGGTTGGTCTGGCGGCGGTCAGCCTGCCGGGGCTGGCTGCGCTGACCGCGTTGCTCTTCACCTGGATGCAGGTGGGTCAGGCCAGCAAAGAGCTACAGATCAGCGAGCAGGGGCAGATCACGAACCGGTTCACCGACGCGATCACAAATCTGGGGTCGGCATCACTGGACGTGCGCCTGGGGGGAATCTACGCCCTGGAGCGCATCATGCAGGACTCCTTCCGCGACCACCCCACGGTCGTCTCGGTTCTGTCCGCCTACGCACGAGAGCACGCCCGCCTTCCGTCAAGCGGCACCAAGGCGACGTCGACAGAGCAGTTGCCATTGACCGATATCCAGGCGGTGGTGAGCGTCTTGGCCCACCGGCCGCCTGGCCGCGACAGGGGGACGGTGGTCGATCTGAGTCGCACCGATCTTCGCGGGCTTAAGGCCATGTACAGCGACGACAACATCAACCTCCGCGGAGCGCTGTTCACGGGATCAGACCTTCGTGACGCGGACCTGTCCTCTGCAGACCTGCGCGAGGCGTCTATGGACGGAGCGAACCTGACTGAGGCGACCTTGTCGGATGCCAACCTGCGTGGCGCGTACTTGCCCAAGGCGATCTTGACAGACGCGGCTCTGTGTAGCGGGGAGACCCTGGTAGACCCCGAGACTGGGCAAACGGACTCCTTGTGCCCGGATCTGACAGGTGTGGTGCTGGACGAGGCGATCCTGGCCAACGCGATCCTGGCTCACGTGAAACTCGCCGGTTCATCCTTGGCGAATGCGGACCTGAGCGGTGCGGACCTCACGGGCGCGGACTTGACCGACGCTGATCTGACCGGGGCAGACCTTACGAAGGCCAACCTCACTGACGCGCACCTCACTGGGGTGACGTTCGAGGGGGCGACACTCGATGGGGTGCGTGGGCTGTCAGCAACAAAGCGATAGTGGCAGGGGGACAGACTCGGTGTAGCGGTCATGCGCAGCGTGTACTGGGCCCAGCCACTGGTGCGGGGAGGGGGGCCAGCACCGGCAGCGGAGGGCATGGGCTGGCTTGGTGCGGCACTGAGACTCCGCCACGTTTACGCTCTGCTCCAGTGCGGCCATCAGATCCAGACCAGGCGCGACAGAAGGCTCGTCGCCGCCCATCGCATGTCAGCCAGAACGCGCGCTTGTACGGACCCAGTCTGTCCGCAAGGCATGTGAGTGCCCCACCGAGGCCGCACAGGTGGGAAAGTCCGAGCCGACTGTCATAGCCGTGCGCCATTGTGTACGCATGCGCGAGGTGAACGAACCGGTCAGGACAGGAAGATGAGCCAGTAGGACAGACATAAATAGGAGATGCCCTCAGGCCACTGATCGACATTGGCACCACGCACCAAGGGCTGGCCACCTTCCAGGACAGGACGGCCGCGCTGGTGAAGGCCGCGCCGCTTGATTTGGGCTTGGACAAGAGCGCCCTGGGCCGGCTGGCCGAGGTTCTTGATGAACGGAAGCGCGCTTTCGCGTCCCCCACTGTCTCGATCCTAGGCCTAGCACTGGAGCGCTCGCTGTTCTCCGAACAGCGCCGGGCAGACTTGACGAGGGGGCTTGGCGAGATGCTGGATTCAGCAGCGTGGCCCAATGTCCGCCGCGTCTCATGGATCATGGCGAGGGTGATGCCGTCTGATCAGGGCCTTGTCAGGATGACGAGACGCTTGACGCTCGGTTTCGCACTGAGGATGGCAGTTTCCTGATCAGAGGCCGCAGCAGTGATGCGTTTAGGAGGGATGTCGCCGCTGACGATCCTGGAGCTGCCGACGGGCGGTCGACCAAACGACCTCAAACTCATTGGCCGACAACCACTGCGGGTCGTGCCCCTCCCACTCAGAGATGGGCAGCTCGGCGGTCAGACCGTAGACGCACTCGTAATCGGCCAGCCGACCGTCGCTTTGGGCTTCTTGCCATTCGGCCAGCGAAGCAGCGGTCAATGCCTTGTTTCCGGGCTCCTGCAATTCGACTGGCCGGATCACGCACCCATCGGTGTCCAGCTCGAAGTAGAACCAGACGGCTTCATCGGCCCAGAAGCAGCGAAGCCAGCGCGTCACGGGTTCACCGCGTGGAAGGGCTCGTCGTGTCAGCGCCAGCTGGCGGAGCCGTCGTCATGGATGTGCAGCATGAACTCCGCGTGAGCGTGCGGTCGGTGGAACGCTGGCGCCGTGCCTGGCGCGAGGGCGGGATGGAGGGCCTGCGTTCCGCGGGTCCGGCGAACTCGCCGATCATCACCGACGCCCAGTTCGCCGTGCTGGAGGAGGAACTCGGCAAGGGCCCGGCAGCGCACGGCTTCGACGATCAGCGCTGGACCCTGGTCCGGGTTCAGACGGTGATCCGCCGGCGGCTGCGGGTGAGCCTGTCGGTGGCGACGGTGTGGCGGCTGCTGAAACGGCATGGCTGGTCCTGGCAGGCGCCCGCCCGCAGAGCACTGGAGCGTGACGAGCACGCGGTGGAGCTGTGGAAGAAGGAGGTGTGGCCTCGGGTAAAAGGCTCGCGGCGGCATGTGGGGCCTGGATCGTCTTCGAGGACGAAGCCGGCTTCTCGATGACGCCGCCCCGGGCCCGCACCTGGGGCCGACGCGGGCACACCCCCGTCATCCGCGTGCGCGGCAGGTCTCGCCGCCGGACCTCGGTCGCCGCGCTGTGCTGCTACAAACCCGGTGAGAAGAGCCGTCTCATCCACCGGCCCCGCACACACCTTCTCCTCAAGGGCGCACGCAAGAGTTTCTCCTGGAAGGACTATCGCGATCTCCTGGTGCGGGCACACATCCAGCTCGACGGCCCGATCGTGGTGGTCTGGGATCAATACCCACCTGGCCGCGGGGCTGAAGCAGTACGAGGCCCGAGCACGACTGGCTCACCACCGTCCGGCTTCCGCCGTATGCGCCCGACCTGAATCCCGTCGAGGCCGTCTGGTCACTCGTGCGCAGAGCGATGGCCAACACCGCTTTCACCACACCCGACGACCTCGACCGCACACTCCGCCGTGAGTTACGCAGGATCCAGCTCCGGCCCCGCCTGATCGACGGCTGCCTCACCGCCACAAGCCTGACCATCAAGCCGCCGACCCCACCCTGAGAACCTCAGTATCTGACCTGCTGCGGTTTTCTGGCCTCCTCAACGAGCTCGGCCGGCACCGTGTTTCCACGCACGCGGGCATCCTGGGCAGCCGCCCACAAGGCGTTCTCCAACTCGGTGGGCTGCCCCCGGTTCCGTGGAGTCCGCGGCTACGGTATGAGGGCCCGCACTCCGGTGACTGCGAAGACCAACCCGACGACGGCGAGCATCGCTCCTGCGACGCGTTGAACGGCAGGCTGCGCCGGGGGCAGTGTTATCCGGCGTAGCCGCTGCGGCAGCTGATCGCGTTCCGCCGACAGGAGGTGGTGCAGGCGGGTCACCATCCCCCGGTAGTCCATGGCCCACAAGACTCCGAAGTTCAGGGCAAGAAGCCCGAACGCGATGAGCACCAACGCTGCCATCGGATCCCGACCGTCAGACGACATTTCGCAGCCAGCCGTGCGTGTCGGCAACCCGCCCGTACTGGATGTTCAGTATCAGCTCACGAAGCGCCGACGTCACCTTGCCCGGCTCCCCTCCGCCGATCGTGAATGCGTAGCCTTCGGCCTTGATGCCCGTGACTGGCGTTATGACCGCGGCGGTACCCGCGGCGAACACCTCCGTCACGGTTCCGTCGGCGAGCCCGGCGCGCAGTTCCGCGAGGGGAACGGCCCGCTCGACCGGCGTCAGGCCCAACTCGGGGGCCAGCGTCAGGATGGTGTCGCGGGTGACCCCTGCGAGGATCGTGCCGAGCGCCGGCGTCACCAACTCGCCTCTGGCGGTGACTAGGAAGAGGTTCATGGCGCCGGACTCCTCGATGCAGGCCTCCTCACCCGCGCTGTCCAGGTAGAGGACCTGATCGCAGCCGTGTCGCTCCGCCTCGGCCTGGGCCGCCAGGCTCGCACCGTAGTTGCCCCCGCACTTTGCGGCACCAGTGCCGCCGGCGGCCGCGCGGGTGTAGGAGGTGCTCACCCACAGGCTCACACCACCGGGGGCAAAGTACGGCTGCGATGGACAGGCGATGACCGAGTAGACGACCCGCCTGGACGGTCGCACGCCGAGGAAGGCCTCTGCGGCGAACATGAACGGCCTGAGGTAGAGACTCTTCTCTCCCGTGGCCACCGGTACCCACGGCTCGTCGGCTCGGACGAGTGCTTCGATGCTCGCGAAGAAGTCCTGCTCCGGAAGCTGCGGCAGCCTCATCCGCTCTGCGGACCGCCTGAAGCGACGTGCGTTGCTTTCGGGTCGGAACAGCCAGACGCTCCCGTCAGCGTGTCGGTACGCTTTCAGCCCCTCGAAGATTTCCTGGGCATAGTGCAGCACCGCCGCGCTGGGGTGGACGGAGAACGGCTGGAGCGCCTGGACTCTGCGATCGTGCCAGTCTGCCTCCGCCGTCCAGCTGGCGAAGGCCATGTGATCGGTAAAGTGCAGGCCGAATCCGGGGGCGTCAAGGATGGCGGCACGCTGGTCATCAGGCAGCGGACTGGCTGTGCGCATCAGTGGGAACGGTGAAACCATGATCGAATCCTCTTGTCGGCAGGCTGCCGGGACCTGTCCGGGGACGGTGGGAAGCGGCGGCGGTGGGGAGGGTCAGACGTCGGCCAGGAGCACCGCGGGACGTTCCACACAGTCCGCGACGTAGCGCAGGAAGCCGCCGGCGACGCCTCCGTCGCAGACCCGGTGATCGAAGGTGAGGGAGAGCTGGGTGACCTTGCGCACGGCGAGTGCGCCGTCGACCACCCAAGGCTTGTCGACGATGCGGCCGACGCCGAGGATCGCGGCCTCGGGGTGGTTGATGAGCGGCGTCGAGCCGTCGACGCCGAACACGCCGTAGTTGTTGAGCGTGAACGTGCCGCCGGTAAGAGCCTTCGGCGGTAGCCCGCCGGAGCGTGCGAGTCTGGTCAGCGTGGCGAGTTCGTCGGCCAGTTCGGCCGTCGTCTTCCGGTGGGCTTCACGCACGACAGGCACCATCAGGCCGCGTTCGGTCTGCGCGGCGAAGCCCAGGTGAATGTCGGAGAGGCGGACGATCTCGCCGCGTTCGACGTCCACCGTCGAGTTGAGCTCGGGGTACTTGCTGAGCCCCGCGACACAGAAACGGGCCAGCAACGCCAGCAAGCCGATCTGCCGCGCCGGATCGGCGACCCGAAGGACCTCTCTGGCCTTCACCAGAACGGTGGCGTCCACGTCGACCCAGGTGGTGGCGTGCGGGATCGCGCTGCTGCGGGCCAGCTTCTCCGTCACGGTCCTGCGTAGGCCCCGCAGCGGTACGCGCTCGTCGGCAGCGGCCCCTCCCGCCTCCGTCGCGCGCCGTGCGTTCGCCGCTATGGCCTGCTCGACGTCACGGCGCAGGATCACTCCGTGCGTCCCGCTCGGTGCGACCGCGGTGAGGTCCACGCCGTGTCGCCGTGCCAGTGCACGGACCAGCGGGGAGATCACCAACGGCGCGGCCGCCGGGTCGGTGCGGCGGTCCCCGGCCCGAGAGGGCGCTGTTGCCGCCGGTGCGGCCAGCACCGTGGCCCGGCGGCCGCGCCCGGTACCAGCCGGACTCGTCCCGTATCCGACGAGGACGTTGCCGCTCCCGGCAGGGGCTTCTTCGACACGCCGTTCCGCGGCCGGCGCAGCGACTGCAGCGCGGCTCACGGAGATCAGCGGGACTCCCACAGGGAGCACGGCACCGACGTCTGCGTGTAGTTCCAGCACGGTCCCGGCGTACGGCACGGGCACCTCGACAATGGCCTTGGCCGTCTCGACCTCGACAACCACCTGGTCGACTCCGACGCGTTCGCCCGGAGCCACCCGCCACGCGACGATCTCCGCCTCGGTCAGCCCTTCACCGAGGTCCGGCAGCCGGAACACCATGGCCTCGCGTTGGGTTGTCATGAGGCCTCCGGCGCGAGGTGCCGAACGTCGGGCTGGTCGTCGAACTGCAGTCGCTCGATCGCGTCCAGCACCCGGTCTACGCTCGGCAGGTACGCGTGCTCCAGCTTCGGCGGCGGGTACGGGACGTCAAAGCCGGCGACCCGTACCACCGGTGCCGCCAGCGAGTGGAAGCAACGCTCCTGCACCCGCGCCACGATCTCGGCACCCACGCCCGCGAAGCCCTGCGCCTCCTGGACCACCACACAGCGCCCGGTTCGCCGTACCGACGCCGTAACCGTCTCGTCGTCGAAGGGAACGAGCGTGCGCAGGTCCACCACCTCGACGTCGATGCCGTCCCGTGCCGCCTCGACCGCGGCGTCGATCGCGACCGGAACGGAGGGGCCGTACGCGAGCAGGGTGGCGTCCAAACCCGGGCGCCGGATCACCGCCCTCGCGGTCGGCGCAGCGCCTCGCCGTGCCAGGTCGGCGTCCTCCTTGGACCAGTACAGCTTCTTCGGTTCCAGGAACACCACCGGGTCCGGGTCGCACACCGCGTCCCGCAAGAGCCAGTAGGCATCCTCGACCGTGGCTGGCGTGACTACCTTCAGGCCGGGGGTGTGGGCGTAGTACGCCTCGCTGGAGTCGCTGTGGTGCTCGACGCCGCCGATCCCTCCGCCATAGGGGACGCGGATCACCATCGGCAGCGACACACGCCCCCGGGTGCGGTTGCGCATCTTCGCCACGTGCGAGGTGATCTGCTCGAATGCCGGATACGCGAACGCGTCGAACTGGAGCTCCACCACCGGCCGGAACCCTCCCATGGCCAGGCCGACCGCGAATCCCACGAGCCCTGACTCGGCCAGCGGCGTGTCGAAGCAGCGCTGCTCACCGAACTCGTCCCGTAGTCCGTCGGTGATGCGGAAGACGCCGCCGAGGCGGCCCACGTCCTCCCCGAAGGTCAGCACGCGGTCGTCCTCGCTCAGTGCATCCCGCAGTGCCGAGTTGAGGGCCTGCGCCATCGTCACCGTACCCACGTCAGGCCTCCATGCCCTTTACTTCGGTCTCAAGCGAGCGCCGCTGCTCCTTCAGCTGGGGTGTCGGGTCGGCGTAGACGTGGTCGAACATCTCAAGCACGTTCGACGGGCCGTCCAGCTCGATCCCGGCCCGCAGGTCCGCCGCCAGCGCCTCGGCCTCCGCCTGCGCCACGTCGATGTCCTGCTCGGTCAGCGCCCCGTGGGCCCGCAGCCACGTCTGGAGCCGGGGCAGTGGGTCGGCGGCGGCCCACCGGCGTACCTCCTCCTCGTCCCGGTAGCGGCCCGGGTCGTCGGCATTGGTGTGGCCGTCCAGGCGATAGGTTTGGGCTTCGACGAGGAAGGGGCCGTGCCCGGAGCGCGCATGTTTCACTGCCTCGTCCAGCACTGCCAGTACGGCCACCAGGTCGTTGCCGTCGACCTGCTCGGAGCGCACCCCGTATCCGACTCCCTTGTACGCAAGGGCCGGTGCCGCGGTCTGCTCCGCGAGCGGCACGGAGATCGCGTACTGGTTGTTCTGGATGAGGAAGACCACGGGGGTGCCGAAGACCGCGGCGAAGTTCAGCGCCTCGTGGAAGTCGCCCTCGCTCGTTCCCCCGTCCCCAACGAAGGCCATCACCACGCCGTCCTCGCCCTTGCGCCGCAGGGCGTCCGCCATCCCGACCGCGTGCAGCAGCTGCGTGGCCAGCGGTGTGCACAGGGGCGCCACCCGGGTCGCCATGGGGTCGTAGCCGCAGTGCCAGTCGCCGCGCAGCAGGGTCAGGACGTCCACCGGGTCCACGCCGCGCGCCACCACGGCCGCCGTGTCGCGGTAGGTGGGGAAGAGCCAGTCCTGCTGCCGCAGCGCCAGGACCCCGGCGACCTGACAGGCCTCCTGCCCCCGGCTTGACGGGTAGACGGCGAGCCGCCCCTGCCGGGTCAGAGCGCTCGCCTGCTGGTCGAACCGCCGTGCCAGGACCATCCGGCGGTAGGCCTCTCCCAGCCTTTCATCGGAGGGGGCGGCATACCCCGAGGGCGCGTCGGCCGCGGTGCCCGCCTCGGTGACGAACCGCACCGGCACGGCCGAGGGCAGCAGTTCGTCCGGTGCCGGTCGCGGACCTTTGAGGTACGCGTCGGCTGTGATCGACATGGGGATGCTCGCTTTCTCTACGGTTCAGGGGCGGTCGGGCACTGTCCTACGGGCGGACCGCACCGGGTTCGGGTGCTTCCCCGGCTCGTTCGGGCCGCGCCCTGTCTGACGCGCCGCCTGGCCTCCTGTTGATCCAGGTGCGCTCCAACTTGGCCACCACGTCGGGGCTGTGCATCCGGGCCGACTGCTCCAGCGCATACCGGCTCATGTACGTGCGGAAGAGGGCGTCGGACTCCTCGGCTAGGTGCAGCATGCGGCGGTTGGCGGGGACCGCGGGGTCGGCCAGGCGCTCGGCCGACGCTGCTACGGCCCCGTCGACCGCCTCCGGCGCGACGACCTCGTCGCACAGCTCCCGGGCCTCGGGGCTGGTGGCCGCAACCTTCTCGCCGAAGAAGATCAGCCGCTCCGCCATGCGTCGCCCAACCACGCGTCCGAGGCGCAGGTTGGCCGCGCCGGGGATGATGCCCTCCGCAAGTGCGGGAAGCGAGAAGTAGGCGTCGGTCCCGGCGATCACCCGGTCGAGGACCAGTGCCACCTGGGTGGCGCCTCCGATGGCGAAGGTGTCGATGGCGCCCACCCACGGCTTGCCGCCCGGGAGGTGAAGCGGGTCGTCCGCCGGGCCGTGGTGCAGGCCGTGGATCAGCTTGCGGATGTACCCCAACTCACGGCGGAGCATGAAGTCGATGAACGATATCTGCCCGGTGTAGAGGTGGGTGAGGTTGATGCCGGCGCCGAAGGCGCGCTGGCCGCTGTACCGGGGATGGGACAGGACGCTGCCGCGCAGTACGCCCACCGACACCGCGTCGTCGAGGAGGGCGAGGTCGACGGCCGTCTCCAGGGCCTCTACCACCGCGTCGTCCTCGGCGTTGAGGACGTCCTGGTTGCAGATGGTCACCTCGGCCACGAATCCGTCGCGGTGAATCACCGCCTGGCCAAGGTCCACGTGGCCGGTCCTGTGGAATTCCGGGAGCAGGTCGAGCGCGCGCGGGGTCGGCGCCAGCATCGACCGCAGGAGGTGCTCGCCCGTCTCCCGTCGGTTGAGAAGGTGCGCGAAGAGGATTCCCTGGTCGACTTCCCCGTCCGACTTCTCGGCCTGCGGCAGTCGGCGGTCGGCGGACACCTGCGCGCGGGTGGGGACCAGGCCCGGGTAGTTCTCCGCCGCGGTGAACGCCAGTTCGTTTAGGCGGACCTGGCGGTTGCGGCCTTCGGTGAGCTCGTCGTAGAGGTGTCCGGCGTGCACCTTGAGGAACTGGTGTCGGGCGCGCCGTGCGGCCTGCCCGACCCGGTCGACGTCGCCGTGCTCGGTGGCAGAGCGATCGGCACGGGGCGGCATAGCCGCAATCAATTCGGCGCAGCCTTCAATGTAGGTGCTCAGCAGGCGCGTGTCCGCCGCGGCGCCACCGCGGAACAGCGGGGACGCGGGCAGTCGGCTGTCCACCGCGCCGGACAGCTGCGGCGCCTCAGGCGATCGGGTTGACACGGCTGTGTCCATACCGGGTTGTCTCCTCATCGTTGTCGTCGCGGCGAGATGTTCCTCACGCCTGTCACGCACGCTCAGCGGTCGGCCAGCCCGTGGCGGGCGATCTCGGCGAAAAGGCCGCCGGACACGTCGTAGACCGCGTAGTGATCGCCAGGGCCCCGCCGGATGCCGAACTCCCCGCCCGCGTAAGCGCGCCAGCCCTCCATGAGCGAGGGCACCACCACCGGGTCGTCGTCCGCCGCGAAGACCTGGATCGGGCAGCGCAGTGGCGCGTCGGCAGCGGGACGGTACTCGGAGGCGATCCGCAGGTCATTGCGCAGCACGTCGAGGAGGCGGCGGACGAACTCTTCGTGTTTCAACAGGGGTTCGGCGATGCCGTTGGTCGCGCGCACATGGCTGAGGAGCTCGTCGTGCGGGAGTGTGTGGTACGACTCCTCGGCCGCGACGTGCGGCGGGCGGGCGCCCGAGATCAGCAGCGCCCGCGGCAGCGGGTGCCCCCGCTCGTGAAGGTGCAGGGCCACCGCGTACGCCAGCAGGCCGCCGAAGCTGTGCCCGAAGAGGACGTATGGCGGGCGCAGCATCGGCAGCAGTGCCTCGACCGTCCGCTCCGCCAGTTCGTCCATCGTGTCCGGCATAGGGTCCGCGACCCGGTTCTCCCGGCCCGGGAGCTGCACCGGGCAGCACTGGACCGAGGTGGGCAACCGCGACGGCCAGAGGCGGAAGGCGCTCGCGCCGCCTCCCGCGTGTGGAAAGCAGAACAGGCGCTTGCCTTCGGTGCCGGGATCGACGCGCCCGAGGAGCCAGGGTGTCGTGCCGTGGGTCACGCGCGTTCTCGCGATCGCTCGATGAGGGCGGCGATCCCCGCACCCGTGCGGTTCTCCAGGAGGTCTAGCAGCCTCAACCCGCTGTCCGGAAGCAGCTTTTCCAGGTGGGTGAATAGGTCGACCAGCAGCAGAGAGTTGCCGCCCAGATCGAAGAAGTCCTCCTCGGCGCCCACGGCGCGCAACCCGAGGGTCTCGGCGATCGTGCCGAGGATCTGCTTCTCCAACGAGGTGCGCGGCCCGTCCTCCGGGCCCCCTCCGCCGCCGAACTCGGGTGTGGGCAGGGCCTTGCGGTCCACCTTGCCGTTCGAGGTCAGGGGGATCGCGTCGAGCCAGACGAAGGCTGCCGGGACCATGAAGGCGGGCACGCGGGACCCGACGTGTTCCCTCAGCTCGGCGTCGTCGGGGTGCCGGTCGCCCACCAGGTAGGCGGCTAGCGCCTGTCCGCCGGGGGCGTCGTCACGGACGACGGTGGCCACGGACCGGATGTCCGGGTGCGCGGAGAGGGCGACGTCGATCTCACCCAGTTCGATGCGGTAGCCGCGGATCTTTACCTGGTCGTCGCTGCGTCCGAGGAACTCCAGGTCGCCGTCCGGGAGCCAGCGTGCCAGGTCACCGGTGCGGTAGATACGGCTTCCCGGGGGGCCGAACGGATCGGGCAGGAAGCGCTCCCGGGTCAGCTCGGGGCGGCCCAGATACTCGCGGGCTAGGCCTTCGCCGCTGAGCCACAGATGCCCGGGGACTCCGGCGGGCAGCGGGTTCAGGTCCTCGTCCAGGACGTATGCCTGGGTGTTGGCGATCGGCCGGCCAATGGGAATGGTGGGACGGCTGGTGTCAACCGCCTCGATGGGCTTCCAGGTCGCAAAGAGCGTGCACTCCGTCGGCCCGTAGACATGGAGGAAGCGGGTGTCGTCCAGATAGGGCAGGAGGTGCGCCGCGCTGGCGGGCGAGAGCACGTCGCCGCCCACGAGCAGCTGCCGGACGCGCGCCAATTCCTCGGGGAACTGTTCGGCTGCCACGTGTAGTTGGGGTGATACGAGGAGGAGAGTCGTGATGCGGTGGCGCTGCAGTGCGGCCTTGAGCTGGTCGGGAAACGGAAGTCCGGAGGGCGGCAGCACCAGCCTGCCACCGTTGAGCAGCGATCCCCACAGCTCGATCAGCGACGCGTCGAAGGAGAGCGGCGAGAACTGCAGATGGGCCTCTCCCGGACCGAGCTCGACGTAATCCGCGCCCTTGACGAGCCGGGCGAGAGCCCGGTGCGTGACGGCGACGCCCTTGGGGGCGCCCGTGGAGCCCGAGGTGTAGATGACGTAGGCGAGGTGTTCCGCCGTGGCCGGAACCTCCGGGTCGGTCTCGGGCAGTTCTATCGTCCCGCCCGTGGACTCCGGCTCGTTGCGGAGGAGCACCCGGGCGGCGGTCCCGGTGAACGCGGCCGCGTGCTCCTTGTCCGTGAGCACGATGCAAGCCCCGGCGTCATCGGCCATGTAGGCGAGCCGCTCGGCAGGGTAACTGGGATCGAGCGGGAGATAGGCGCCCCCTGCTTTGAGGATGCCGAGCAGGCAGACGATCATGTCGACCGACCGTGGCAGACACAGGCCGACGGGCTGGTCGGGAACCACGCCCAGGCCGATCAGCTGGTGGGCCAGACGGTTCGCCCGTGTGTTGAGCTCCCCGTAGGTGAGCGTCACGTCCTCGTGCTCGACGGCGATCGCCGAGGGGTCCCGTCGCACCTGCTCCTCGAAGAAGGAGGCGGTGGTGCGGTCGTGCGGGAAGTCGCGCGCGGTCCGGTTCCACACCGAGACCACCAGCTCGCGCTCCTCGGGCGGAAGCACGGGCAGGTCGGTGACGCGGGTGTCGGGCTGCCGAGCGGCCGCGGTGAGAAGGTGCTCCAGGCGGCGCACCAGCCGCTTCGCCGTGACTGGGGCGAACAGATCAGTGTCGTACTCCAGCGTCCCGTGGAGTTCGTCGTCGCGCAGGTCGAGGGCGAAGGACAGGTCGCGGGCGGCCGTGCCGAGGTGCAGGTCGACCGGGTTGCACGAGGCTTCCGCGTAGTCCGGCAGCCCGGCGGACCATCTCCGGACGGCGAACTTGGCGGGCGCCGCTTGGCGGTCTGGGTCCCCGCACCCCCCGGCCAGTGCGGCGAGCGCGCCGGGCGGGAGGGCGGAGGAGTGCGCTCGTGCCCGGGTCAGCTCGGCACCGGTCTGAGCGACCAACTCACGGAACGTCGGGCCGCCGTCCAGCCGCAGGGTCAGCACGACATCGGTCTCGGGCCTGCCGACGCGCGTGTCCGGGTCGGTCAGGGACGGGCACACGGGCACCAGGAGCGGGACCGCCGACTGCGCGGTGTGGCGGGCGAGGAGCACAGCGGCGGCCGCGTATACGGCGGCGGTGGCGTCCGGGGTCCCGGACAGCTCGCTCAGGTTCCCCATCAGGCCGACCGGCAGGGCGAAACGCTCCACCGCGCCGGCGCGGACGGACCGGGGCTGGCGAGGTCGGTCCGTCGGCAGGTCCAGCACCGGGAGCGCCGACTGCGCATGCCAGTACGCGAGGTCGGCGGCGGCCTGTTCGGCGGAGGGCCGTGTCGGCTGCGGCGGCTCGGCATGGGCGAGGGGCTCGCCTCGCCGGGCCGCGCTGTAGGCGTGCGCGTGCTCGACGAGGAAGGCGTCCAGCCCGACGGCGTCCAGCAGCGAGCGGTGGGCGACAGCGACCAGGAGGCACTCACGGTCGGCGACGCGCAGAACGCGGATCCTCAGGAGGGGGCCGTGCGGGAGCGCAAACGGCGCGCCGGCTTCCCTTACGGCCACTTCGATCGCCTCGTCGGCCGACACCCGCAACTCGGCGAAGTCGACGGGCGTCGCGTCCGGCGGCGACGTGGGACTGTCGTCCGCCGTGACGTGCACGTTGTGCGACGCCGCAAGACGGACCGTGACCGGGCGAAGGGCGTCGCGTGCGGCTTTGCCGTCGAACTGACCGTCGATCTGCAGGCACCGGACCACGTGGTGGGACGGGTGCGAACCGAGGTCGGATTCGGGCTCGTTCGGCGCGGTCATCGGGTGTGCCGGGGTTGTCACAGTGCTTCCTCAGTGGTCTTGCCGAGTGGCTGTAGGTCTCGCAGGCCGACCCCGTCGGGCCGCAGGACGGTGCGAACGGGCAGGCTCTTGATGCCCGCGATGAACGTGGAGTGGAGGTGGCGGGGCTCGTCGGCGAGTTCGATCAGCTCGAAGTTCCCGGCGATCTCCTCGAAGAGCACGGTCAGGGCGAGCCTCGCCACGTGCGCGCCGATGCAGCGGTGCGCCCCGACACCGAACGCGATGTGCCGGTTCGTCTTCCGGGTCACCACGAAGCGGAACGGCTCGGGGAACACGCTCTCGTCACGGTTGGCCGATCCCAGCCACGCGGTGACGGGCTGTCCGGCACCGATGCAGGCGTCACCCAGACGCACCTCGTCGGTGGTGTGGCGCAGCGCGTGGTTTGCGGGCGAGGTCCAGCGCAGGATCTCTTCAACCAGGGAAGCTGTGTCCCCCGAGGCCCGCCACCTGGCGTACTCGCTGGGGTTCTCCAGCAACGCCAGGAGGCCGCCGCTGGCTGCGTGCGACGTAGTGACGGTCGCACCGATCAGGAGGCTGTAGGCGTTGAGGATGACCTCCTCGCGGCTCAGCGGCTCACCGTCCGGCGTGGCTCGCAGGAGTGCCCCGATCAGGTCGTCCGCCTCGGCCCGTCCCGGTCGGGACACCTCGGTGGCGAAGTAGAGGAAGATCTCGGAGTGCGCCCGGCTCAGCACCTGGGAACGCGAGGAACCCTCTGGGGCGTAATCCGGGTCGGACTCCGCCACCGCCGCGTACGTGAAGTGCTTCAGCCGGTACCAGGAGGACTCCGGGATCCCGAGCAGCAGACCCGCGATGGCGATCGGGTAGTACGCGGCCTGGGCCGCGAAGTCCCAGGTCTCCTCGCGGGCACCGACGGAGAGCAGCCGCCGGGAGAACTGCCGCAGCGCGGGCTCGTGGTCGCGGACCGCCTGCCGGGTCATGTGCGGGGCTAGCGGGCCCTTGAGCCGTTTGTGCCCCGGCGGGTCGGTGACCGCGAGCATTTTCCCGCCGGCGATGTCGGTCTGCCCGAGCGTCGTCAGGATGTTGCCCCGCGACGTCGTGAACTCGGTGTGCCTGGCCAGCACCCGTGACACGTCCGCGTGTCGCGTGACGGCCCAGAATCCCGGCTGCGCGCCGACGGGACACTGCCGGTGCACGGGATCCTCGGCGCGCAGCCGCGTCCATACCGGGTGCGGGTCACCGGTGCCGTAGAACTGCGGGTCGGACAGATCTGGTTCGGGACTGTTCTCCGCGGCCGGACCGTCAGAGGTTATGCGCATGCGTCAGCCTCCCTTTGCCACGAGTAGACGCACCTTCACGACGTGCGGAGTGGCTCAGATGTAGTCTTCGGCGCCGCCGGCGCGGACAGTGTCGAGCGTGAAGCAGTGGAAGCCGCCGCCGAAGAGTCGACGGTGGCGGTGCTGCACCGGGACCACCGTGAAGCGGTGCTCCTCGAGCGTGCGGATGAGGGTCTTGCAGGCGTCATTGACCATGACGGTGTTCTCGTCGACGGAGAGGACGTTGAGGTCGATGTACGGGCTCGGCGGGATGGGGTCGCCGTTCGGGTACTGCGGGTAGTCGCTGATCTGCGGGGACGGTGGCACGATCAGGTCCCACTTGCGCAGCGGTTCGGGCAGGAAGTCCGCCACGTCCGCCGAGCGCACCAGCAGGGTGCCTGGGCGCAGGGGGACCACGACGCTGTCGATGTGGCTCTGGGTCAGCTTGTGCATCCGGTGCACCCGGAAGCGGCCCTGGAGGTGCCGCTCCAGCCAGTCACAGGCCAAGGCGTGGTTGGCGTTGGAGATGTTGACGATCAGGTCCCGGCCGAGCCGCAGGCAGTTCGCGGCGTCGATCATCAGTTCCACGCCCGCGTCATACGGGGACGGCTGCGGGTTCTGCGGCACCTCGATGTTGGGCGCGGCGTTCTCGTTGTGCGGATCGAACGAGGCGTCCGTCATCACCGGTCGGGGCATGGACGTCCAGCGCGCGCCCTGGTTGAAGTACTCCATGAACACCGGCTTCAGGAACTGGTTCTCGAAGTACCGGTCGCGCAGCGTGGGCGGCGTCTCGATGATCTCGTCGCCCATGATGAGCGTGCTGTCGCGGACGTTGAGCGGCGGAACCACCGCAGCGTCCCAGGCCGGCGTGGTGACCTTGGTGAGGTCGGGGGCCGGCTCGACCGGGCGGTGGACCTTCACCGAGAGGGCCTCGAGCTGCTGGACCACCCCCTCCACGTCCTCGACGAGCTCGTCGAGCAGACGCTTCTTGAGGGCCAGGCGGTCGGGGTCGTTGCGCCGGGACCGAGCCTCGCTCTCGCGCCACGTCGACAGGCTCGGGAAGTACCCACGGGTGCCCGAGAGGTTGTCGCTGATGAACATGTCGAACGAGAGGTCCAGGATCCGGTCGACGTATCCGTCTGCGGATCCGACGATGATCTCCTTGAGTGGAGTGAAGTCGTCAAAGCTGTTCAGTCGCATGTCAGAAGGCTTCTTTCTGGGCGGTGGACGTCAGGTGGCGGTTGTTGCAATCGCCTGCACCGGACAGCGGTTGACAGCTTCGTCCACGTCGTCGTGCAACTCGCGGGGCGGTTTCGCGTCGAGCAGGACGACCAGGCCGTCGGTCTCGTCCTGGTCGAAGACCTCGGGCAGGGCCAGCGCGCACTGGCCCGACCCGATACAGAGGGTCGTGTCCACGGACACGTGCACTTCGGTCCTCCGTTGTGGGTAGTGGGTCACCAGACGACGGGCAGGCGGTGCACCCCGTACACACTCATGTCGGTGGAGAGCGGGACGTTCTCGGCCGGGACGGCCAGGGAGAGTGTGGGGAACCGCTGGAAGAGTGCGGGCAGGGCCGTACGCATCTCCATCCGGACCAGGTTCTGGCCGAGACACTGGTGGATGCCGTAGCCGAAGGCCACGTGCCCGGTGGTGCGCCGTGTGAGGTCCAGCCGGTCTGCCTCGTCCTGGAACCAGCGCGGGTCCCGGTTGGCCGCGGACAGCGAGACGGTGATCGAGTCACCGGCCCTGAGCTGCCGGCCCGCGAACTCGAGGTCTTCCAACGGCGTACGCGGCACCCCGAAGTGAAAGACCGTCAGATATCGGAGCAGCTCTTCCACGGCGTTGTCGACGATGGACGGATCGGCCGTCAGCCGGGCGAGCTCGTCGGGGTGGGACAGCAGCGCGAACACGCTCAGCCCCAGGGACCCCGTGGTCGAGTCGTGTCCCGCGGTCAGCAGCAGGACGCCGACCCCGGCGATCTCCTCCGTGTCCAGGGTCCCGTCCTCGGTCAGAGCCTGGAGGAGCCCGGACGTCTCGCCGGGTTCACCGCCGCCGGCGGCGATGTCCTGCATGGTGGCGTACAGCCGGTCCAGGGCCGCGGAGGTGTCCGCCGCGGTCGAGGTGAGGTTGAACAGGATCCGGCTGTTGCGCTGGAACTCCGCGCGGTCACCGGACGGGACGCCGAGCAGTTCGCAGATCACCTGGGAGGCGAGGGGCAGCGCGAAAGCCTCCACGAGGTCGGTGCCCGGCCCGCCGCGTTCCATGGCGGACAGCAACTCGTCCACGATCCCCGTCAGCCGCGGCCGCAGCTCGCGCATCCGGCGCGCGGTGAACTGGCCCGCCAGCTGCTGCCGCAGCCGGGTGTGCTCCGGCGGATCCATGTCGACGAGCCATCCGGGGGCAGCCGGGACGCCGAAGAACGGCTCGGTGCCCGGTCGGTGCACGGGAGCCCGCTTGAACTCGGAACGCGCGCTGAATCGGGCGTCGGTGAGCATCGCGCGGGCCAGCTCGTGACTGGTGACCACCCAGCCGACGTGTTCGTCGGGGTAGCGCATGCGCTGCAACGGCTCGCGGGCCTGCCACTCCATCAGCTCCTGGGGCGGATCGAACGGTCGGCCACGGCCGGTCGGGTGCGCGGGCACCGGTTCCGCGGACAAGGGGAGACCTCCTTCGGTGGGAAGCGGGCTGCGGAAGGATCAGACGAGGTAGTCCTCGAGCCCGCCGTCGCGCACGGTGTCCAGGGTGAAGCAGTGGAAGCCGCCGCCGAACAGCCGGCGGTGGCGGTGACGGACCGGGACGGCGGTGAAGCCGTGCCGCTCCAGCTCGCGCATCAGCTCGGGACAGGCCTCGTTTACCAGCACAGTGTCCGGGCTCACCGAGAGCACATTGAGATCGATGTACCGACTGGTGAGGATCAGGTCGTCGTCCTCGTACTGCGGGAAGTTGTAACTCTCCGGCGCCGGCGGGATGATGACGTCCCACTTCCTCAGCGGCTTCGGCAGGTAGTCCAGCACCGCCTCGGAGCGGCACAGCAGCGTTCCGGGACGCAGCGCCAGTACCATGCTGTCGATGTGGCTGTCGCTGAGCTTGCGGACGCGGTGGATTCGGAAGCGGCCCTCCAGGTGCCGCTCCAGCCAGTCGACGCCCAACTCGTGGTTGCGCGTCGATACGTTGGCCACGATGTCGCGGCCGAGGCGCAGGCACTGCGCGGCGTCGAAGAGCATCTCGTAACCGACGTCGTAGCGTGAGGCCTGCGGGTCCTCGATCGGCTCCATCGGGCCGCCGGCTGTGCTGGAGCGCGCGTATGACAAATCGAAGGAAGCGTCGGTCATCAGCGGCCGGGGCATCACCGACCAGCGGGCGCCGCGCCGGAAGTACTCCTGGAACACCGGCTTGAGCAACTGGGTCTCGAAGTACCGGGACCGGATCATCGGCGACGTCTCGATGATTTCGTCGCCGACGATCAGGGTGTTGTCGCGGATGTTGAGTGGCGGCACTACCGATGCGGACCATGCCGGAGTGCGCACCGAGGCCGTCTCTGGGGTGACGTCCGTGGGGCGGTGCACCGTCACCCCGAGCGAGGTGAGGGTGTCGGCCAGTCCCTGCAGGTCCTCGTTCAGCTCGTCGACGTAACGCCTCTTGACCGGGATCCGGGTGCCGCTGCCGGCCTGCTCCTCAACGTGCGATCGGAGCCGCGGGTAATACCACTCTGACCGGGCGGCGTCGTTGTCACCGGCGATATTGTCGTGGAAAAAGAGCTCAAAGGAAAGTTCACGCTCATGCGAAACGTAGTTTTCCGCAGAGCCGACAATTACTTCTTTGAGCGGCGACCATTCATCAAAGCTATTGAGTGACATAGCCGATCCCCGTACGTATGTCTCGATATAACCTGCGAAAAAATGGACAAACTGGTTGCAGATGGCATGCGGTTGCCATGCTTACACGCCACCCGAGCTGGCGCAATCGATTTTCGGACAGCCATTTTTGGACATGTAAATGTTACCTGCGCCACATCGTGATCTTGTTGACTGGCCACTGCGAGGCTGGCAATACTGCCGTTGCGTAGCAGCTCATTTCCTTCACGGGGCAGCCCGATACGTACCGAATCGACCGGAACCCACAGGTTCCAGGGATGCGGAGGCTCGAGAAGTAATGCCAAGCCAGCAAAAGAGTAGCCCGGAGTATCAGCAGTTCGACTTCCTCATGAATGCGCCGGCCCTGTTCAACGCCGCCGCCACTGCGGCGGAACTGCGCATTTTCATGTTCCTTTCGGAAAACCCGGGCTCTGATTTCGAGGCGATACGCCAGTTCACGGGCGTACCGTCACACCAGCTCCGCGTCCTGCTCCAGGGCGTCTGTGCGGCCAGCCTGCTTGAGCGGTCCGAGGGTGGGTACCGCAACTCCGCGGTGGCCGAGGACCTGCTGGCCTCCGAGGAGCCCGGCAGCTGGGCGCACACCCTCATCGGGTGGAAGGAGATCTATTACCCCGCCTTCGGTCAGATGACCAAGGCGCTGAAGGCCGGCACGAACACCGCGCTTGACAGCTACCCGGGCGACGAGCCCACGCTGTACAAGCGGCTGCCCCGGAACCCCGAGCTCGAGGGCGTGTTCCACAAGGCCATGGCCGCTTTCACGCTGGCTTCGATCAACGACCTGGTGGAGCGCGAGCAGTTCAGCACGGTCACGCACCTGCTGGACATCGGCGGCGGTGACAGCACCACTACCGCTCGGCTGCTCGAGCGCTACCCCCATATGCGGTCGACCGTCTTCGACCAGCCGAGTGTGTCCGAGCTCGCCCACGGCAAGGAGGCGCAGAAGTTCCTAGACCGGATCGATCTCGTCACCGGTGACTTCTTTGACACCCCCTTCCCTGAGGGTGCCGATGCGGTGCTTTTCAGTCATGTCCTCGGCATCTTCTCCGCCGAGCAGATCGTCACCCTGCTGAAGAAGGCGTACAACGTCTTGCCCTCCGGCGGCCGTGTCTTCATCTACGACTACAACGTCACAGAAAACGAGACCAAGGGAATTTACGGCGCCCGCCTCGGCCTTTACTTCAACGTTCTCGCCAGTGGAACCGGTATGGCGTACCCGGCCGAGGACTTTGAGGGCTGGCTCGCCGAGGTCGGTTTCGAGAACATCAGCACCGTTGCGGAACTCGACTATGAACATGGGTTCCACGTCGGCGTCAAGCCCTGACGGATAGAGAAGTATGTGTGCGGCACGACTCCCGTGAAACAATCCCCGGCGGGTCGTGCCGCCGCTTGGTTAACGAGGTATTCGAGGGGGCTCAGAATGTTCGTAAGCAATAGTCTGTCCCGGTATTACGGGCAGGTTCAAGCGGCACTCCGCGACCTGCTCGCCGGCAAGCAGAGCGGTGATCCCGCTGCATTCACACCCGGCGTCGAGCTGCCTCACCTCACGCCGGCCGTCCAGGAATATTTATCAGTCTCCGATGTTTCCGTCGCGCCGCTGCCCTCCTATGACGGCCGCAACCTGGCGCTGCTCGACCTGATGAGCAACCCGGCCACCATGACGACGAAGACCTTCGCCTCGCTGGTCATCGTCGCCCGGGCCGTGCGCTTCATCCAGGACACCGGTGAGCGAGTCACCATAGTCACCCCCTCGTCTGCGAACAAGGCCATCGCGCTGCGGGACGCGGTACTGCGGGCCGTCAACTGCGGCCTGGTGAGCGCTGACCAACTCAACATCGTGGTCCTCGTCCCGGAGGGCTCCGTGGCCAAGCTGCGCCGCACCGAGCTGGGCACCGACCCGTACCTGCGCACGCGCAACCCGATCGCTGTGCTGGGCCGCGACCGCACCCCCGGCGCTGTGAAAGACATCGCCCGGGGCTTCGTCGACGCCCACAGCGAAGAGCTGGCCAGGGACCACAAGACCCACCTGTGGTACACCCTCCAGCTGGAAAACTACCTCGCCGCCGACATCGTACGAGCTCTGTCGGAAGCCGAGTTCTTCCCGGCGGCGGCCAGCCGACCGAGACTGCACGCGCACGCCGTCTCCAGTGCCTACGGCCTCCTCGGACACGCCTATGGCCGCACCCGGCTGCCCGAGGCCGATCGTGCCGGCACGCCCGACCCCCGCTACTTCCTCGTCCAGCACCTCGGCGCACCGGACATGGTGTTGAGCCTGTACAACAACGGCTCGACCGACCCCGGGAACATGCCTGCGTACTCCCTTCAGCCCGAGACCGGGCTCTACACCCAGGAGCGGGACCCGCACTTCCCGGCCTTCACGTACGACCTACACGAAGCGCTCGACTCCACCTTCTACACCCGCAACCCCCCGACCTCGCCCCGCATGAACGAGCTGATCCAGCAACAGGGCGGAGGCGGGCTTGTGGTCTCGCTCGCCGAGTGCCTCCAGCGCTATGCCCAGGTGCGCGACCTCCTGGGTAAGGCGAAGGTGCACCTGCCCGCCGACCCACGGGCGCTACGCGAATGGTCGCTCGTGATGGCCGTGACGGGTGTCCTCAACGGCGTCGACCGAGGCCTGATTGGCGAACAGGACATCCTGGTGCACGGTTCGGGCAGCTACTCTGCTGTCGACTTCGACAGCGTGAGCATTCATGACACGCACCTCGTCGGGGACGTCGCGGCACTGCACCAGCTGGCTCTCACTGCCGTCAAGCAGTGATCCTGACCGACCTTCCCCAGCTTCCCCGCCTACCCACCCGTCAGCGCCGAGGTGACCTGTCCTTGTCCACAGCAAAACCCGCTTCGCGCGATCCGTTCCCGGAACGGGTGCGCATGCACGCCGGGTACCACTGGCGCAACAGCGGCAGTCCGCTCGTCACCCGCCTCCGGGACCACTGGGACACCCGCAGGACTGCGGCCTTCCCGTCCGTCCGCTCGGACCTTGCGGGCCTGTCGGTGGGCTACTCCGGCCTGCGTGAAGGTCTCGCCTACACCCTGGAGTTCACCGAGCTGCGCCGGGAAGAGGGCGCGGATTCACCCGCAGTGCGGGCCTCGAGCCTGGTGTCGGGGTCGCGGCTGCGCGACCCGGCGGCGCTGCCGGAGGCCGACATCCGCATCGTCGGTACCAGTGCCTCGCTCGCCCGCCGCATGCCGAAGGAGGCGTCGCTGGTCATTCCCATGCGCGTGCACTTCGTCATCGACTTCGACGGTGACCCGGATTCGGCGCGGCGGGCCATCTCCAAGCGCGAGCGGTGGCAGTTCAACCGCGACATGCGCCAGCACCAGTGGGGCTGGGAGGTGAACAGCGAGCCCGAGTGGTTCAATGCCTTCTACGACGACCACTACCGCCCCACCATGTTCCGGCGGCACGGCACGCGCGAACGGACCGAGGGCAAGAACGCCGCCTACGAGTGCCTCTTCCGCACCGGCAGGCTGTTCCAGCTGACGCAGGACGGCAAGCCGATCGGCGGGGCCCTGTGCCACTGGGAGCCCCGCCAGAAGGTGCTCACGCTGCGTCTGCTGGGCATTGAGGACGGGGCCGAACGGCATTACGAGAGCGGCGCGTTCAAGGCGATCTACCACCTGCTCATCGGCTGGGCCGCCGAGAACGGCGTGCGGCGTCTCGACTTCCAGGGCACCGAAGCCTTCCTGAGCAAGGGGACGTTCCAGTGGAAGCGCCGGTTCGGCACCCGGGTGATCATGCCGCCGAACCACTTCGCCGACAAGCGCCTTTGGCTCCAAGTCCGCCAGGACACGCCGGCCGTACGGGACTACCTCGTCGCGAACCCGACCCTGGCCGAGACCTCGGACGGCCTGCTCGAGGCGATCTACTTCCACGACGAACAGCGGCCGCTGCGGCTCGATTTCTCGGCGAAGGCCCCGGGCGTGGAGCGGGTCCGCCACATCGACCTCGACGAGTTCCTCGCGCCCCTGCTATGATCCCTCCGGTCCTGACTCTCAGGATCTTCTTCTCCCGAGGCGATTCACTCAGCGGGCGTCATCGTCCAGCACTCTCGGTCCGAGCATCACCTGCTACCTCCCGTACGGGAGCGCGGTCCTTTCCGGTCGACACCTGCCCAGCCACCCGGCCGGGCAGGTGTCGACCATTTTCTTGTTCCACGTCCGGCACCCGGCCCAGCCAGGGGCCGTCCTGCCCTCACCCGCCGCGGCCCCACTGCGGCATGCCCCGCCGATGGGCCAACGTCACCCGCCGACCCTTTGCCATGGAGTCCCCTATGACCTCGTCCTCTTCCTCGTTCGAGAAACCTCCTCGGCCGACCGAACTCGCCCGCGAACAGGCCTACCTGGACCTGCTCCAGGACCGGTTGGGAGTCCTGCGCGAGGAGATCGGCAGTGAGGTGCGCACCGTGCTGCGCGAGTCCTCCGGCACACCACAGGGCCAGGTGGAGCGCGGAGCCGCAGCCGAGCGGCTCGCCCGCAAGCTCCTCACGCTGGAGACTGCCGAGAACGGCCTGTGCTTCGGCCGACTGGACCGGACCGACGACGAGCGCCTCTACATCGGCCGCATCGGCGTGCCGGGCGCCGGTCTCGACGACGACCCCCTGCTCATCGACTGGCGCGCCCCCGCTGCCCGGCCCTTTTACACCGCCACGGCCGCGGCCCCGCAAGGCGTGCGCCTGCGTCGTCATCTGCACACGCGGGACCGCCGCGTGCTGCGGGTGGACGACGAACTGTTCGACGACACCGCGGCCGTGCCCGACGACGTCCAGCTCTCCGGCGAGGCTGCCCTGCTGGCCGCCCTCCAACACGACAAGACCGGCCGGATGCACGACGCCGTCGCCACCCTCCAGGCCGAGCAGGACAAGATCATCCGCTCGCCGCACGCGGGCGTCATGGTGGTCCAAGGCAGCCCCGGCACTGGCAAGACGGTCGTCGCCCTGCACCGCGCCGCCTACCTGCTCTACAGCCACGAGCGGCTGCAGCGCAGCGGCGTCCTGGTGGTAGGTCCGAACTCGGTCTTCCTGGAGTACATCAGCCAGGTGCTGCCCGGCCTTGGTGAGACCAGTGTGCTGCTGTCCTCCGTCGGAGGGCTGTACCCCGGTCTCTCGGCGTCGACCGAGGAGCCGGCGGCCTCCGCCGAGATCAAGGGGCTGCTGGTCATGGCGGACGTCCTCGACCGTGCCGTACGGGCGCGGCAGGCCGCAGTAACCGCGCCGATCGACGTGCTGATCGGCGGCGAGCATATCCGGCTGTCACAGGACTTCCTGGCCGACGCGGCCACCCGGGCCACCGAAGACGGCCGACGGCACAATCTGGCCCGGCCGAGGTTCCGCGACATCCTCTTCGAGGAGCTGGCCGACCGGCTAGCCCGCGTCATCGGCGATATCGAGGCCCGCTTCGAGGAGGCCCTGGCCGGCGAGATGGACGTTGAGGCCCTCGATCGCGCTGTACAGGAGGACCTGGCCAGCGTGTTCGGGCAGGACGCGAAAGTCCACGACTTCAAGGCGCGGCTGCCCGCCGAGTTCGCCGAGCGCAAGGCCAACTGGCTACACGCGCTGCCCCGGGACCCGGCTGCCCGGCGCCTCCTGGACACGCTGTGGCCGATCCTCTCCCCGGAGCAGTTGCTGGACGACCTGTACGCCGACCCCGCACGCCTCGCTGTGGCCGCACCCCAGTTCGACGAGGAGGAGCGGGCCCTGCTGGTGCGGGAACGGGGCACGCCCTGGACCGCATCCGACGTACCCCTCCTCGACGAAGCCGCCGAACTACTGGGGTACGACGACCGCGCCGAGACTGAGCGGCAAGCGGCCCACCGAGCCGCCCAACGCGATTACGCCCAAGGAGTCCTGGACATCGCGCGCGGATCCCGGGATGCGGACAGCGCCTCAGAGGAGCAGCTGCACGCCGCCGATTTGGTCACCGCCGATCAGCTCGCCGGGTGGCACGCGCAGGCGGACCTGCGCACGGTCGCGGAGCGCGCGGCGGCCGACCGGACCTGGGTCTTCGGCCATGTCATCGTGGACGAGGCGCAGGAGCTCTCCCCGATGACCTGGCGCCTGCTGGTCCGCCGCTGCCCCACCCGCTCGTTCACCGTCGTCGGCGACGCGGCACAGTCGAGCGACGCGGCCGGCGCGACGTCCTGGCGAGAAGCCCTGGAACCCTTCTTCGGCACGCGCTGGCGACTGTCGCAGCTCACCGTCAACTACCGCACTCCAGGCGAGATCATGGAGGCGTCCAGCCAGGTACTGAAGGCTATCTCGCCCGAGCTGCTGCCGGCGCGGGCGGTACGCCACGGCGCAGAACCGCCGCGCTGTGATGGCACCACGCCGGAGGAGTTCCCCGCCAGGCTGGCCGAGGTCGCGGCCTGCGCGGCCCGCCGCGTAGCGGGGGGCCGCACCGCGGTCGTCGTTCCCACCGCCGACCTGGAACGGCTCGCCGCCGCCGTTGCGGCGCAGATTCCCGACGTCTCATGGGGCGCGGACGTCGACCTGGAGAGGGACGTCGTCGTACTCGACGTCCGCCAGGCCAAGGGGCTCGAGTTCGACTCGGTGATCGTGGCTGACCCCCAGGGGATGCTGGACAGCTCCGCCCGGGGCCTCAGCGACCTCTACGTGGCGCTGACCAGGGCCAGCCGGTTCCTGCAGGTGCTCCACCCCGGCCCGCTACCGGAGGTTCTGTCCCACCTGGCGCAGGAGCCTTCCTGACCCGCTTCCCTGTCTCCAGGGCCGATGTTCCCGCACTTTCTCCCAACGTCCCGAGCAGAAAGATCAACGGATAACGCCATGTCGACCACTCAAGCTCCGTCCCTCCGGCAGATCACCGGATTCCGGAACTTCTGGCTCTCCCGTACTGTTTCCGGCCTCGGATCCGCCATCACCACCGTTGCGCTGCCCGTCCTGGTCTTCCAGGAAAGTGGCTCGCCGCTCCTGGTCTCCCTGGTCGCGGCTGCCGGAACGCTGCCCTACCTCGCCTTCGGACTGATCGCCGGTGCCGTCGCGGACCGCATGGACCGGCGCGCCCTGATGATCGTGACCGATTGCCTGAGCGCCTTGAGCCTAGCCTCCGTACCGGCCGCCTGGGCCCTGGACGTCCTGACGGTCACCCACGTCGTCGTGGTGGCGTTCCTCTCCTCCAGTCTCTCGCTCTTCTTCGACGCCGGCGTGTACGGGTTCGTCCCCGACATCGTCGGCAAGGACAAACTCGCCCAGGCCAACAGCGCGATCTACGGCGCGGAGACCGTCGTCCGCATCGCCGGCAACGCCGTCGCAGGCGCCCTCATCGCGCTGACGAACCCCGTGGGCACGCTCGCCCTCGATGCCCTGAGCTTCGCCTGCTCCGCCCTGTTCATCAGGGCGGTCACCAACGTCACCTCCCGGCCCTCCGGTGCGGGAGACAAACGACCTGGTTTCCGGGAATCGGTGACCGAGGGCCTCCGCTTCCTGGCCGGTCACCCCACGCTGCGGACCCTGACAGTTGTCGGCACGCTCCAGTCGTTCTCCGGCGGAGCCATCGTCGGTCAGCTCGTCGTCTTCGCCGACCGCGTCCTCGGCATCCAGGGCTCCGACGGGCGCATCGGCCTGCTCTACATGGCGTGGAGCGCCGGCGGAGTCGGCGGATCCCTGCTGCTTCCCCGGCTGCGGCGGCGCTTCGACGCCTTCCCGCTGCTCCTGGGGGTGCTGCCGATCGGCACGCTCCTCGGACTCGTCGTCGTGCTCACCACCGACTGGCGTATCTCGCTGGTGGCGCTGGCGGTGTGGGGAACTGCCTACCTGGTCGTGCTAGTGAACACGATGACCTACTCCCAGGAGGTCACGCCCTCCGAACTGCAGGGCCGGGTCAACACCACCCGCCGCATGCTCTCCTCCGGGCTGGGAGTCCCGCTCGGTGCCCTGGTCGCCAGCAGCATCACCGTGTCCGTCGGCATCCGCGCTGGCATGGCCACGGCTGTGGTCTCTCTCGCCCTGGCCGCGATCGTCGTCTGGATGGTACAGCTGCGCCGCCTCCTGAGCCCCGCAGCTAAGGCATAGCTGGCCCAACGGCTCCGCGCCGCCCCGCCGGCCGGGCGGGGCGGCCCGCGGAGCCGTTGTCATTACGGATCAGGCCCGGTCGACCGGCACCGGCCCGTCGAAGACCACCACGCCGTCCGCGCGCCGCGCCACGGTGACCTGGCCGGTCATCGCGACGAGGGTCCGCCGCTCCCCGGTGTAGGGGCGCCGGCCGTGAGACTGCAACAGGTTGTTGACGAGCATGAGATCGCCGCGCTGCCACGGGATGGCGTACGTGCAGGCGTCGAAGGCCTCACGGACCCGGTCCACCTCCTCGTCGGAGATCGGCGAGCCGTCGCCGTACATGGCATTGCGGGGCATCTCCTCCTCGGGGAACAGCTCGCCAAGCGCCTCCCGGGTGGCGGCGGGCAGGTTCGAAACATGGAAGAGGTGTGCCTGGTTGAACCAGCACTCCTCACCGGTGCCCGGGTCAGTAACCAGGGCTGGGCCTCGCTGCGAGGTGCGCAGTCCGTAGTCGGTCCAGGTGAGGTCAATGTTTCGCTCCACGCAGTACCGCTCGACCTCCGCGCGGTCCTCGGTCTGGAAGGTCTCCTGCCAGGTCAGACCCATCCCCTCGCGGTAGGACCGCTGGTACGCGATACCCAGCTTCCGGAAGCGGTCCAGCAGATCGGACGGCAGGCGCCGGGTTACCTCGCGCACGTCGGCGAGCGGGGTCTCTCCCCCCGTCTCGGCAGGCTGGAGGCAGGCGAAGAACAGCCGGTGCGGGAAGACGCTGGCGTAGGCGCTCTCGTTGTGCTGGGTGATTGTCTCGGACGCCGGGTACTCCGTGGACGTGTACACGCCTCCGCTGACGGCGCTGCGCGGTGTCGAGCGCTCCGTGTAACTGAGCAGCTCACCACCGAAGCGCCGTGCCACCTCGGACAGTTGCTCGGGACTGTGCACGCAGTCGCGTACCAGCACCGCGCCGACGGTATCGAGCATGCCCGTCAGCGCGGCGCCGTGCTCGACCACCCAGTCCTCGGTGCGTCCCGGCGCCGTCCCCGGTGGCGTGCAGGAGGCCTTGTAGACGACGAGCCGGGTACCGCCGGATCCCGCGATCCGGCCCATGTACGGCCCGAGCACGGGCGGCGGTGCCGTGTCCTGTGGCACGGTGATCCTCCTTATCCTCGTGAGTGGTGGTCAGCTCCGGTTGGCAGGCTGTGTGGTCGCGGTGCTGCCCTCCACACGGGAGGCCATCGCCCTGACGCTTCCGGACAGAAACACTTCCGTGGGCGTCAGCGCCAGGCCATTCCTGCGGGCTCGTGCCGACAGCTGGATGCCGAGCAGCGAATTGCCTCCGAGCGAGAAGAAGTTGTCGTCTGGGCCCACACTCTCGACGCCGAGCAGCTCCGCGCAAAGGTCGGCGAGCAGCTTCTCGGTCGCCGTCATCGTGGTACCCGCCGCATCAGCTGCCCCGGCCGGTCCGGGCTCCGACGGCAGAGCAGCCACCAGGGCCGCGTGATCCACCTTGCCCTGGGGGGTCAGCGGCATTCGGTCGACGAGCACCACGGCGGACGGTACTAAGTAGGACGGGAGACGGCTCGCGGCGAACGCGCGCAGCCCTCCGGCCAGGTCCGTGCTCTCCCCAGCGCCATCGGCTTTCGGTACGACGTGCGCCACCAGGTGCAGCCCGCCGCGGCCGGACACCGGGGTGACGCAGACCTGTGCGACCCGGTGGTCCGCCAGCAGCGCGGTCTCCAGTTCGCCGGGCTCGACACGGTGCGAACGGATCTTCACCTGCTGATCCCTGCGCCCGACGAACACCAGGTTGCCGTCGGCACGCATCCGCACCAGGTCGCCCGTCCGATACATCCGCGCACCTCGCGCGTCGAACGGATCGCAGACGAAGCGCTCCTCTGTCAGGTCCGGTCGGTTCAGGTAGCCGAGGGCCAGTTGGTTGCCGGCGACGAAGAGTTCACCGGTCGCCCCCTCGGCCACCGGCCGCAGCTGTTCGTCCAGCACGTGGACGCGCACCTCCGGCGCGGGCCTGCCGATCGGGACGGGCCCGACGGGCAGTTCGTCCTTCGGGTCGACACGGTAGGTTACGCAGCCCACGGTTGCCTCGGTGGGACCGTACTCGTTGGTCACCGCCACACCGGGCGCGCGGCGGCGCCACGCGTCAAGCTGCTCTCCGAGCAGCTGCTCGCCACCGACGACCAGGTCAACGGTGGCGAGAGCGGACGGCGACAGCCCATCCAAGAGGGAGAGGTGACTGGGTGTCACCTTGAGGAAGGTGACAGGACCGTGCGCCCCCGCGTCGTCAGCGGCGCTGTCCGGGTCGAGCAGCTCGGCGACGAGGACAGAGCCACCCGCCGACAGCGGTCCGAAGAGCGTGGTGACTGTGAGGTCGAAGGAAACCGCCGAGTGCAGCAGGGCGGTGCCGGCGAGGCCGGGGTAGGCCTTAAGGGCCCACCCCAGATAGGCCGCCAGACCGCGATGGGGCACGACGACGCCCTTGGGCGTGCCGGTGGACCCGGAGGTGTGGATCACGTACGCCGGGTCCACCGCCCGTACCTCGCGCCCCCGTTCGTCGTCCGTCACCGCATCACCGGGAAGTGCTTCCAGGGCGCGCAGTGTCTCCGGGGCATCCATTTCCACCCGAACGACCGCTGCCGCCAGGGTGTAGGAGCCGGTGGTAAGTAGAACGGTGGGCTGTGCGTCGTCCAGGACAGCGGCGACACGCGCCGCCGGGTGGTCCACGTCCAGGGGAACGTAGGCGGCACCCGCCTTGAGCACCGCGTAGAGCGTGACGATCAGCTCGGCGGAGCGAGGCAGAGCGACGGCGACGATGCCACCGGGGCCGACACCCCGGGCTATCAGGTGGCGCGCGAGCCGATTGGCCCGTGCGTCCAATTCGGCGTAGGTGACAGTTCGTTCGCCCTCCCGCACCGCGAGCGCCGAGGGGTTTCGGGCCACCTGCGACTCCAGCAGTTCGTGGGCGAAGAGGACATGGTTCATGAGCTTGCCTCTCGGACTCGGACCTATCGCCCAGGGAAGGCGCCCGTCCGGCACGCGCGGTCTGTGCCGGGAGTGCGCGGCAACCACCCGCACGCTGGCAGGGATGACGCCCCGCCCAGCACCCGGGCGTGGGCGATGCCGTGCGGGCAGACGCGCGGCGACAGTGACGGACAACCCTTTTGGGCATCGGCGGGCAATACTGCGTTGGAGCAGCAGTTTCATCTCCGCGGCGGCTCGGCGAGCGCCTCAACACACGGGTCGTCCGCTATTAATGGCAGACGCAGGCATCCTTGGCAAGGGGTTATTTCCTGCGCGCCTGATGGACGCACCGCAGGGGCCGTACAGAGTACCTCGGAGCCTCGGCGGTACGAATGGCGCTAGCCGGTCAAAAACGGAAATTGCAGACCGTGCGAGGCATGGAACACACAAGGACGATCTTGCCTCCAGTGGGTCTATGGTGTTCTATGGTCAGCGAAGGCTGTAGTCGCAGGTTCATCCAGGGGAGGGCCCTCTTGGCTAGCGTCATCAATTGGATATACCAAGAGGACGATCTCGAATTAGATGAGATTCTAAGATTCGAAGAGAGCCTCTCGAAGCGATACCTCCCCCTGGCCCATAGGATAGGCTTTGACTTCCGTTTAATCAGGGCTGGCGAGATCATGCTGTCCTGTGTCGGCAAGCCCGTGATGCGTTATCGCGGCGAGGATTTGCTGGAGACCCGGCAGTGCTACATCGCCGAGGACATCAGCATGGAGCCGCAGGGCCTCCAGCACATGCGTGCGATCTACCGGACGATCCACGCCAGTAACTCGGTCCTGCTCAACAGGTCCATCAGCGGCCCGGATTACCTAGAACGGGACAAGCTGGCGCTCCTCCAGCACGCCGCCAACCTGGGCGTGCCGGGCCTCAAGACCGTTGCGGTGCCCCCTAAAAAGTACGCCCGGAAGGTCATCCCCGAGGTGGAGCGGGAGCTCGGCCCCGGACCCTATATCGTCAAGCCGCGCGAACTCGGCATGGGCGTGGGCGTCCTCAAGATCGATACGGACCAACAGCTCGCCTCGACGATCGATATCGTCTCGACGACCGGAACGGGCTACATCGTTCAGCCATTCCTTCCTCATCACGCAGACATGCGGGTGTTTGTCGTCGATGGCCGAGTAGTCACTTCGCTCAGCCGAAAGCCTCGGCCCGGTGGATATCTCGCCAGTATCAGTCAGGGCGGCTCGCTGGAAGTGAACGATGATCATCTCCAGGTCGAGGAATGGTGCAACAGGATAGCGAAGAGTCTGAATGCGGAATTCCTTTGCATCGACTGGCTTATGACAGATTCTGGGCCGATTCTAAATGAGTGGAGTACGGCCAGCGCCGGATTCACGCTCCTGCCGGACCCGCAACTCACTCTGCTCGCTGACGCCTTTTTCGGCTGGATCAAGCGTAAATTCGAGGAAGGGAACTGACGGCGTGGCCGACGAGACCTGGTTCGGCGCCGCGAAGCTGCCGGAGAAGTCGCGACTGGCGGTTCCGGAACTCACCGAGCACCTGGATCGTACGCTGGACGACCTGGACTACCCGGTCAACAGCACCTCCATGAACCCGGTGGTCCTGCCACAGGAGCGCTACACGGAACTCTTCGACGCTACCCGGCAGTTGCTCCGGCTGCTTCGTCGCGCGCTTCTCGGAATCGCCCCGGACTTCCACGGAAGACTCCGCGCGCTCGGCGCGGTGGAGGAGAACTATCCGCTGTGGGTCCAGGGACCTCTCGAAGAGGCGTACGCGACGTGCATGACCCGCCCGGACATCGCCATCGGTCCGACAGGTCCCAAGTTCCTCGAGTTCAACATCGGTTCCGGTATCGGCGGCGTCGTCGAGACCTCCGTGCAGTCCGCAGTCTGGAAGGCCGCGTACGGTGGCGCCGACGCGGCACCCTTCCGCGCCACGCCGGACCCGCTCTCCGTGCGAGACCAGATCTTCGTACGGGCTGTGCGCGATCTAGGCACCCCTCCCGCCGTGGCCATCGTCGGGGCACTGCGCGAGTTCAACGCCGTACGCACAACACGGTACTTCGACATTCAGGTCCAGTCGTTGCGTAACCAGGGCCTGCAAGCGGAGTACTTCGAGCCCGAGCAGCTGCTCCAAGGGCTCGGCCTAGGCGGAGGCCGCTCGACTCCTCGCTACCGGCTCGGCCTGCGGCACTTCACCATCTTCGACTGGACGCGGCTCGGGATCGATCTCGCACCGATGCGGTCCGCCTTGAACGCGGAGTGCTTCCTGATCGCCTCTCAGAGCGCCTACCTCGTCGCCAACAAAAAGGTGCTGGGCTGGGTCTCTGAAGGGCTGCCGTGGATGACCGCAGAGGACCATGCGCTGGTTGAACAGTACTTGCCCTGGACCAGGACCGTTGCCGAGCGGCCGGTGCGCTGGCGCGGTATCACCCGGCCGCTGCCCGAACTGCTGCTGTCGGAGAGGGAGAACTTCGTCCTGAAGCCTGCCATCGGACTGGGCAGTCACGGTGTCGTCCTCGGCCGCCACGTCGACGAAGCCACCTGGCGCACGACCTTGGGCACTGCGCTGGGCACCGGCCAGTACATCGCGCAGGAGTACGTCGAGCCCGTGCCGTACCGCGTGGAATTGCGTGAGGAGGGCAGCGAGGACACCTTCGAGACGGACGTCCACCCTGTACTGAGCCCCTTCCTCTTCGACGGGCAGCCCGGTGGGTGCCTGGTGCGCTACCTGCCGCCCGGCCGCGCGGGTGTCACCACCATCCAGGGCAATGGCGCGTTGCCGTCGGTCGCGCTGCCCGTCTGATCCTCCAGGACACCCTCCCGACAGGAACGCGATATGACCACGCCGTTATCCGAGCGCGCTGCCCGGTGGCTGCGCACACCCCGGCCAAGGCCTTCGGCATCCGTCCGCCTGATATGCCTAGCGCACGCCGGGGGAACCGCCAGTGCCTACCAGGACTGGTCGCCGTACCTTCCCGACGACATCGAGCTGTCCGTCGTCCAGTACCCGGGCCGCCACGACCGCATCGCGGAGCCCTGCGTGGACTCGATGGACGAGATGGCCGACGAGATCGCGGCTGCCGTACGGCCCCAGGGCCGGCAGGACATCGTGCTCTTCGGCCACAGCATGGGCGCCGCCGTCGCCTACGAAGTGGCCCTGCGCCACGCGGAGCACGGGCTCCCCCCGCGTCAGCTGATCGTCTCCGGACGTGCGGCTCCGCACCGTCATCCGGGGGGCGACCTGCACACCAAGGACGACGAGGCGCTCGTGGCCGAACTGCGCAGCATGTCCGCCACCGACCAGGCCGTACTCGGCGACCCCGAACTCATGGCCCTGCTATTTCCGATGATCCGGGCCGACTACCGGCTCATCGAGCGCTACCAGCGCGACGCACCGCCCCGGATCGACACCCCCATCACGGTCTTCCGCGGCCGTGCGGACGACTGGTTTCCGCTCGAAGAGGCCGATGGCTGGCGTGAACTGACGAGCCGTAGCTTTGACCGCCGGGTGTTTGAAGGCGGCCACTTCTACCTCCACGACCGTGCCCATCAGGTGGTGCCTGCAGTCGTTGAGGCCATCGGCACGACCACGACAGCGCTCCAGACGACGGACGGCGGCGCCGGAGGAGCCGACACATGAGCGACGGTACCGCAGTCCCACTGCCGTTTTCGACGCGCTCGTCGCCCATTACATGGGTCCGTACTTCGCCACTCCGTGCGGTGCGCCGACCCACTTAGACCGTGTCCTACGTGGTGAGCGGACGTTGGGCTGGTCATGGGGCGGGGTACGTGGAGTTGGATTGTTCCGGACGGGCTGTGGGAGATCGCGGAGCCGTTGATCCCGCCGTCGAAGGTGCGGCCGCAGGGCGGCGGGACGCAGGACACGCCTGATGAGACGGTGTTCGCGGCGATCATCTACGTGCTGGTCAGTGGATGCGCCTGGCGCGCGTTGCCGCCCTGCTTCGGGATATCGAAGTCGACGGCTCACCGCAGGTTCGTGATCTGGTCGCGTGCCGGCGTGTGGGGCCGGCTGCACGAGGAGATCGTGCACCGGCTCGACGATGCCGGCCTCACCGATGTCTCCCGCGTCGTTCTGGACTCCGCCCACGTCCGCGCTAAGAGGCCCTAACAAAGGCGTTGGACGTGTCGGTGGGTGATGAGACAGGTGGCGAGGCCGAGGAAGGCTTCATGGATGTCGTCGCGTCGTTCCCAGCGGACACGAAGTCGGCGAAAACCGTGGAGC
>NZ_VBVX01000090.1 GCF_005981925.1 Streptomyces albidochromogenes
GGGGGCAGGGGCGCAGGGCAGGGGCGGTCCCTCTCACGCGGGCTCTGGGTCGGTGCCGTGCTCGGGCGTCTCCTCGGGTGCCGAACCTTCCGGCACCGCTGCGGGACCGGACGCGGCGATTGCGTTCGACACCCTGCGGGGAGCACCCCAGCACGCCCCCTCCGCCACTTCGCAGACACCGCGCGGGCTGCCTCAGGCGGGGAGCGGGGTGCGTTGTCTCAGCCAGGTGAAGTCGCCCAGGCCGCCGCGGGCCGTCAGCTCCGCCGCCTCGCCCGCCCCCGACAGCGCCCGCACGTACGCCGCCGGGTCCGTGCTCGCCAGGGACAGCGGCGGGCGGGCGGCCGTCACGCCCAGGCGGTGCAGCGCCTCCCGCTGCGAGCAGAGCTCCGCGCCGGGCAGGGCGCACGCGTCCAGGGCGACGTGGGAGGTGATGTCGCAGCTGCCGTCCGGGACCGGGCGTACCTCCCGGCCCGCCCGGAAGCCCGTCAGCGTGCCGAAGGGTGGTCGCGCCGCCCGCGCGTGGGCGTAGTCCACCGCGACCGCCAGACCCGCGTCCAGCGTCGCCGCCGCCGCCGCCCACGCCGCGTCGCGCGGGCGGCCGATCTCCGCCCGCAGCCCGGGCCCGGCGTCCGGCGGCAGCGGCCACCAGCGCGCCAGCCAGTCCGCGTCGGGACCGGTCACCGGGTCGCCCAGGCGCTCCTCGCCGTCCCGGCGGCGGACGAGGACGTACCGCGCGACGCCCGCCGCGTCGGTCTCGGCCACGTCCACCGGGACGTTGTCCAGCCACTCGTTCGCGAACAGCAGCCCGGTGACGCCCCGCGGCGGCTCCGCCAGCCACTCGACGCGGTGATCGAGACCCGGCGGCCGGGGCGCGCGCTCCACGCCGTACGCCCTCACTCGCGCCGCCGCTTCCGCCGGCAGCGCCGCCAGTACCGCCGACAGCAGCTCGCCCCGACCGGCTCCCACGTCGACCAGCGCCAGCTCCGAAGGCCGCCCCAGCGACTCGTCCACGTCCGCGAGCAGCCGCGCCACCGCCCCGGCGTACAGCGCCGACGCGTGCACCGACGTACGGAAGTGGCCGGACGGGCCGGGGCCCCCGGGCCGTACATAGAAACCGTCGGGGCCGTAGAGCGCCTGCTCCGCGGCCTCCCGCCACCCCTGCCACTCATCCGTCACGGCACCAAGTCTCCACCTTGGGGAGTAGGCTCCGGCCCACCGGATCGCTCCTCCGGTTGACCCCTGCACCTATTTGATTTCCCTACGCTGGGTTACGTGCAACGCCTCTACGATTTCCTCCGCAGGCACCCGACGACGGTCGACAGCTTCTGGGCTGTGACCCTCCTCGGGTTCTCCCTGCTGTGGGCCGTCCAGGCGCCGATGGGCACCCAGTCGCGCGTCGCGGCCGTCCCGGTCATCACGCTGCTCTGCCTCGTGGTGGCCCTGCGCCGGCGCGCTCCGGAGAAGATGCTGCTGCTGGCCGTCCTGATGGGCGTGGCGCAGCTGGTGTTCGACGTGGAGGTCAATCCGGCCGACTGGGCCATGCTCGTCATCATCTACACCGTCGCCGCGAACGACGGGCCGCGCTGGATATCGCGCGTGGCGCTCTTCGGCGGGCTGACGGCCGCACCGCTGGCGGCTCTGCGCTGGCCCGCCGAGAGCGGCGGCAGCTCGGCCCTCGCGGCGGTCTTCTTCGTGATCGTCATGGCCCTGCCGTTCGCGCTGGCGTGGGTCCTCGGCGACTCGATGCGCACCCGGCGGGCGTACTTCGCCGAGCTGGAGGAGCGCGCCGCCCGCCTGGAGAAGGAGCGCGAGGCGCAGTCGAAGGTGGCGGTCGCCGCCGAGCGGGCCCGTATCGCCCGCGAGCTGCACGACGTGGTCGCGCACAACGTCTCCGTGATGGTGGTGCAGGCGGACGGCGCGGCGTACGTCATGGACGCCTCGCCCGCGCAGGCCAGGCAGGCGCTGGAGACGATCTCCACGACCGGCCGGCAGGCGCTCGCCGAGATGCGGCGGCTGCTGGGGGTGCTGAGGACGGGTGAGCAGGCGGTGGGCGGGGAGTACGTGCCGCAGCCCGATGTCGAGCAGATCGAGGACCTCGTCGAGCAGGTGCGCACCGCCGGGCTGACCGTCGACTTCAAGGTCGAGGGCACGCCCAGGCCGCTGCCCAGCGGGGTGGAGCTGACGGCGTACCGCATCGTGCAGGAAGCCCTCACCAACACGCGCAAGCACGGTGGGCCCGAAGCGGGCGCGAGCGTACGGCTCGTGTACTTCGACGACGGGCTCGGCCTGCTCGTCGAGGACGACGGGCGGGGCGCGGCGCACGAGCTGTACGAGGACGGCGGCGCGGACGGGCGGGGGCACGGCCTGATCGGCATGCGCGAGCGCGTCGGTATGGTCGGCGGCACGCTCGACGCGGGGCCGCGGCCGGGCGGCGGCTTCCGGATCAGCGCGCTGCTGCCGCTCAAACCGGCTCACTGAGCCCCGGCCACCCCCATCCCTGGTTACGCCGACGAAAGGCACCCCACCCCATGTCCATCCGCGTGATGCTCGTAGACGACCAGGTGCTGCTGCGCACCGGCTTCCGGATGGTTCTGGCGGCCCAGCCGGACATGGAGGTCGTCGCGGAGGCCGGTGACGGGGCGGAGGCGATCGAGGTCCTGCGCTCCACGGCCGTGGACGTGGTGCTGATGGACGTACGGATGCCCAGGCTGGACGGGGTGGAGGCCACGCGGCGCATCTGCGCTGATCCCGACGCGCCGAAGGTGCTCATCCTGACCACGTTCGATCTGGACGAGTACGCCTTCTCCGGGCTGAAGGCGGGGGCCAGCGGCTTCATGCTGAAGGACGTGCCGCCGGGCGAACTGCTGGCCGCCATCCGGTCGGTGCACAGCGGTGACGCGGTCGTCGCGCCGTCCACGACGCGGCGTCTGCTGGACCGCTTCTCGCCGCTGCTGCCGAGCACGGGCAAGGAGACCAAGGCCGTCGACTCCGCGCTGGCCCGGCTCACCGAGCGGGAGCGCGAGGTGATGCTGCTGGTGGCGCAGGGGCTGTCGAACGGTGAGATCGCGGCGCGGCTCGTGCTGTCGGAGGCCACCGTCAAGACGCACGTGGGCCGCATCCTGACCAAGCTCGGCCTGCGCGACCGGGTCCAGGTGGTGGTGCTGGCGTACGAGTCGGGGCTGGTGCGCGCGGGCGGCGGCGGCCCGGCGCTGTCCTAGGCCGCGCCACCGCGTGCGGGCGGCAGGGGGCGGACGCATCCTTCGCGGGGGGAGGACGCCGTACCGCCCCGCCCGGCTGCCGGTTAAGAGATCGCGCTGCGCAGGACCGCCACGTCGAGCTGTTCCGTTTCGTCATGGGCCGTCAGATCGATGACCTGACCCACCGGCCGGCTCTCCGCCGGCCCGTCCGCTCCGCGGCGCGCGTCGGCCAGCGCCTCCTCGCCCACCACGTCCGCGAGGTCCTCGTTCTGCACCGCCTCGATCGCCGCGGCGGCGGACTTCTGGTTGCCGAAGAAGTCGAAGCCACCCTGGGTGCGCGAGGCGCGGCGGCGCCCTGCGGCGTACGGGACGACGGCGGACGACGGGCGAGCGCGTTCCGGGGCGGACGCGACGTCGCTACCGGCGGCCGCCTCGTGCTTCCCCTCGGGCTCGGCCACCCCGCGGCCCTGCGCCTCGCGCGACGCGCGGGACGCCTGCTCCGCCGCGTTGCGCGACAGCTTGTCCAGCGCCATGGCCGCGCGCAGATAGGCGGACGGCGTCGGTGAACTGCCCGCCGCCGGCAGCGCCTTCGCGGGCGCCGCGGCCTCGATCGCCAGCAGGCGCCGGCCTTCCAGCGCGCTGGCCCGCTCGGTCTCCGCCGTCGCGTACCGCCGCAGCAACGCGGCGTGTTCGCCGCGCAGGGCGGCCAGTTCGACCCGCTTGGCGCGCAGCTTCGCTTCGAGCCTGGCGCGCAGTTCGCGCGACTCCTCGATGTCCGACTCGAGGTCCGCGATGCGCTCCTCGGTCTTCCACTCGTCGCTCGCCCGCGCCCTCGTCAGCTCCGCGACCCGACGGCCCGCCGCACGGTCCCAGCCGCGCATGAGCACCGCGCCGGTGACCGCGGCGGCCGCGGCCGCCGCGACCAGACCGCGCAACACCACCGGTTCCGTGAACAACCAGGCACCGGCGGCGCAGAGTATCGACGCGCCGGCGACCGCGGAAGGCGGAAGAAGCCTGTGCAGGGGTGGCGAATGGCGGTGACGTCCACGTGGCATGGCCTGAAATTTACCGTGCGTAGACGGCGGATGGGGACCCGCCCGGCAAAGTGTTCCCGGGCGGTTACCCAATTCCCGCGCGGGCTACTTCTTGATCAGCCCCTTCGACTCCAGATACTCCTTCGCCGCGTCCACGGGCTTCACCCGGTCCGCGTCGATCCTGCGGTTCAGCTCCACCAGATCCTCGGTCGTCAGCGCCTTGGTGAGCTTGCCGAGCGCGTCGGCTATCTCCGGCGCTCCGGCGTCCTTCGCATTGACCACCGGCAGTACGTTGTCGGCGTTCTGCAGCTTCTTGTCGTCCTCCAGGAGTACGAGTCCGAAGCCCTCCAGCGTCGCGTCGGTCGTCGTGGTCAGCACGAGCTGGTCGGCGCCGTCCTTCACCGCCTGCTTGGCCTGCGGGGTGCCCACGCCCTTGGGGTCGACGCCGGTGACGTCGATCCCGTACTCCTTCTTCAGACCGGGCGCGCAGAAGGGGCGGATCTCGCACTCGTCGCCCGCCGCGATCTTCACCTTGAGCTTGGACTCACCAAGATCGGAAAGGGTCTTCAGGTCGTTCTTCTCGGCGTATTCCCTGCTGACCGCGAAGGCGTTCTGGTCGACCGCCTCGCCGGCCGGCAGCGCCTTCAGTCCGCGCGGCTCCGCGAGCTTCTCCAGTGCTTTGAAGGTGGCCGCCACATCGCTGGACGCGACCGGATTCTTCTCCGGCGCCTTGGGGCCGTTCGCCTTCGCGTTGAGGAATTCGGCAAGCGTAGCGGCGTATTCCGGTACGACGTCGATCTCGCCCTTCTCCAGGGCGGGTTCGTACAGTTCGCGGTTCTCCACCGTCTTGATCGTGGTGGCGTAACCGGCGTCCGAGAGGACCTGCGCGTACAGCTCGGCCAGCACCTTGGACTCGGTGAATCCGGCCGATCCGATCACCAGCGACGCCTTGCGACCGTCGGCGCCGTCCCTGTCGGAGCCGCCGTCCTTGCCCTTCTCCAGGCTGTCGCCGCCGCATGCCGCCAGCCCGCCGGCCAGCGCGATCACGGCCACTACCGCACCCGCGGTGCGCGAGGTCCTGCTCATGAGGTTCACCATCCAAGAGGAAGAAGACAGAAGAACGAAACAGACATCGTCAGGCCGTGCGCCGCCCGGAGTCCCGCCCGCGCATCGGGTCGAGCAGCCGGTCCGCCGCCACCAGCGCGCCCTCCACCAGCAGCGCCAGGACGGCGACGAGCAGTGCGCCCGCCACCACCTGCGGCGTGTTGTACGTGTTGAAGCCGGCCGTGATGATCCGGCCCAGCCCGCCCTCGCCCGCCATCGCGGCGAGCGTGGCCGTGGCGACCACCTGGACGGACGCCGACCTGAGCCCGGTCATCACGAGCGGGTAAGCCAGGGGCAGTTCGACCCGCACGAACACCTGCCACCCCGACATGCCCATCCCGCGCGCGGCCTCCACCACCGCCCGGTCGACCTCCCGCATCCCGATGTACGCGTTGGTCAGCAGCGGCGGCACCGCGAACAGCACCAGCGCGACAATGGTCGGCAGGTCGCCCTGCCGGCCCAGCGGGGTGAGCGTCAGCAGGACCAGCACCGCGAGGGTGGGGATCGCCCGCCCCACGTTGGAGAGGTTGACCGCCAGCGCGCCGCCCCGGCCCAGGTGGCCGAGCCACAGCGCCACGGGCAGCGCGATCAGACAGGACAGCAGCAGGCACACGCCGCTGAAGTACAGGTGCTCGGCCAGCCGGTTCCAGACGCCGCTCTCGCCCTGCCAGTTGGCGCCCGTCGCCAGCCAGGTGAAGGCGTCCCCGATCGCTCCCACGGCTCAGCCGGCCTTCGCGACGCGGGTCGTACGGACGGGGGCGCCGCCGGTGCGCATCCGGCGCTCACGGCGCTTCGGCGCCCTGGTCCACGGGGTGAGCGCCCGCTGCACGCCGAGCAGCAGCAGGTCGGCGGCCACCGCGAGCAGCACGCAGATCACCGACGCCGTCAGCACCTGCGCCTTGAAGAGGGAGTCGAGGCCGTCCACGATCAGGGTCCCCAGGCCGCCGTACCCCACGATCGCGCCCACCGTCGTCAGGGCCACCGTCGACACCGTCGCTATCCGCACCCCGGCCAGCAGCGCCGGCAGCGCCAGCGGCAGTTCGACCTCCCAGAGCAGCCGCCCCCGGCCGTACCCCATCCCGAGCGCGGCCTCACGTGCCTCCGCCGGCACCGCTTCGAGCCCGGCCAGGATGTTGCGCACGAGGACGGTCAGCGAATAGAGGACGAGCCCCGTGACCACCACGGCCGCCGAAAGCCCGAACACCGGCAGCAGCAGGGAGAACATCGCCAGCGACGGGACCGTGTAGAGGACGGTCGTCAGGCCGAGGACCGGTCCCGCGAACCGCGACCGGCGGCCGTCCGCGCCCCGCGCGAGCAGCGCCAGCGGGAAGGCGATCAGCAGACCGATCACCACCGAGACCACGGTGATCCACACATGCTGGACGGTCGCGTCGGTCAACTCCTGGCCCCGGGAGCGGACGTACTCCGCGCAGATCCAGTCGTTCGCCGTCAGGCAGCTCCGGCCGCTCATGCCGCCCCACCTCCCCCGAGATCCCGAACTTATGTCTGACGACCCTATCCCCGGCCACTGACAGCCACCGGAATCCGCCACGTTCCCGCAACATGGTCGTGACACCGGACCGGCCACAATGGGGACTCATGATCCGATTCGAGCACGTCACCAAGCGGTACGCCGACGGCACCACCGCCGTCGACGACCTCTCCTTCGAAGTCGCCGAGGGTGAACTGGTCACGCTCGTCGGGCCGTCCGGCTGTGGCAAGACCACCACCATGAAGATGGTGAACCGGCTGATCGAGCCGAGCGAGGGCCGGATACTTCTCGACGGGGACGACATTTCCACCGTCGACCCCGTCCAGCTCCGCCGCCGTATCGGCTATGTCATCCAGCAGGTCGGCCTCTTCCCCCACAAGACGGTCCTGGACAACACCGCGACCGTCCCCCACCTGCTCGGCGTCAAGCGCGCCAAGGCACGCGAGCGCGCCGCCGAACTCCTCGACCTGGTCGGCCTCGACCCGTCCGTGCACGGGGACCGCTACCCCGACCAGCTCTCCGGCGGCCAGCGCCAGCGCGTCGGCGTGGCCAGGGCGCTGGCCGCCGATCCGCCCGTACTGCTCATGGACGAGCCCTTCGGCGCGGTCGATCCGGTGGTCCGCGAGCACCTCCAGAACGAGTTCCTGCGGCTCCAGTCCCAGGTACGCAAGACCGTCCTGTTCGTCACCCACGACATCGAGGAGGCCGTCCGCCTCGGCGACCGCATCGCCGTCTACGGGCAGGGCAGGATCGAGCAGTTCGACGCCCCGGCCGCCGTCCTCGGCGCGCCCGCCACCCCGTACGTCGCCGATTTCGTCGGCGCCGACCGGGGCCTGAAGCGGCTGTCCGTCACCCCCATCGAACCCGGCGACCTGGAGCAGCCGCCCGTCGTCCACCTCGACGACCCGGTCGAGCGGGCCGCCGCCGCGCTGACCGCCGAGGGTGCCCGCTGGGCCGTCGTGCTCGACGGCGCCGACGACCTGCACGGCTGGATCTCGGCCGAACAGGTCCGCGGCGCCGGCGGGACCGTACGGGAGCACGCGCGCCGGATGGAGGCGTGGCTGCCCGTCGGCGCCTCCCTCAAGCAGGCGTTCTCCACGATGCTCCAGCACGACGCCGGCTGGATCGCGGTCATCGACGAGCAGAGCGCGGGCCGCTTCCTGGGCGTCCTCACACCGGCCCGCCTCCACGAGGCGCTGCGCCGGTCCATCGACGCCGACGCGCAGGAGCTTCCGCGTACCGCCGTCGCGGTGGAGTCCGTCAGCTCGCCCTGAGCCTGCCGCTGAGCCACTCCATGGCGGCCGGTATCTCACGCCGCCAGGTGCCGAAGTTGTGGCCGCCGTTGTCCAGGGTGATCGAGGACACCCGGGCGGGCGGCCGCACCTTCGCCACGAACCGCTGCGTCTCCTTGAGGTTGTCCTCGCCGTGCCGGGAACTGGTGACGAGGAACGAGGTGTTCGACGGCTTGACGTGGTCCAGGCTCCACATCAGGTCGGCCCGCTTCCGCGCGCGGTCGTCCCCGTGGAAGAGGTCACCGGTCGTCGGGTCCTCGGCGGCCCGGTAGTACGCGGAGAGGCCGGCCCCCGCGCTGAACGTCGCGGGGTGGTGGAGGGCGAACTTCAGGGCGCAGTAGCCGCCGGTCGAGTTCCCGATGACGCCCCAGTTCCGGGCCCGGGTGCCGACGCGGTAGGTCTCCGACACCGCCTTGGGGATGTCCTCGGCGAGGAAGGTCTCGGTCTGCGGTCCGCGCGGCACGTCCACGCACTCGGTGTCCCTCGGGGGCGCCACCGTGGGCCGCAGCATCACCAGGACCATCGGCTGCATCCGGCCCGCCTGCGCCTGGGTGTGCGCGGTGCGCGGGTAGCGCAGTCCCTTGAGCAGGTTCTCGGCCGTGCCGGGGTACCCGGTGAGCACGAGCGCCGCCGGGAAGTTCTTGTCGGCGTACCGGGGTTTGAAGTACTCGGGCGGCAGGTACACGTACGCCTGGCCGGCGATCCTCGACTTCTCGCCGGCTATGACGATCTTCTGTATCTGGCCGCCCACCCTCGGCTTCGTCCCCCCGGCGACGTCCATGCCCTGCTTGTCGACGACCGTGATGTCCCTGGCGGCGGCCGAGTGGTCGACCACCACCCCCAGTTCGGTCTCCTGGCCGAACAGGTCGGTCCACGAACCGTAGAAGAGGAAGGACTTGTTGGCGGCGAGGCCCAGCGTGGCGAAGAGCAGCAGCTGGGTCAGGAGGAGCAGAGCGACACGGCCCAGTACGGCGCGCCAGTTGCGGCCCGCCAGGCGGGGCCAGAGCAAGACTGTGGCGACGAAGAGCAGCGCGGCCAGGAGCGCGGCCAGTGCCAGAACTGTGTTGCTGGTGAGGCCCATGATGAGGAGGAAGCTTTCTGCCTGAATATTTCCCGAGAGCGAGTGAACCCGCTCCCCGGATGAGCCGTCCTAGAGGGCGCAAATTGTCCGGATGCTTCGGCCCAAGGACAGAAAATCTCTCGCGGAGCCACGGGAAGCGATGTCTATCAGGCTAGATGGGGATGAAACCGGAGCGGTTCCCGGTCGGGTACGGCGGATCCTCCGGGGTCCGAGGCCCGAGCGCGTGCCCTCCCTGGTCGGTACGGCCTGCACCCTCGTGGGCCTCCTCGACATCGCCGCCGGCGTCTTCCCGCGCTTCCGGCACAGCGGCGTGCACGCCGCCGCCGAGGTGCTGCCCGGCACGCTCGGCCCGTTCGCGGCCGCGCTGGCAATCAGCGCCGGCGTACTGCTGCTGCTCCTCGCGCACGGCCTCAAGCGCCGCAAGCGCCGCGCCTGGCGGGCCGCCGTGGTCCTGCTGCCCGCCGGTGCGGCGGCGCAGTTCACGTACCGGCCCTCGGTCGTCGGCGTGCTGATCTCGCTGTCGCTGCTCGCGCTCCTGGTGCGCCACCGGGGCGAGTTCGCGGCCCTGCCCGACCCGCGCAGCCGCTGGAAGGCGCTCGCGAACTTCTTCCTCGTCGGCTCCGGCTCCCTCGGGCTCGGCCTCGTCATCGTCAGCTCGCACCCGGCGAAGGTCGTCGGCGACCCGAGCGTCGCGGAACGCCTGGAGCACGTCCTGTACGGGCTCTTCGGCTTCGAGGGCCCGGTCGACTACGCGGGCCGGGTCTCCTGGACCGTCGGCTACTCGCTCGGCGCCCTCGGCCTGCTCACCGCGGTCACGACCGTCTACCTCGCCCTGCGGCCCGAGCACCCGGCGGCCCGTCTCACCCCCGACGACGAACGGCGCCTGCGCGACCTGCTGGCCCGGCACGGCGGCCGCGACTCGCTCGGCCACTTCGCGCTGCGCCACGACAAGGCCGTCGTCTTCTCGCCCAGCGGCAAGGCGGCCGTCACCTACCGCGTCGTCTCCGGTGTGATGCTCGCCAGCGGCGACCCGATCGGCGACGTGGAGGCCTGGCCCGGCGCCATCGAACGCTTCATGGACGAGGCCAAAGCCCACTCCTGGACCCCGGCCGTCATGGGGTGCAGCGAGACGGGCGGCGAGGTCTGGACCCGGGAGACGGGTCTCGACGCCCTGGAGCTCGGGGACGAAGCGGTGGTGCGCGTGCCGGATTTCTCCCTCGCCGGGCGCGCCATGCGCAACGTACGCCAGATGGTCAAGCGCATTGAGCGCGGCGGCTACGAGACCCGGGTACGCCGCGTCCGCGACCTCGGCGAAGCCGAACTGAGCCGCATCCGGCGCGCGGCCGCCGACTGGCGCGGCACCGACACCGAGCGCGGCTTCTCCATGGCGCTCGGCCGCATCGGGGAGCCCGGCGACGGGGACTGCGTGATCGCCACCGCCCACAAGGCGGGCGGACCGGGCGACGCGGACTCGCCGTACGGCGACCTGAAGGCCGTACTCCACTTCGTCCCGTGGGGTACGGACGGCCTCTCCCTCGACCTGATGCGCCGCGACCGCTCCGCCGACCCCGGCATGAACGAACTGCTGATCGTCGCCGCGCTCCAGGCCGCTCCCCGGCTCGGCGTCGAGCGCGTGTCGCTCAACTTCGCGATGTTCCGCTCGGCGCTCGCGCGCGGCGAGAGGATCGGCGCGGGACCGGTGCTGCGCGTGTGGCGCGGCCTGCTGGTCTTTCTCTCCCGCTGGTTCCAGATCGAGTCGCTGTACAAGTTCAACGCCAAGTTCCGGCCGGAGTGGGAGCCGCGCTTCGTGGTCTTCCGCACGACCCGCGACCTGCCGCGCATCGGCTTCGCCGCGATGCAGGCGGAGGGCTTCGTCACCCTGGCGCTGCCCCGCCCGTTCGCCCGGCGGGCCCCGGCCGCCCGGCGGCGGCCGTGCGCCCACCTCGAACAGCTGCGGCTGCGCCGCGAGGCCGGGCAGCCGGCCGCCTGATCACCCGCTGCGTCAGCCGACGCTGATGGCGATCTTGCCGCGCGTGTGGCCCTCCATGCTCAGCCGCATGGCGTCCGCGGCCTGCTCCAGCGGGAAGACCGCGGCGACCTCCACGGCCAGCGCGCCGCGCTCGGCCAGCTCCGCGAGCGCCGTCAGGTCGGCGGCGTCGGGGCGTACGAAGACGTACGTGCCGCCGAGGCCCACGACCGCGCCGTCCGCGATGGACGCCAGCCGGCCGCCGGGGGCGAGCAGCTCCGGCGAGATCTTGAGCGCGTCGCCGCCGACCAGGTCGAGCACGGCGTCGACGCCTTCGGGCGCGAGCGCCCGCACGCGGTCCGCCAGCCCGTCGCCGTACGCCACCGGCTCGGCCCCCAGGGACCGCAGGAAGTCGTGGTTGCGCTCGCTCGCGGTGCCGATGACCCGCACGCCGAGGGCGCGCGCGATCTGCACCGCGAGGGAACCGACGCCGCCGGCCGCCGCGTGGACCAGCAGCGTGTCGCCCTCGCCGACCTTCAGGGGACCGGTGAGTGCCTGGTACGCGGTGAGGCCGGCCAGCGGCAGTCCGGCGGCCTGCTCGAAGGTGAGCGCGGCGGGCTTGCGGGCCAGCGTGCGGACGGGGGCGGCGACGTACTCGGCGAAGGTGCCGCGGGAGACGAAGTCCTCGCGCACGTACCCCATGACCTCGTCGCCCGGAGCGAACTCGGTCAAACCGACCCCCACCTGCTCCACGACGCCGGCGACGTCCCAGCCGGGCACGACGGGGAAGACGGCGTCGAGGGCGGAGTCGAGGTATCCGGCCTGGATCTTCCAGTCGACGGGGTTGACGGCGGCGGCCCGTACGCGGACGAGCACGGCGTCGGGGCCGAGCTTGGGCGCCGGGACCTCGGCGTACTCGAGGACGTCCGGGGCGCCGTACGTGCGGTAGATGATCGCCTTCATGGGAGTACTCCTTCGGTGCCTGGGAATGGGGCGTGGGCCGCCCGGTGTTGCTTGAGCATCTCAAGCAACAGAAGTACGGTAAACGTCGAACTTTGAGATAGTCAAGTTTCGCGGGGTAAACTGGTTCCATGGCTGAGACGATCAGGACGATCCCCACGAAGGCCCAGCTCATGGAGCGGCTCGCCGACTCCTTCAGCGGCTACTACGGCGACTTCTCCCTGGCCGCCGCCGACGCGGGCCTCAGCGCCAGCCAGGCCAAGACCCTCGGCGTACTGCGGACCGCCCCCGCCTCCATGCGCGCCCTGGCGACCACCCTCGCCTGCGACGCCTCGAACATCACCGGCATCGTCGACCGGCTGGAGAAGCGCGAGCTCGTACGCCGCGAGGTCAGCCCCACCGACCGCCGCGTCAAGAACGTGGTCCTCACCACGGCGGGCGAGGAGACCGTGGACGCCATCCGGGCCCGCATGCACGCCACCCACGCCGCCCTCGACGCCCTCGACGACGCCGACCGCGCCGTCCTCCACGACCTCCTCGGCCGCGCCTTCTGCGGTGCGCGCGGTCCGCGCAACGCCACCTGACGCCTACGCTGGACGCATGAGTACGTTGCGCGAGCGTGGCCGGGTCGAGGGTCTGCCGGAGTGGGACCGCTGTGCGGTGATGGGCGTCGTCAATGTGACGCCCGACTCCTTCTCCGACGGCGGGCGCTGGTTCGACACGACCGCCGCGGTCAAGCGCGGCCTGGACCTCGTCGCCCAGGGCGCGGACCTGATCGACGTCGGCGGCGAGTCGACCCGCCCCGGCGCCTCCCGCGTCGACGCCGACGAGGAGCTGAAGCGGGTGATCCCCGTGGTGCGCGGCCTCGCCTCCGAGGGCGTCACCGTCTCCGTGGACACCATGCGCGCGGCGGTCGCCGAGCAGGCGGTCGCGGCCGGCGCCGTCCTGGTCAACGACGTCAGCGGCGGCCTCGCCGATCCCGCCATGATCCCGGCCGTCGCGGCGGCCGGGGCACCCTTCGTGGTCATGCACTGGCGCGGCTTCAGCGAGCAGATGAACAGCCGCGCGGTCTACGCCGACGTGGTCGGCGAGGTCGTGTCGGAACTGCGCGCCCGCATGGACGCCGTCGTCGCCGGCGGCATCGCCCCCGAACGCATCGTCATCGACCCCGGCCTCGGCTTCGCGAAGCAGGCCGCCCACGACCTCACCCTGGTCGCCCACCTCACCGAGCTGCGCGCCCTCGGCCGTCCCCTGCTGGTGGCCGCCTCGCGCAAGAGGTTCCTCGGCCACGTCCTCGCCGCCGACGCCGGTGCGGGCGCCGCCCCGCCGCCCGCGCGCGAGCGCGACGCCGCCACGGCCGCCGTCTCGGCCATAGCCGCCCACGAGGGCGCCTGGGCGGTGCGCGTCCACGAGGTACGGGCGACCGCCGACGCCGTACGGGTCGCCCGGGCCGTAGAGGGAGCCCTGTGAGCCGCGCGCGCACGGACGTCGAACTGGTCGAACAGGCCAACACGGCGTTCTACGAAGCGGTGGAGCGCGGCGACTTCGAAGAGCTGTCGGTGCTCTGGCTGGACGACGAGATCTCCTGCGTGCACCCGGGCTGGCCGGTCCTCTCGGGACGCGGCGAGGTGCTGCGCTCGTACGCCCTGATCATGGCCAACACGGAGTACATCCAGTTCTTCCTCACCGACGTGAAGGTGACGGTCCTGGGCGACACCGCCCTGGTGGTCTGCACCGAGAACACGCTCAGCGGCGGACCGGCCGAGGAGGCGGGCGAACTCGGCCCGCTGGTGGGCCAGCTGATCGTCGCCACGAATGTGTTCCGCCGCACAGAGGACGGCTGGAAACTGTGGTCTCATCACGGGTCCCCCGTTCTGACCGAAAACGGTGAAGAAGAGGACGACGAGACACCCGCCTGAGTGGGTAGGGGCCTGTGGAAGGTTGGCGTCCGGGGCCATGGGGTAGGGGCGGCTACCAGTCCCAAGACCTTCTGTCCATAGCCCCCGTGGGCGTCCGGTGTCCGTGCCCGCAGGTAGATTCGGGTGAGGGTGAAGCGCCGACCGCACTCGACGGGCACCCTCTTTCTCTACGACAGCAGGAGTGATTCGCGTGGATCGTGTCGCGCTGCGCGGCCTCAAGGCCCGTGGGCACCACGGCGTGTTCCCCCGGGAGCGCGAAGAAGGCCAGACCTTCATCGTGGACCTGGTTCTCGGCCTCGACACCCGCCCGGCGGCCGCCGACGACGACCTGGCGAAGACCGTGCACTACGGGGTCGTTGCGGAGGAGGTCGTGGACGTCGTCCAGGGCGAGCCGGTCGACCTGATCGAGACCCTCGCCGAGCGGATCGCCGAGCAGTGCCTCAAGCACCAGGGGGTGAAGCAGGTCGAGGTCTGCGTCCACAAGCCGGACGCCCCGATCACGGTCCCCTTCGACGACGTCACCATCACCATCACCCGGAGCCGAGTATGAACCCCACCCAGAGCGACCCGACCGTGCAGCCGGTTCCCGCCTCCGTGGTGGAGCAGGTCGACGCCGCCGACAGCACGCTGTCCAACCCCAAATGGGCCGTGATCTCCCTCGGCTCGAACCTGGGCAACCGCCTGGAGACCCTCCAGGGCGCCATCGACGCCCTGGAGGACACGCCCGGCCTGCGCGTCAAGGCCGTCTCCCCCGTCTACGAGACGGAACCCTGGGGCGTCGACCCCGGCTCCCAGCCGTCGTACTTCAACGCGGTCGTCGTCATCAGGACCACCCTCCCGCCGGCCTCGCTCCTGGAGCGCGGCCAGGCCATCGAGGAGGCGTTCGACCGGGTCCGCGAGGAGCGCTGGGGCCCGCGCACGATCGACGTGGACATCGTGGCGTACGCCGACGTGGTGTCCCAGGACCCGCTCCTCACCCTCCCGCACCCCCGCGCCCACGAGCGCGCCTTCGTGCTCGCCCCGTGGCACGACGTGGACCCGCAGGCCCAGCTTCCCGGGCGCGGCCCCGTGGCTGACCTGCTGACCGGCGTCGGCGCCACCGGCGTACTCGCCCGCCCCGACCTGGAACTCCGACTGCCCGAGTAGTCGTTAGGCTGGCGGACGGCATCGACCGGACGAACGATCGTTACCGGCTGTGACATGAACCGATGTGAGGGGCGCTCTCGGTGAAGCAACTTCGGCTCGGGGTACTGGCCGGTCTCTTCGCCGTGGCAGGCGTCCTGTCCTGGGGCGGAGCCCGGCTCTGGGACACCTTCGGGACGCTGCCGAGCGTGCCGCTGGCGGCCCCCGTCGTCCTGGCCGTGATCGCCGTCGTACTCCTGGCCACCGCCCTCTCGATCCGCTCCCGGCTGCGCGCCCAGCGCGAGCGCCGACCGGGCGCGAAGGGCGTGGAGCCCCTGATGGCGGCCCGCGCGGTGGTTTTCGGCCAGGCGAGCGCGCTCGTCGCGTCGCTGGTGTGCGGAATGTACGGCGGTGTGGGCGTCCACCTGCTGATGAACAGCCTCGACGTCCCGGCCCGCCGCGACCAGGCCATCTACGCGGGCCTGGCGGTGCTGGCGGGCGCGGGCGTCGTCGCGACGGCGTTCTTCCTGGAGCGGGTCTGCAAGCTCCCGGACGACGAGGACAACGGGGCGACGCCCACCGTCTGAGCCCCCCGGGCGGCCCGTTCCGAGCCGTCCGAGCAGCCACGCCGCGCGCCCGGCCGCGCCGCAGCCCTCATGGGCCCCGCGCGAGGGTCAGCGGGCCATGATCAGGCTCATCGCCTCGTTGCGCGTGGCCGAATCGCGGAGCTGGCCACGCACCGCCGACGTGATGGTCTTCGCTCCCGGCTTGCGGATGCCGCGCATCGACATGCACATGTGCTCGCACTCGATGACCACGATCACACCGCGCGGCTCCAGGATCTCCATCAGGGAGTCGGCGACCTGCGTGGTGAGCCGCTCCTGCACCTGCGGCCGACGGGCGAAGACGTCCACCAGCCGCGCCAGCTTGGACAGCCCGGTGATCTTTCCGGTGGTCGCCGGGATGTAGCCCACGTGGGCCACCCCGCGGAACGGGACCAGGTGATGCTCACAGGTGCTGAACACCTCGATGTCCTTGACCAGGATCATCTCGTCGTGGCCCAGGTCGAATGTCGTCGTCAGCACGTCTTCGGGCTCCTGCCACAGCCCGGCGAATATCTCCTTGTACGCCCGTGCCACACGCCCCGGAGTCGCCCGGAGCCCTTCGCGGTCCGGGTCTTCCCCGATGGCGAGGAGGAGCTCGCGCACGGCGTTCTCGGCCCGCTTCTCGTCGAACTCGCCGATCGAGCCTTCGCCGTCCAGCGTCACCGGGTCCGTCATCTGTGCCTCGTTCCTGTGCTTCCACATGCCGCAAAAGAGCGGCATCGAGAAAACGCCGCGTCCCCCAGGCTAAAACCTGGGGGACGCGGCGTTCATTCCGGCCCCGAGGGGGCCTGGAAACGATCAGCTCTCGGGGCGCTCCTCCGGGACCGCCTCGGTGGCCGGGGTGTCAACAGGGCCGGCCGTCACCGCGGGAGTCGCACCGTTGGCAGTGGCGCCGTTGGTGAGGGAGAGCTCCTTCGGGGAGAGCACCGGCGGCCGTGTGGACGGCATACGGCGGGAAGAACCGGTCCACGCGGGGCGGGCCGGACGCTTCACGATCGGGCTGAAGATCTCGGCGATCTCCTCCTTGTTCAGCGTCTCCTTCTCCAGGAGAGCCAGAACCAGGTTGTCGAGGACGTCACGGTTCTCGACGAGGATCTCCCACGCCTCGTTGTGCGCGGTCTCGATGAGCTTCTTGACCTCTTCGTCGACCAGCGCGGCGACCTCTTCCGAGTAGTCGCGCTGATGACCCATGTCACGGCCGAGGAACGGCTCGGAGCCGTCCTGGCCGAACTTGATCGCGCCGAGGCGCTCGGTCATGCCGTACTGCGTGACCATCGCACGGGCCGTAGCGGTGGCCTTCTCGATGTCGTTCGAGGCGCCCGTGGTCGGGTCGTGGAACACCAGTTCCTCGGCCGCACGGCCGCCCATCATGTAGGCGAGCTGGTCCAGCATCTCGTTGCGCGTGGTCGAGTACTTGTCCTCGTCCGGGAGCACCATCGTGTAACCGAGGGCACGCCCGCGGGACAGGATGGTGACCTTGTGCACCGGGTCGCTGTTCGGAGAGGCCGCCGCGACCAGGGCGTGTCCGCCCTCGTGGTACGCGGTGATCTTCTTCTCCTTCTCGCTCATGATCCGGGTCCGCTTCTGCGGTCCGGCCACGACGCGGTCGATCGCCTCGTCCAAGGAGTGGTTGTCGACCAGCTTCTTGTCCGTACGGGCGGTCAGCAGCGCGGCCTCGTTCAGCACGTTCGCCAGGTCGGCGCCGGTGAAGCCGGGGGTACGGCGGGCGACGGCCCGCAGGTCGACCTCCGGCGTGACCGGCTTGCCCTTGGCGTGCACCTTGAGGATCTCGAGGCGGCCCATCAGGTCCGGACGGTCGACCGCGATCTGCCGGTCGAAGCGGCCCGGGCGCAGCAGCGCCGGGTCGAGGATGTCCGGCCGGTTGGTGGCGGCGATCAGGATGACGCCGCCCTTCACGTCGAAGCCGTCCATCTCGACGAGCAGCTGGTTCAGGGTCTGCTCGCGCTCGTCGTGACCGCCGCCCATGCCGGCGCCGCGGTGGCGGCCGACGGCGTCGATCTCGTCGACGAAGACGATCGCCGGAGCGTTCGCCTTGGCCTGCTCGAAGAGGTCGCGCACCCGGGAGGCGCCGACACCGACGAACATCTCGACGAAGTCGGAACCCGAGATCGAGTAGAACGGGACGCCGGCCTCACCGGCGACGGCACGCGCCAGCAGCGTCTTGCCCGTACCGGGCGGGCCGTACAGGAGCACGCCCTTGGGGATCTTGGCGCCGACGGCCTGGAACTTCGCCGGCTCCTGGAGGAACTCCTTGATCTCGTGGAGCTCCTCGACCGCCTCGTCGGCGCCCGCCACATCGGCGAACGTCGTCTTGGGGGTGTCCTTGGTGATGAGCTTGGCCTTGGACTTCCCGAACTGCATGACCCGGGAGCCGCCGCCCTGCATCTGATTCATCAGGAACAGGAAGACGACCACGATCAGGACGAAGGGGAGCAGGGAGAGCAGGATCCCGACGAACGGATTCTGCTTGGAGGGGGAGACCGTGTAGCCCTTGTCGATGTCCCCGCTGTCGAACTTCGACTGCAGCTTGTTGGCGAGCGCGACGCCCTGGTCGCCGATGTAGCTCGCCTGGATCTTGCTGCTGTCCTTGACCTTCTGGCCGTCCTTCAGCTCGACCTTGATGACTTGTTCGTCACCGGTCGTCAGCTTGGCCTGCTTGACCTGGTTCTTGTCGATCGCCTGGACGACCTCGGCAGTGTCCACCGTCTTGTAGCCGCCGGACGAGCCGACAACCTGCATCAACACGACCACGGCGAGGACGGCCAGCACGATCCACATGACCGGCCCACGGAAGTATCGCTTCACGTCCATCCATACGGGGCGGTAGTCGCCCCGTCCCTCCTGCCCGTAGGTAAATGCTGCTGTTTAAAAAGACTGTTCTTCGGACGGTACCCCAGCATTGTCACCCGCGACTGCCGGGGACGGCTGACGAACCTGCCTTCCCATGCTCCAACGGCGGGGCGGGGGCGGAGGTTCCCGGCGGGTTCCCGGTGGCCTCCGGCAGGTTCCCGGCGGCTGACCGGCTGGTCCGGCAGGTGCCGGGCTCAGCCGCCGTAGACGTGCGGGGCCAGCGTGCCGACGAACGGCAGGTTCCGGTACTTCTCGGCGTAGTCGAGGCCGTACCCCACGACGAACTCGTTCGGAATGTCGAAGCCGACCCACTTCACGTCGAGCTGGACCTTCGCCGCCTCCGGCTTGCGCAGCAGCGTGCAGACGTTCAGGGACGCCGGCTCACGCGATCCGAGGTTCGACAGCAGCCAGGAGAGCGTAAGACCCGAGTCGATGATGTCCTCGACGATCAGGACGTGCTTGCCCTTGATGTCGGTGTCGAGGTCCTTGAGGATGCGGACCACGCCGGAGGACTGGGTGCCCGCGCCGTACGACGAGACCGCCATCCAGTCCATCGTGACGGGGGTGGAGAGCGCGCGCGCCAGGTCCGCCATCACCATGACGGCGCCCTTGAGGACACCCACGATGAGCAGGTCCTTGCCCGCGTACTCCGCATCGATCTTCGCGGCCAGCTCGGCCAGCTTCGCGTCGATTTCTTCCTTGGTGATGAGCACCGACTTGAGGTCGGTGCCCATGTCCTTCTCGTTCACCGGGGTCACTTTCGTAGTGCTTCAGCGCATCAGCCCTGCCGGATGACCAGTCTGCCACCCTGCCGCCGCGCCTCGACCCGGCCGGGGAGGTTGATGACCCCCTGGCCACGCCAGCCGGTGATCAGCCGGTCGACCTCTTCGACGTGCCGCGCGAAGAGCGACCCGGGCGGAGAGCCCGCCGAGATGGCCGCCCGGCGCAGGACGCGGCGGCGTACGGCGGGGGGCAGGGCGTAGAGCTTCACGCACTCCAGCTCGCCGGTCGCGTCGCGGACGGCCGCGTCCGCCTCGGCGGCCCAGTCGTCCAGGGCGTCGGCGTCGTCGCGGGAGAGCTGCGCCGTCCGGGCCAGGGCCTCGACGACTCCTTTGCCGAGCGCCTTCTCCAGGGCCGGCAGGCCGTCGTGGCGCAGTCGTGAGCGGGTGTAGGCGGGGTCGGTGTTGTGCGGGTCGTCCCAGACGGGCAGCGACTGCACCATGCAGGCCTTGCGGGCGGTCTGCCGGTCGATCTGGAGGAAGGGCCTGCGGTAGCGGCCCGCGCCGGTCACGGCGGCCATGCCGGACAGCGAACGGATGCCGGAGCCGCGGGCGAGGCCGAGCAGGACCGTCTCCGCCTGGTCGTCGCGCGTGTGGCCGAGCAGGACGGCGGCGGCGCCGTGGCGCTCGGCGGCGGCGTCCAGGGCGGCGTAGCGGGCGTCGCGGGCGGCCGCTTCGGGGCCGCCGCCACGGCCGACGGTCACCGCGACGGCCTCGACGGGGTCGAGTCGCAGCGCGGTGAGGCGGTTGACGACCTCGGCGGCCCGGAGGTCGGAGCCGGCCTGGAGGCCGTGGTCGACGGTGACGCCGCCGGCCCGGATGCCGAGCTTGGGGGCTTCGAAGGCGAGAGCGGAGGCGAGGGCCATGGAGTCCGCGCCGCCCGAGCAGGCGACCAGCACGAGCGGCGCCGGCGGCATGGGCGGGGCCGTGCCCGGCCCGGCGTTCGCCGTGGCGCGGGGGGTGACGCCGGCGTGGTCGGTGAGATCGGTGAGTACGTCGTGGAGTACGCGGCGGACCGCCAGGCGTATCGCTGCGACCGCAGGATGGGGACCCATGTCCGGTGCCCTTCGGTGAAGTTGGGGGTGCCTCGGGAGGAAAGGCCAGTCACTCAGAGTGCGTCGATGGTGACAGAGACGGGCCATTCCCCGAGCATTGCACGCCTACCCAGCGCTCACGGTCCCTCGGATGGGTGATTGGAGGGGCGTTGTCCTGCCGTCGGCCGCACCCGTTCTAGGAATCGGCCCTGCGGTGCACCCGTGCGACCCAGTCCGCCGGTTTGGCGATCTCCGCTTTGGTGGGGAGCGTGTTCGGGGAGGTCCAGACGCGGTTGAAGCCGTCCATCCCGACCTCGTCCACCACGGCCCGTACGAACCGCTCACCGTCACGGTACTGCCGGAGCTTGGCGTCCAGGCCCAGCAGCTTGCGCAGGGCCAGATCCAGGCGGCCGGCGCCGCGCGCCCTGCGCTGCTGGAACTTCTCGCGAATCTCGGCGACGGACGGAACGACCTCGGGGCCCACGCCGTCCATGACGAAGTCGGCGTGGCCTTCGAGGAGCGACATGACGGCGGTCAGCCGGCCCAGGATCTCGCGCTGGGCGGGAGTCTGGACGATCTCGACGAGGCTGCGTCCGCCGTCCTCACCAGCCTCGCCCTCGGGGCGGCCCCCGGCCAGGGACTGGGCGGCCTCGCGCAGGCGCTCCAGGACGGTCATCGGGTCGACCTCGGTCTCGCCGAGGAACGACTGGATCTCGCCCTCCATGTGGTCGCGCAGCCAGGGCACGGCCGTGAACTGCGTGCGGTGCGTCTCCTCGTGCAGGCACACCCAGAGCCGGAAGTCGTGCGGGTCCACTTCGAGCTCCCGCTCGACGTGGACGATGTTCGGGGCGACGAGCAGGAGGCGGCCGCCGCCGGTGCCGGCGGGGAGCTCGCGGGAGGGCGGGGCGAAGGTCTCGTACTGGCCGAGGACGCGCGAGGCGAGGAAGGAGAGCAGCATGCCGACCTCGACGCCGGTCACCTTGCCGCCGACCGCGCCGAGCACGGCGCCGCCGGGGGCGGAGCCCCTGCGTTCCTGCATCTTGTCCAGGAGCGGCCGCAGGACTTCCCGGAACCCGGCGACGTTCGCCCTGATCCAGCCGGCCCGGTCGACGACCAGGACCGGGGTGTCCTGCGGCTCGTGCCCTTCGGGGATCATCCGGGTGAAGCCGCGGACGTGCTCCTCCGACGCCTTGGCGTGGCGGCGGAGCTCGGCGACGACGGCGCGCGCCTCGTCCCGGCTCACGTCGGGACCCGGCCTCACCAGTCGGGTCGCGGTCGCCACCGCGAGGTTCCAGTCGACCATCTCCGCACCACCGATGCTCGTCATGCGTCAACCGTACGTTGTCGACGCGGCGCGCGGTGAGGTGTTGTCCGCCACCCGTACCCCTGAACTTCCTCGGGGTTCAGCTGCGGCCGGGCCGCCCGGTGGAGGGTTCGCAGCCGCAGTTGGCGATCGTGGAGGCCAGCCGGTCGAGGGCCGACTGGGCGGCTTCGGGGCCCGGGGCGCCCGAGGTGAGGAAGGCGAACGACAGGAGCCGGCCGTCGGCGTCGACGACGGTTCCGGCCAGCGTGTTCACGCCCCTGAGGGTGCCGGTCTTGGCGCGGACCATGCCGGTGCCGGCCGAGTCCTCGGCGTACCGGCTCTTCAGGGTGCCGCTGAATCCGGCCACCGGCAGGCCGGTCAGGACAGGCCGCAGGGCGGGGC
>NZ_VBVX01000091.1 GCF_005981925.1 Streptomyces albidochromogenes
CCGGGGTGCCGGGGCCGATGCGGATCTCGAACTCGCCGGCGTACTTCTCGTGGCCCGCGATCACCGCGCTCTCCACGGCCTCCTCCGCGATCTCGCCGCGGACGATCAGCGGGTCCAGACGCAGGTCGCGCATCAGGGCGATGCACATGCCGATCATGACGAGCACGAAGGGCGCCGCGACCAGGATCGTGAGGTTCTGCAGACCGGCCAGCGCGTCCCCCTTGCCGTCGCCGACCAGCAGCATGACCGCCGCCACGGCGCCGGTCACCACGCCCCAGAAGATGACGACGAACCGCGCCGGTTCGAAGGTGCCCCGCTGGGAGAGCGTGCCCATCACGATCGACGCGGCGTCGGCTCCCGAGATGAAGAAGATGCCGACCAGGATCATGACCAGGAGGCTCATCGCGCCGGCGATGGGGAACTCCTGGAGCACGCCGAAGAGCTGCCCCTCCGGTGTCGCCTCGTCGGCGAGCTGCCTGCCCTCCTGGAGTTTCATCGCCGTACCGCCGAAGACGGCGAACCAGACCAAGCTGACGGTGCTGGGGACGAGGATGACGCCGCCCACGAACTGACGGATCGTACGGCCGCGGCTGATGCGGGCGATGAACATGCCGACGAACGGCGTCCAGGAGATCCACCACGCCCAGTAGAAGACCGTCCAGCTGCTCAGCCATTCGGAGACCTCGCCGCCGCCGGTCGCCGCCTCGGTACGGCCTGCCAGTTGCGGGATCTGGTCGATGTAGGCCGCGAGGGAGGTGGGGAGCAGGTCGAGGATCAGGATGGTCGGGCCGGCGACGAAGACGAAGACCGCGAGGATCACTGCCAGGACCATGTTGGTGTTGGACAGCCACTGGATGCCCTTCTCGACGCCGGAGACGGCCGAGAAGACGAACGCGGCGGTGAGGACTCCGATGATGGAGATCAGGAGACCTGTGCCCGCCTTCTCCATCCAGCCCAGTTCGCGGAAGCCGCTGCCGATCTGCAGGGCGCCCAGGCCGAGCGAGGTGGCGGAGCCGAAGAGGGTGGCGAAGATCGCGAGGATGTCGATCAGCCGGCCGGGGGCTCCGTCGACGCGCTTCTTGCCGATCAGCGGGACGAAGACGGCACTGATGGTCTGCCGCCTGCGGCGCCGGAAGGTGCTGTACGCGATGGCGAGGCCGACCACCGCGTAGATCGCCCACGGGTGGAGGGTCCAGTGGAAGAGGGTGGTGGCCAGGGCCGTCTGCATGGCGTCCGCCGAGTCGGCGGGGTCGGTCCCCGGCGGCGGGGTGACGTAGTGCGCGAGCGGCTCGCTGACGCCGTAGAACATCAGGCCGATGCCCATGCCGGCACTGAACATCATCGCGACCCAGGAGACGGTCCGGAACTCCGGGCCCTCGTGCTCCTGGCCGAGGGGGATCCGGCCGTAACGGCTGATGGCCAGCCAGAGGGCGAAGACCACGAAGCCGGAGGCGGCCAGGACGAAGGCCCAGCCGCCGTTGTGCATCAGGCCGCTCAGCATCGTGTCGGAGACGCTCTCCAGCGTGTCCGTGAAGACGGAGCCCCAGAGCACGAAGGCCAGGGTGAGCACGGCCGTCACGCCGAACACCACCCGGTCGGTCCGGGGCGTCTCGTCCTCGTGCGGATGGCGGCCCGGGAGAGCCGCCCTCACCGGCAGCCGAAGCCGTTGAGCCGGTTTCTGATCGTGCGACACAAGCGGCACCTTTCGGGAAGCACTGAGCTGATTTCGCTCCCGTACCCCCTACCACATGCGTCGCACATCACGGCTGCCTAACAGGCGGTGTCGGGCCTCCCGGCTGTGAGGGGGTAGGCCGCGCGATCGTCGAGCAGGAGCGCCGCGAGCGCCCGGCGCGACTGGCGCAGGGGTACGTACGCGCCCTCGCCGCGGGGGTGGGAGGTGACCCCGTGCAGGGCCAGCTCGTCCTTCACCTCCGCGTACTGGGCCGGCGAGAGGTGGTAGCCGCAGGGGGGATCCTGGATGGTCTCGGCCGGTTCGGGCGGGTCGTTGTCGGCGCCGCCCAGATGGATCGGACCCCGGTCCGCGAAGCCTTCCAGGCGGGCGCGGGCGGTGGCGGCCCCGATGCGGGCCCGGCGCTCGTCCACGAAGGCGAAGGCGCCGGTCAGGGCGGCCAGTTGGGTGTTCACCCGGCGCCTGTTGTTCAGGGCGGGGCTGTTCTTCTCGGCCTCGGTCAGCGGGTCCACCCGAGTTTCCACCAGGAGGCCCACCGAGTGTTTGACGCCGGCCGTGTTGCGCAGGATGCGCTCCTGGCCGTCGCCCGCCACCTGCTTGACCGGCTCGCCGGTGACCGGGTCCGTCCAGATGCCGTAGATGCCGCTGGTGAATCCGGCCTGCCGGGCGTGCGGGCGTACATAGGACTCGGAGAGGGTTCGGGCCTCCGCGTGCACCCGGTGGTCCGTGTTGGGGTTGCGGGGCCAGAGGGCCAGCAGATCCTTGTCGTAGTACGGCGGGGTGGCGCCGTACTCGTGCAGGTCGTAGATGACGTCCGGCCGGTGGTCGCGCGTCACGGCGGCCATCGCCCGGGCCTCGGCCGTCCTGAGGACGATGTGGTCGCGGTTGATGTCGACGCCGTCGGCGTTGGTGCGGGTGTTCGCCGCGCGGCCGTCGGGGTTCGCGGTGGGGATGACGAGGACCGTGGTGCGGGCGAGGAAGTCGAGGGTCTTCCTGTCCTTGGCGTACGCGAGGTCCCTGACGGTGGTCAGGCAGGCTTCGCGGCCGGACGGTTCGTCGCCGTGCTGGGAGCAGATCAGCAGCACGGTGGCCGCGGTGTGCCGCTGGGCCGCGATGCGCACGAGGTTCAGCGGGCGCCGGTGGACGGTCGTGCCGATCGTGGACATCGTGACCCGGTCACTGACGCGGTCGACGGCGCGCAGGAAGGTCTGCTCGTCGGGCTGGGTGGTCCAGCTCGCGCCGTCGGTCCTTTCGAAACCGGTGCGGGGTGGTGGCGCGGACGCCTGGGCCGTGGTGGCGGTCAGGGGTGCGGCCAGGGCCGCCGCCGTGGCGGCGACGACGAGGGCGCGGACACGGGGGTGCATCAGCGGGTGGCTCCCGGGATCGGCCGCTTGGCGCGGGGTTCGGCCACGCCGTCGAGGCGGGCCGGCGACGGTGCGAGGAGGCGCGAGCCGGCGGTGGCGCGGGCGAACGCCTTGGCGCCGCCCACGACGGGCAGGTCCGCAGCTGTGCGGGACAGCGCCAGGCCGAGCGTCGGAGTGGTCGACGGAGGGGCGATGAGGCCGGCGTCGGTGCCTGCGACGATCAGGGCGAGACGGTGTCCGGCGGGCACGACGTGGTCGCTCGCGTGGAGGTCGAGGGTGATGGTGTGCCGCTTGCCCGGGGTGAGCGGGCGGCCCTCGGCGGGGTCGGCGTGGGTGCCGAGGTCGGCCCAGCCCCGGCTGAACACGGTGTGGTCGACATCGGCGGTACGGGCCTTCGTCTCCTTGAAGCAGGAGCTGTCACCCGTGGTGCTCGGGCCCCAGCAGGTGCGCTCGGCCAGGGTGGTGATGCCTTCGCCCGGGGCGGTGTAGTCGCGGATGGTGTCCGGCCCCAGGTCGACGAGGACGGCGGACAGGTGCGCGGTGGAGGTGGAGGGCGTCGCCGTGACGGTCACCTGCGAGGAGCCGGACAGGCGGAGGTCGCGGGTGAGCGGCTTGGTGGCGAAGCCCGCCTTGGAGGGGGTGGAGGTGTCGATCGCGGCCGCCCAGTCGCTCTCGGAGAGCTTCGGGTCGTCGGTGAAGGTCTCCGTGGCGCCGGGTGCGGCGCGCTTCAGCGACAGGGTGCCGACGCCCGGCGCCGCGCCCTTGCCGGGGCGCACGGTGGTGGCGTCCGTGGCGCGGGGCGGCCACACCGTGTCGGTGGACCACTGGTCGGGGGCGCGCTCGATGTCGGCCATCGGTTCGCGGTCGATGCCGTTGTCGTAGCCGAGGAGTTCGTGGTCGAACCAGCGGTGCAGCGTCCGCACCCATCCCCCGGCTCTCGGCTCCGCTCGGGCCGGGGAGACCCCATCGGCGCGGCGGAAGTCGAACGGGTCGACGTGGCCGGTCTGCGACAGCCAGATCTTGCGTTCGACGCCCGCGTCGGCGAGTGCGTCCCACCACTGGCCGAAGTGCTTGGCGCGGACGTTGAGGTCCTGCATGCCGTGGACGACGAAGACGCTGGCGTCGACGTTCTCCGCGTCCGGTACGTAGTCGCGCTCCGCCCACAGGGGCGTGAAGTCGCCGTTGCGCGGGGCCTCGTCGACCAGGCGCTTTTGCACCGCCTGGCAGCGGGCGCGGGCCGCGGGGCTCTCGACGTAGTCGGAGAGCCACTCGGGGCCGCTGTCGTAGAGGGGCGCGCCCTGGGAGAAGTAGTAGTCGTACCAGGAGGAGATCGCACCGATCGGGACGATGGTCTTCAGGCCCTCGACGCCGGTCGCCGCGACGCCGTTGGCGATGGTGCCGTCGTAACTCTTGCCGATCATCCCGGTGTTCCCGGTCGACCAGCCGGCCGTGGCGCGCTCGCCGCCGGTGCGGCTGGTGTACGCCTTGCCCCGGCCGTTGAGCCAGTCGACGACCGCTTTGGCGGACTGGATGTCGAAGTGGCCGCCGACGTCCACGCAGCCGTCGGAGCGGTTGGTTCCGGCGAGGTCGACGGCGACGAAGGCGTAGCCGCGGGGGACGAAGTAGTTGTCGTAGTAGAGGGGGAACTGGACCGGGTTCCCGTCCGCGTCGTACGTCTTGCGCTGGCTCTCGTTGCCGCGCCCGCAGCAGGCGTAGTACGGGCTGGCGTCCATGATGACGGGGATCTTCCGGCCATTGTGAGCCGGTTCCCGGGGGCGGACGATGTCGACGGCGACCCGGTCGGTCCGCCCGTCCGCGTCGCCGTCCATGCGCGTGTCGACCCATACGGCTTCGCGGATCGCGTCGTCGTAGGAGTAGACCGGTCTGCTCTCCCGCGGTGTGGCGCTCTGGGCGCTCGCCGGGGTCAGCATGACCGCCATCAGGGCGGCGGTGGCCGCCGGGACGAGCCTTCGCCATTTCGAGCGGGGTCCCCGCACAGGTATCGGCATGGGCCTGGAAGTTACTCCGGTCAACTGCCGTGCAAAAGAGGGCAGGAGGGGGACTCGTGTCGGCCGGATGGCAGTTGTGTGACAGGAGCGACCATGGACATGACTGGTGGCGTGTGAGCTGAATATGGTGCGAACAGATTCTTCCAACTGACCACTTGGAGCATCCGTGCACCGCAGACTCATCGCCCCGGGCGCCCTGGCGGCCTCTCTTGTGCTGGCGATCCCGGCATCGGCCGCGGATTTCACTCCCGGCGCTCCGGGCATCGGCGACACCTACTACCCGGCGAGCGGCAACGGCGGATACGACGTCTCCCACTACGACCTGCGGTTGAAGTACCAGCCCAGGACCGACCTGCTGGAGGGCACGGCGACGATCCTCGCCACCGCCACGCAGAACCTGTCGCGCTTCAACCTCGACTTCGGTCTGGGGGTGAGTGAGGTACGGGTGAACGGGAAGAAGGCGAAGTTCGCCAAGGAGGGGGAGCAGGAACTCGTCGTCACGCCCGCCGCCCCGCTGGAGAAGGGCCGGGCCGTTTCGGTCGTCGTCCGGTACGCCGGAAAGTCCTCCGAGCTGAAGATCGGCGGCTACACCGCCTGGCACCGCACCCCCGACGGCGGCGTCGCCGCCCAGGAGCCCGACTCCGCCGTCTGGTGGTTCCCGAGCAACGACCACCCGCTGGACAAGGCGACGTACGACGTCTCGGTGTCGGTGCCGGACGGCACGCAGGCCATCAGCAACGGCGTACTCCAGTCGCAGAGCTCGAAGCTCGGCTGGACCCGCTACAACTGGCGCTCGAACAAGCCGCAGGCCAGCTACCTCGCCACACTCGCGGTCGGCAGGTTCGACATCACCACGGACCGGACCGCGAACGGGCTGCCCGTGCTCAACGCCTACAGCAAGGACCTCGGTGACAACGCCGGGGCCGCGCGCGCCAGCATCGAGCGGACCACCGAGGTGGCGGAGTACCTGAGCGAGGTCTTCGGCCCGTACCCCTTCAACGCGCTCGGCGGTTACGTACCGAACGTCACCAGCGGGTACGCCCTGGAGACGCAGACCCGGCCGTTCTACAGCCCCCGCCAGTTCGCGAACGGCGCGAACGTCTCGGTCGTCGTCCACGAGCTGGCCCACCAGTGGTACGGCGACAGCGTCGCCGTGAAGGGCTGGAAGGACATCTGGATCAACGAGGGGTTCGCCCGGTACAGCCAGTGGCTGTGGTCCGAGAAGGAGGGTGAGGGCACGGCGCAGGAGCTCGCCGACTACGTCTACGAGACGCGCGCCGCCGACGACCCGTTCTGGACGGTGGAACCGGGCGACCCGGGCCCGGACAACCAGTTCCACATCGCCGTGTACGACCGGGGCGCGCTGGCCGTGCAGGCGTTGCGCAACGAGGTCGGGGACGAGGACTTCTTCACCATCCTGAAGGGGTGGCCGGCGAAGTTCGCGCACGGCAACGCGAGCGTGGCGGACTTCGTGAAGTACGCCGAGAAGGTGTCGGGCAAGCCGCTCGCCGAGCTGTTCGACACCTGGCTGTACCAGCCGTCGAAGCCCGGCGCCCCGGAGGCGGCCGAGTCCCGGATCGCGCGCTCGACCGCCGGTGAGCGGGCGAAGCCCGCGCGGCCCGCGTCGTGGAAGAAGATCGCCGCGACGAACACGATCCACGCGCACGACCACCACTGACCGGCGGTACGCCGACGCCGCCGCCCCCGCGCGAGGGGGCGGCGGCGTCGCGCCGCGCGGGGGCGGGGCTTGCGGCGGGAGTGGGTGGAAGCGCTCTCACGGCGTACCGGCCACGGATATCCTCGGTGACCAGCAGCCCTGTCCCGCACCGCCGAGGAGCACCCGCCTTGCCCGAGCAGCCCGCTGGTTCCCGTCCCACCCTGGAAGCCGTCGCGGCCCGTGCCGGGGTCTCCCGGGCCACGGCCTCACGGGTCGTCAACGGCGGCGCGGGCGTGCGGCGGCCGCTGGCCGACAAGGTGCGGGAAGCCGTGGAGGAGCTGGGGTACGTACCGAACCACGCGGCCAGGTCCCTCGTCACCCGGCAGAGCGGCGCGGTCGCCGTGATCATCGCCGAGCCGGAGTTCAGGATCTTCTCGGACCCCTTCTTCGAGCAGCAGGTGCGCGGCATCAGCCGGGAACTGACGGCGCACGACTCGCAGTTGGTGCTGCTGTGGGTGGAGGGGCCCGGCGACTACGACCGGATCGCCCGCTACCTCGGGGGCGGTCACGTCGACGGAGCGCTCGCCTTCTCGCTGCACGACGACGACGGGCTGCCCGCGCTCGTCCACCGCTCCAAGGTCCCGACCGTCTACGGGGGCCGTCCCGGCGCCGGGGCGGCGGCCGTCCCGTACGTCGACTGCGACAACCGGGGCGGGGCCCGTACCGCCGTGCGGCATCTCGTGGGCCTGGGCCGCGAACGCGTCGCGCACATCGCGGGCCCCGCCGACCAGACCTCCGCCATCGACCGCGCCGACGGCTACCACGACGTCCTGTTCGACGCAGACCCGGCGCTCACCGCGCGGGGCGACTTCACGGTGGACAGCGGGGCGCGCGCGATGGCGGAACTGCTGGCGCGCGCGCCGGACCTGGACGCCGTGTTCGCGGCGAACGACCTGATGGCCGCCGGCGCCCTGAGGGTCCTGCGGGAGCGCGGGCGGCGGGTGCCCGAGGACGTGGCGGTCGTCGGGTTCGACGACATGGTGACGGTGGCGGAGGCGGCCGATCCCCCGCTGACCACGGTCCGCCAGGACATCGAGGGTATGGGCCGGCTGATGGTCAGACTGCTCATGCGGGTCCTGAACCACGGTGGCGACCGGGGGCCGGGAGCGCCGGCGTCGGTGATCATGCCGACCGAGCTGGTGCGGCGGGCCTCGGCCTGACCGGCCGGGGGCCCGCCGCGTGCGGGGGGTGCGCCCGGGTCACTGGAAGGGGATCACCAGCACCGAATCGCCGGTTCCGGTCCGGAGTTTCGCCGTGCCGCTGCCGATGGCGCTCCACACTTCGAGGCGTACGGTGCCGCCCTTGAAGTCGCCGAGCGTGCCGGTCGCGGACTTGAGGCCGCGCGCCTGCGTGTAGTCCTCCCAGCCCGCCACCGGATCGGTGGCGAAGTACTGGTAGGTCTCCGTCCGGTCGTACGTGCCGTCGCCCGTCAGGTCGTAGCTGACGCGCGCCTGCTGGCCGAGCCCGACGGCCGTGCCGGCGTCGACCTGGAGCCGGAAGGCCGTCGGCACACCGGACTTGAGGGTGCCGTTGACGCCCTTGGCGGTGTACGTCAGCGGCTGGTGCGGGGTGCCGTCGTGGTTGGCGCCGCCCGCCGAGGCGAGGGTGTCGGAGGCGGCGGTGGTTCCGGTGGCCGTGGTGAGGGTGCCGCCGGTGCGCAGCTGGAAGGTGTTGCCGGTGGGCGGTTCGGGGTCGGGGCCCGGGTCGGTGCCTCCGGTGCCGGTCGCGGTCGAGCGGGCGGGGACGGTGAGCTTCCCGCCGTCCGAGAAGGTCACGGTGCGGGCGGCGGAGGTGTGGTTGTGGGCGGCGTACGTCCGTACCGTGCCCTTGGTGAAGACGGCGGACGTCGGGATGTCGCCGCTGACCGTGGCGTCGGGGGCGCCGAGCGTGTCGAGGGTGCTGATCCAGTGGTAGGTGTGCGCCTTCGACTCGCCCTGCTCGGGGGTGTAGCCCGCGTGGCCCGCGTCCCACTTGGCCTTGGCGGCGGCCGGGTCGGCCAGCGACTGGAACTCCCAGAGGATGTCGCGCCATTCGACGGCCGGTCCCCCGTTCTCGCGTTCCATCTCGGCGAGGTTGCGCCGGATGGCGGCCTTCTCGCCGCCCAGGTGCAGTGAACCGCCGGTCACCGGCAGGACGTTGATGCCGTGGATCTCCTCCGGGTTGGCCGTCCACCAGGTGGCGTACGCCCCGCCGCTCCCCCACACCATGCCGACCGTGTCGTGGCCGAAGGAGGACGGGAAGACCTGCTCGTCGGCGTCGAACCAGTACTGCGCGATCGCCTCCGACTCGGTGGTGAGGAGGTACGTGCCGAGGTCGCGCAGGGCCGTGTCACCGGTCGCCGCGCCCCACAGGACGAGCCCGGCGCTGAGGTTGGTGGACTCCGACGACGACTCCTGGTTGTTGCCCGCGGCGAAGCCCTGGTGGCCGGAGGCCCAGCTGTGGCCCGCGTACACGTCGAAGCCGCGCAGGAAGGGGAACGCGGTGTCGGTGCGGCTGGGGTTGGCGGCGTCCCGTACGAGCGTCTTGACCATGCCGCCCCACGCGGAGTCGGCGGCCCAGGCCGGGTCGTACTGGGCGACGATCGCGGCGGCGTAGACGTAGTAGCTGTAGTGGAAGTGGTGGTCGTTGAGCTCGGTGTCGCTGCCGTACGACGCCGGGTATCCGGTCAGCGTCTTCCAGGTCTTGTCGTACGAGAACTCGTTGGCTCCGCCGGCCGTGAACCAGTCCTGCAGACGGCCCTTCATCAGGCCGAGCAGCTTGTCGCGTACGGCGGTCTCCCCGATCTGGTCGGCTACGGGCACGAGCTGGGCGAGGCGGCCGAGCGCCTTGCCCGTCCAGTAGGTGTCGGTGGCGCCGGAGAAGGGGTCGGCGGCGTTCGCGACCTCGTTGAGGTGGCCGCGGAGCCTGGCCTTGTCGACGCCGCTCGACTGCGGCAGCGCCGGCAGCACGCCGGAGGCCCGCTGGCTCGTGGTGAAGGAGGCGCCCTCGCGGACCTTCATCGTGCCGCGCGGCGAGACGTAGGTGTACGGGGTGAGCGGGTCGGAGGTGTGCAGCCACTGGTGGCGGTAGAGGGCCTGGAGCGTGCCCGTCTCGCTGCCCTCCTTCGCCTCGGTGGTGAGGGTGTACGTCGCCTTCACGGTGCCGCCGGTGGAACTCCAGGCCGCCTTCGATCCGGTGACGAAGCTGTACGCGTACTTCTTGTACGTCGCGAGGGCGTCGGTGGAGGGCAGTACGGCGAGCGAGAAGTAGTCCTTGGCGCCGAGGCCGGCGGTGAGGGTGGAGCCGGCGATGTTCCAGTCGCTGCCGGTCGGCGCGAACAGGGCGTAATGGTGGCCGGCGACCGTGATGCCGAGGACGTTGCCCTGGTCGGCGAAGACCGTGGGGGCCGCGGCGGTGGTGATCTGCGCGCCGGCGCCCGAGCCCTTGGCGTACACGAAGGGCATGCCGTGGCCGATGGTGGTACGCAGGGTGCGGGCGCCGTCGGACCAGTAGGGCGTGACGGTCCAGTCGGACCAGTCGTCGGCCTTGGTGTCGGGTGAGTTCAGGCCGGTCAGGCCGAGCGTGAGGTCGCGCTTGTGGGCGTACTCGTACTGGCGGCCGTCCCCGACGACGGCGGGAGTCGTCGGGTAGCCGACCTCCAGGCCGGCGGCGGTGGCCTGGTAGGTGAGCGGGTGGCCGTACATGGGTGTGGAGTGCGGGTTGTCGCCGTACCGCTGGAAGGCGAGGGAGGACCACCAGTCGTTGGTGGGCAGCGGCTTGTCCTTCGCGGCGGCGGTGAGCTTGGGGGTGACGGGCGTGCCGGTGTTGGTGGTGGGGCCGGAGGTTCCGGCAGGGCGTACGTCGGAGTAACTGCCCCAGCCCACGGGGATGGTGGCGGCGGCCGCGGGCGTGGCGGTGGAGCCGAGACCGAGAGCGGTCAGGGCGGACACGAGGATCAGCGCGGACGCGGATCTGAAGGGCGGAGATGGCATGGACGGCACCTCGGGGTGGTGGGGGAAGGGCGTCCGAGAGCGCTCTCAGATGTCATGGAACGTAAAACTTATGAAATAGAAGTGTCAATACATGTGACACAGAAGGGAGTTGCAGACGCGCTCAGCAACCACCTGTTCAAGTGTTGACGGATCGGCGCGTGCGGGAGCATGCTCCGAGGGACTGCTGAGAGCGCTCTCGGCCGAGGTGTGCGGCCGCGTCGCGGCGCCGCGCCCTGGCTTCGCGCGCCAGGGGCAGATAGCGCAGCCGCTCCGGCAGCAGCGGCACCAGGGTGCGTACGACGCGGCTGTAGCGGCGCAGCCTGCGCTCCCGCGCGTCGCTCCACTCCAGGCCCAGCGCCTCGCGGGCGTCCGGCGGCAGGTAGCCGACGGTGACGAACGCCCGGAAGCGGGCCAGCGGCGGCAGCAGCACGGGCCACAGGGCCCGCAGGACCAGGCGCACCGGCAGCGGCCCCCGGTCGGGGGCGGGCACCGGGGCGTCGGCGGCAATCAGTTCGCGCACGACGACGGTCGCCTCCACCTCCTCGGCCAGCATCCGGCGGTAGTACGGCCAGAACTCCTCGACGGTCTGCGGCATGCCCCGGTCGTCGATGCCGAGGATGCGGCCGACCTGGAGCCACTCGGCGTACAGCTGCCGTTCCTGCGCCTCGGTGAGCGGCCGCCACAGATGGCTCAGCGCGTGGCGGTAGCAGGGGAAGCCGGTGGCGTGGACCCAGGAGTAGTGGGCCGGGTCGAGCGCGTGGTACGGGCGGCCGTGCGCGTCGGCACCCCGGATCGTCCGGTGCAGCCGCCGGAGCCGGCGGCCCTCCTCGGCGCCCGCCTCTCCCCCGTACACCCACAACTGGAGGGAGCGCAGGGACCGCTCGCCGCGCCCCCACGGGTCCGTGCGGAAGACCGAGTGCTGGTCGACGCCCGCGCCGACGGCCGGGCGCGCGACCTGAAGGGTCAGCGCGGCGGGCAGCATCAGCAGCGCGCGCACGTCACCGGCGACGGACCACAGGACGCCGCCGGGGGGAGGCGGCGCGGGGTCCCGCTCGCTGATCTTCATGCCTCCAGTATGCGTTCGGGCGGGTCGCGGCCGGGCGAGGAGATCAGTTGGGGAGATCGTGTGCGGAGCGCCGTGCGTTCGCCGTCCAATGGCTACCGGAAGGTAACTCGGGCTGATTTGATGTGCCGCGCCGATCATTGCCCGCCCCTCACACCGGGAGTCCCCGTGCCGCACTCCGCGCTCCGCCGCACCCCTGGCGCCGCCCTCGCCACCGTCCTGGCGGCCGCCGCGCTCGCCGCGTCGGCCCCGCAGGTCGCCGCGGCGCCGGCGGCCCCGGCCGCCGCTTCCGCGCCGGCCGCGGTGCCTTCGCTGAGGGTGCTGTCGTACAACGCCTTCCTCTTCAGCAAGAACCTCTACCCGAACTGGGGCCAGGACCACCGCGCGAAGGCGATACCGGCGGCCCCGTTCTTCCGCGGCAACGACGTCGTCGTGCTCCAGGAGGCCTTCGACAACAGTGCCTCCGACGCGCTGAAGAGCAACGCCGCCGCGCAGTACCCGCACCAGACGCCGGTGATGGGCCGCAGCAGGACGGGCTGGGACGCGACCGGCGGCTCGTACTCCGCCACGACTCCGGAGGACGGCGGGGTCACGATCCTCAGCAAGTGGCCGGTCGTCCGCAAGGAGCAGTACGTCTACAAGGACGCGTGCGGCGCCGACTGGTACTCCAACAAGGGCTTCGTGTACGCCGTACTGGACGTGAACGGCACCAGGGTCCACGTGGTCGGCACGCACGCCCAGTCCACCGACCCGGGCTGCGGCGCCGGCGAGGCCGCCCAGACGCGCAGCCGGCAGTTCAAGGCGATCGACGCCTTCCTCGACGGCAAGAACATCCCCGCCTCCGAGCAGGTGATCGTCGCGGGTGACCTCAACGTCGACTCGCACAGTCCGGAGTACGCCACGATGCTCGCCGACGGCGGCCTGAACGGCGGCGACGCGCGCACCGGCCACCCGTACTCCTTCGACACCGCCGACAACTCGATCGCCTCCGAGCGCTACCCCGACGACCCGCGCGAGGACCTCGACTACGTCCTGCACCGGGCCGGGCACGTGAAGCCGGCGGGCTGGACGAACGAGGTGATCAAGGAGCAGAGCGCGCCCTGGACCGTCTCCAGCTGGGGCAAGCAGTACACGTACACGAACCTGTCCGACCACTACCCGGTCGTGGCCGGCGCCCGCTGACCACGTGGCGCGCCGACCGTGCGGCCCGTCGGCCCCGGCCCGTTCGTCCCGGTGGGCGCAGCGCCGGGGCGACGGGCCGCACGAGTCCCGGTCCGCGCAATCGCGAGTGATTCGCACCTGGTCACGGGCGGTTTTTCGGCAGTGGCCGCAGGGGTGTCGGTGTGTCACGGTGGTGGACATGACGGGTCACGGACAGGGAAGCGGGCACCGGCACGGCCAGGGACACGACCACGGACACGGACGCCGGCGGGGCCTCGGACACGGACACCACCACCACTCCCACGACCGGATCGACTCCGCGCTGGAAGGGTCGGCGGCCGGGCTGCGGACCCTGTGGGTCTCCTTCGCCGTTCTGGCGGCGACCACCGCCGCCCAGGCCGTCGTCGTCGCGCTGTCCGGTTCCGTGGCGCTGCTCGGCGACACCGTCCACAACGCCACCGACGCCCTGACCGCGCTGCCCCTCGCCGTCGCCTTCCTGCTGGGGCGGCGGGCGGCGACGCGCCGCTACACGTACGGCTTCGGGCGCGCCGAGGACCTGGCGGGGGTCTTCGTGGTGCTGGTGATCGCCGCCTCCGCGGTGTTCGCCGGGTACGAGGCCGTGCGCCGGATGCTCGACCCGCAGGAGGTCGGCCACCTCCCGGCCGTCGCCGCGGCGGGCCTGATCGGCTTCGCGGGCAACGAGTGGGTGGCGCGGGCCCGCATCCGTACCGGCAGGAGGATCGGCTCCGCCGCTCTGGTCGCCGACGGGCTGCACGCCCGCACCGACGGCTTCACCTCCCTCGCGGTACTGCTGGGCGCGGGCGGCTCGGCGCTCGGCTGGCGTTACGCCGACCCGCTGATCGGGCTGCTGATCGCGGCCGCGATCACGCTCGTGCTGCGCGGCGCGGCACGGGAGGTGTGGCACCGGCTGATGGACGCGGTGGATCCGGCGCTGGTGGACGAGGCCGAGCACGCGCTCGCGCGCGTCGAGGGTGTACGGGCGGTGGGCGCCGTACGGATGCGGTGGATCGGGCACAGTCTGCGCGCCGAGACCTCGGTGGTGGTCGATCCCGGGCTGACAGTGGTGCGGGCGCACGCGGTCGCGGTCGCGGCGGAGCACGCGCTGCTGCACTCGGTGCACCGGCTGGCGGGCGCCACGGTCCACGTGGACCACGCCCCCGAGCCGTCCGCACCGGACCCTCACGCGCCGCTGGCGCACCACGCCGTCCGGTGACGCACATTCACCCGAACGAGATCGTGACTCACCGGGCATGACTGGTAACTTGGAGTGACGACAGGGACGGATCGCTCAGCCGATCCGACCTGTTTCCGCTTCTGCCCTGGGGGACGGCATGGCCACGCATCCGATCGAAGTGAGTCCGGGCGACGCCCGCTACGAGGCCCTGCGCCGGGGGTTCAACCAGCGCTGGATCGCCACACCCGACTACGTCGTGGTGGCCCGGTCGGCGGACGAGGTCGTCGCGGCGGTCGCCAAGTTCGTCGGCGACCCGGCCCAGGTGAACCGCCGCATCACCGTGCGCTCGGGCGGTCACTGCTACGAGAACTTCGTCTCGTCCGGGGACGTCGGCGTCATCGTCGACGTGAGCCAGATGAACGGGGTGTACTTCGACCCGGAGATGCAGGCGTACTGCATCGAGGCGGGCGCGACGAACTGGCACAGCACCACCCAGCTCTACCGGGCGACCGGCCTCGCCCTGCCCGGTGGCTCCTGCTACTCGGTCGGGCTCGGCGGCCACGTCTCGGGCGGCGGATACGGCCTGCTCTCCCGGCAGTCCGGCCTGACCGTCGACTACCTCTACGCCGTCGAGGTGGTCACCGTCGCCGACGGCAAGCAGCCCAGGAGGACGGTGGCGCGCAAGGACTCGGCCGACGCGGCGCTGCGCGACCTGTGGTGGGCGCACACCGGCGGGGGCGGCGGCAACTTCGGTGTGATCACGCGTTACTGGTTCCGCGACCTGCCGAAGCCCCCCGCCCAGGTGCTGGCCAGGTCCGTGGCCTGGCCGTGGAAGGACTTCCTCGAACACCCCGAGCTCTTCAAGTCCCTCGTCCGCCGTTACGGGCAGTTCTTCGCGTACGAGCAGGCCGGGCAGCTCCCGGCGCCCCTCGGCTCGGCCTCCTACCACGACCTGTTCACCCTGCTGAAGCTCACCCATATGAGCAGCGGCAAGGTCGGCCTGACCATCCAGCTCGACGGCACGAGGAACGACTCGCCGGCCCGCCTCGCGGCCTTCCTGGCGTGGATCACCCAGGACTTCAAGAAGGCGGACGGGACCTACCACATCGAGGAGACGCCACTGGACCAGGCGATCGGTGAACATCCCGCACAGGGCGCCCTGTTCATCCCGACCCTGCTCCCGTGGCTCACCGCGACGCAGAGCCTCAACGAATCGGGTCCGAACCGCTGCGGCAAGTACAAGTCGGCGTACATGACGAAGGGGTTCACCGAGCACCAGATCGACGCGATCCACCGCCATCTCACCGATCCGGACTACAGCAACCCGGACGCCCTGGTCCAGGTCGACTCCTACGGCGGGGCGATCAACAAGGTGGGAGCACAGGACACGGCGGTGCCGCAGCGCTCCTCGGTCCTGAAGCTCCAGTACCAGGCGTACTGGACCTGGGACACCGACGCCGACAGGAACGGGGTCCTGGACTACCGCGACGCGGAGAAGGACTCCGGGATCGCCGCCCCGCATCTGCGCTGGATCAGGAACTTCTACCAGGACGTGTACGGGCCGACCGGCGGGGTCCCGGCGGTGGTCGATCCGGCGTTCCCCGCGACGAAGGATGCGAACACCGACGGGTGCTACGTCAACTACCCGGACGTGGACCTTCTCGACGTCCAGCGTCTGAACACGTCGGGCCAGCCGTGGCACCAGCTGTACTACAAGGGCGGCTACGAGCGTCTGCAGCGGGCCAAGAAGCTGTGGGACCCGCACAACATCTTCCGCCACGCGCAGTCCGTGGCCGTGCCGGCGACACCCTAACCGCCGGGGCGCCATCACCCGTGCGCGCTCGCTGGCGGTCGTACGTACGTGATCGCGGACATGCCGCGACCGTACGGGCCGCCACGGACAGCGGGTGGCGAAGCCGGACGCTTTCACAACAATGGTGAGACAGCAATACTGTTGCACTGTGGAGAAGCACGGCGGCGGAAGGCGAGGGGCGGACATGACGACGGACACCGAAGAGCCGACGCTCACGGTAGACGAGCTGGCCGCACGGGCCGGGGTCACGGTGCGCACGGTGCGCTTCTACGGTACGCGCGGTCTGCTCCCGCCACCGGTCATCGGCCCGCGCCGGGTCGGCCACTACGGGCCCGCCCACCTGTCGCGGCTGGCCCTCATCGAGGAGCTCCAGCACCACGGCATGACGCTCGCCGCGATCGAGCGCTACCTGGAGCAGCTGCCGGCCGATCTGAGTGCGCACGATCTGGCGATACACCGTGGGCTGGTGGCGAGTTGGGCGCCGGATTCCGCGGAGGACGCGACCCGGGCGGAGCTGGAGCGCCGGGCGGGGCGGGCACTGTCGGACGAGGACATCGACCGGCTCGCCGCGATGAGCGTCCTGGAGCGGGCGGACTCCCCGGACGCCTTCCGGGTCGATCCCGGGCTGCTGGCCCTCGGCGTACAGCTTCTCGGCGTACCGATAGCCCACGAGACGATCCTCGCGGCCCGAACGATCCTGCTGGAGCACACGCGGTCGGCGGCGCACGCGCTGACCACGCTCTTCAAGGACGAGGTGTGGGGTCCCTATCGCGAGCGGGAGTCGGACCCCGAGCACGTGAAGGCGATGAAGTCGCTGTCGGCCCATATGCAGCCGATGGTGGTGCAGGCACTGGTGACGGCGTTCCAGCGCTCCCTGAAGGAGGAACTGCGCGCGGCGTTCACCGCGGAGTGAACCGCCTGGCGGCTGCTCGACGACTGAGGCCGAAGGACCCGCCCGCCCGGCGCCGGTGTCCCCGGCAGGGACCCCGGCGCCGGCCGCGCGAGCGCGTTACGCGTCGCTGAACCTCTCGCCCCGCTCCGCCTTCTCCACCAGCAGCGCGGGCGGCGTGAAGCGCTCGCCGTACGTCGCCGCCAGTTCGCGCGCGCGGGCGACGAAGCCGGGCAGGCCGCCCTCGTACCCGTTGATGTACTGGATCGCGCCGCCCGTCCAGGCCGGGAAGCCGATGCCCATGATGGAGCCGATGTTCGCGTCGGCGACCGACGTCAGCACGCCCTCCTCGAAGCAGCGGACCGTGTCCAGCGCCTCGGAGAAGAGCATCCGCTCCTTCATGTCGGCGAAGGGGATCTCCGCGCCCGGCTTCGCGAAGTGCTCGCGCAGGCCCGGCCACAGGCGGGTGCGCCTGCCGTCCTCGCCGTACTCGTAGAAGCCCGCCCCGCCGCTTCGGCCCGTACGCCCGAACTCGTCGACCATGCGGTCGATGACCGCGTCCGACGGGTGGCCCGGCCAGGTGCCGCCCGCCTCCTCGACCGCCCGCTTCGTCTCGTTCCGGATCTTGCGCGGGAGGGTGAGGGTCAGCTCGTCCATCAGGGACAGGACCTTCGCCGGGTAGCCGGCCTGGGCCGCCGCCTGCTCGATGGACGCGGGCTCGATGCCCTCGCCGACCATCGCGACGCCCTCGTTGATGAACTGGCCGATGACGCGCGAGGTGAAGAAGCCGCGCGAGTCGTTGACGACGATCGGCGTCTTCTTGATCTGGCGTACGAGGTCGAAGGCGCGGGCCAGCGCCTCGTCGCCGGTCCGCTCGCCCTTGATGATCTCGACGAGCGGCATCTTGTCGACCGGCGAGAAGAAGTGCAGGCCGATGAAGTCGGCGGGACGCGCGACGCCCTCGGCGAGCCCGGTGATGGGCAGCGTGGAGGTGTTGGAGCACAGCAGCGCGTCCGGTTCGACGACGTCCTGGATCTCCTGGAACACCTTGTGCTTGAGCGAGGTGTCCTCGAACACCGCCTCGATGACGGCGTCGCAGCCCGCCAGGTCGGCGGGGTCGGCGGTCGGCGTGATGAGGGCCAGCAGCGCGTCCCGCTTCGCCTCGGTCGTACGGCCGCGCGACAGGGCCTTGGCGAGCAGCTTCTCGGAGTACTCCTTGCCCCGGGCGGCGGCCTCGGCCGTCACGTCCTTGAGGACGACCTCGATGCCGGCGCGCGCGCAGGAGTACGCGATGCCCGCGCCCATCATCCCGGCGCCGAGGACGGCGACCTTGCGGACCCGGCGGGGCTCGATGCCCTGGGGGCGGTTGGCGCCCGAGTTGACGGCCTGGAGGTCGAAGAAGAACGCCTGGATCATGTTCTTGGCGATCTGTCCGGTGACCAGCTCGGTGAAGTACCGGGCCTCGATGGTCAGCGCGGTCTCGAAGTCGACCTGTGAGCCCTCGACGGCCGCCGCGAGGATGTTGCGCGGGGCCGGGTAGGGGGCGCCCGCCGTCTGCTTCTTGAGGTTGGCGGGGAAGGCGGGGAGGTTCGCCGCGAAGCGCGGGCTGGACGGGGTGCCGCCGGGGATCTTGTAGCCCTTGACGTCCCAGGGCTGGTGCGATTCCGGGTTCGCTTCGATGAACGCGCGGGCCTTGGCGAGCATCTCCTCGGGGGTGGCGGCGACTTCGTGCACCAGGCCGTTCTCCAGGGCCCGCTGCGGGCTGTACTGGGTGCCCTGGAGCAGGACCTTGAGGAGCGCGTCCGCGATGCCCATGAGGCGTACCGTGCGGGTGACGCCGCCGCCCGCCGGGAGGAGGCCGAGAGTGACCTCGGGCAGGCCGATCTTGGAGCCGGGCGCGTCGAGGGCGACACGGTGGTGGCAGGCGAGCGCGATCTCGTAGCCGCCGCCGAGGGCCGCGCCGTTGATGGCGGCGACGACGGGCTTGCCGAGCGTCTCGATGCGGCGCAGGGAGCGCTTGATCGCCGTACCGGTGTCGAACGCCTGCTGGGCGTTCTCCGGTCCGACCTTGATCATGTCCTTGAGGTCGCCGCCGGCGAAGAAGGTCTTCTTGGCCGAGGTGAAGACGATCCCGCGGATCGAGTCCTTCTCGGCCTCCGCGCGGTCGGCGATCGCCGCGATGGAGTCCTTGAACGCCTGGTTCATGGTGTTGGCGGACTGGTTGGGGTCGTCGAGGACGAGGGTGACGACACCGGTCTCGTCCTGTTCCCAGCGGATGGTGGTGCTCTCGCTCATGAGTCTTCTTCTCCGTGAGGGGTGGGACGGGACGGTCAGAGACGCTCGATGACAGTGGCGATGCCCATGCCGCCGCCGACGCACAGCGTGGCCAGGCCGTACCGCTGGTCGCGTCGCTCCAGCTCGTCGATGAGCGTGCCGAGGATCATCGCGCCGGTGGCGCCCAGGGGGTGGCCCATGGCGATGGCGCCGCCGTTGACGTTGACCTTGTCGAGGGAGATGCCCATGTCCTTGACGAAGCGCAGTACGACGCCCGCGAACGCCTCGTTGATCTCGACCAGGTCGATGTCGTCGATGGTCAGGTTCGCCTTGGCGAGTGCCTTGCGGGTGGCGGGCGCGGGACCGGTCAGCATGATCGTCGGCTCGGAGCCGGACACCGCCACCGAGACGATCCGGGCGCGCGGGGTGAGGCCGTAGCGCTCGCCGACCGCCTGCGAGCCGATGGCGACGAGAGCGGCGCCGTCGACGATGCCGGAGGAGTTGCCCGCGTGGTGCACGTGGTCGATCTTCTCGACCCAGTGGTACTTCTGGAGCGCCACGGCGTCGAACCCGCCGTGCTCCCCGATCATCTCGAACGACGGCTTCAGCCCGGCGAGGGAGTCCGCGGTGGTGCCCGGCCGCATGTGCTCGTCGTGGTCGAGGACGGTCAGCCCGTTGCGGTCCTTGACGGGGACGACGGAGCGCGCGAAACGGCCGTCCTTCCACGCCTCGGCGGCCCGCTCCTGGGACAGCGCCGCGTACTCGTCGACGTCGCGCCGCGAGTAGCCCTCAAGGGTGGCGATGAGGTCGGCGCCGATGCCCTGCGGGACGAAACCGGTCTCGTAGCTGGTCATCGGGTCCGCGAACCAGGCCCCGCCGTCCGAGGCCATGGGGACGCGTGACATGGACTCGACGCCGCCGGCGAGGACCAGGTCCTCCCAGCCGGAGCGGACCTTCATGGCCGCCATGTTGACGGCTTCGAGGCCGGAGGCACAGAAGCGGTTCTCCTGTACGCCGGCCACGGTGTCGGGCAGCCCGGCCGCGATGGCCGCGATCCGGGCGATGTCGGAGCCCTGGTCGCCGATCGGGCTGACGACGCCGAGCACGATGTCGTCGATGGCGGCCGGGTCGAGCCCGGGGAAGCGGGCCCGGAGCTCGTGGATGAGGCCGACGACCAGGTCGATGGGCTTGGTGCCGTGCAGGGCGCCGTTGGCCTTGCCGCGTCCGCGCGGGGTGCGGATCGCGTCGTACACAAACGCTTCGGTACTCAAGACAGCAGCCTTTCGGGGGATACGTGACAGCGAGGGGGTCCGGCGGGTCAGGCGAGGAGCGAACGACCGATGATCTCCTTCATGATCTCGGTCGTGCCGCCGTAGATCGTCTGGATGCGGCCGTCGGTGAATGCCTTGGCGACGCGGTACTCGCTCATGTAGCCGTACCCGCCGTGCAGTTGCAGGCAGCGGTCGGCGACGCGTTTCTGGAGTTCGGTGGCCCACCACTTGGCCATCGACGCGTGGACCGCGTCGAGTTCCCCGTTCGAGTGATCGACGATGCAGCGGTCGAGGAACGTACGGGTGACGGCGCACTCGGTGGCCATCTCCGCGATCTCGAAGCGGATGTGCTGGAGCTTGGACAGCGGCCGCCCGAACGCCTCGCGTTCCTTCACGTACGCCGTGGTGATCTCCAGCAGGTACTCGGCGGCGGCGATCCCGGCGACCGCGATGCCCATGCGCTCCTGGGCGAGGTTGGTCATCAGGTGGACGAAGGCGCCGTTCAGCTCCCCGAGCAGGTTCTCCTTGGGGACGCGTACGTCGTTGAAGAAGAGTTCGGCGGTGTCCTGGGACTTCTGACCGATCTTGTCGAGGTTGCGTCCGCGCTCGAAGCCTTCGGCGCCGCGCTCCACGACGAGCAGGGACAGGCCCTTGGCGCCGCCCTCCGGTGACGTCCTGGCGACGACGATCACCAGGTCGGCGAGGATGCCGTTGGAGATGAAGGTCTTCGAGCCGTTGAGGACCCAGTGGTCGCCCCGGTCCTCGGCCGTCGTGCGGATGCCCTGGAGGTCGGAGCCGGCGCCGGGCTCGGTCATCGCGATGGCGGTGATCGTCTCACCGGTGCAGAAGCCGGGCAGCCAGCGCCGCTTCTGCTCGTCGGTGGCGAGCCCGGTGAGGTACGGGCCGATGATGTCGTTGTGCAGGCCGAGGGCGAGCCCGGCGGCGCCGGCCCGGGTGAACTCCTCGGCCAGTACGGCGCTGTAGCGGAAGTCGTCGTTCCCGCCGCCCCCGTACTCCTCGGGTACCGCGAGGCCGAGCAGGCCCTGCCTGCCCGCCGCCAGCCACGCGTCCCGGCTGACGATGCCGTCCCGTTCCCACTGCTCGTAGTACGGCGTCACCTCCTTGGCCAGGAAGGTGCGCACGGTCTCCCGGAACGCCTCGTGCTCGGGGGTGAAGATCCGACGTTTCAACTCTGCCTCCTGCGGGCGGCCTTCTCGATGCTCGGTACGTCCCAGTCGCGCGCCACCTCGGCCGTGTGCGCGCCGGGGAGGGCCGGTGGGCTGTGCACGGCTCCCGGTGTGGCCGAGAAGCGCGGAGCGGGCGCGGGCTGGGTGAGGCCGCCGTGGGTGACGAAGGT
>NZ_VBVX01000754.1 GCF_005981925.1 Streptomyces albidochromogenes
AATTTGCACCATCACCGTACCAACCATCATCAATATACATGGTTTCCAAATCTTGGAAATATTCTTCTGTCAACGACGTATCAAATTTAACACCAACTTTTTCCAAACCTAAATCAATCATAACCCTGAAAAATTTCCAATTACAATGATTAAATTCGTTCTCTCTTGCTTCAAGCAAAAATTTAGAAACATTTTCCTTAGCTTCATCGGTTAAAGGATTCCAAATATGCTCGGGAACAAGGCATAAGGCAAAACCAATGGCAGCTAATTCAACCAAATGCTGATCGATATCATTAGCATCTTTCCAAAACTCTGGATGACTTGGGTTTGTTCCGTTGGATAACCCCCTTCTGAATACTTCCCAATGCTTAAACTCACCTCCACCATAGACAAATGGTACAATACCCCATAATGGTCGAGCGAATCCTTCTAACTCTGCCGATTCCATACTGAAA
>NZ_VBVX01000092.1 GCF_005981925.1 Streptomyces albidochromogenes
CCCTGGCCCCGCCCGTGTGCCGCCACACGGGCGGGGCCAGGGTGGGAGATCCCTGCCCGGGGGAGGAAGAGGATCACCGCGGTCACAGCATGGCACTGGTTTCAGCCAGAGGACAGAGGCGTGACTGAAAATGCATAGAGGGAAGAGCGACCGGCCCCTACCGGCGGCCGTGCATGAGCAGATGGAGGAAGTACGGCGTACCGATCACCGCGGTCAGCACTCCGGCGCCCAGCTGGGCCGGAGCGATCACGGTGCGGCCCACCACGTCCGCGGTGCAGACGAGCACGGCGCCCAGAAGCATCGAGACGGGCACCACCCGGGCGTGCTGACGGCCGACCAGGGCCCGCGCCGCGTGCGGCGCCACCAGACCCACGAAGCCGATCGTGCCCGCGGCGGCCACGGCGGCGGCGCTGAGCAGCACGCTCAGTACGAGGAAGCCAAGGCGTCCCCGTGCCAGAGCGAGCCCCAGGAGCCTCGGGGTGTCCTCGTCGAGCGATACGAGGTCCAGCTCGGTGCGCCGCAGCACCGCGACGAGCACGCCCGCGACGAGCACGGCCGCGAGCGGCGCCGCGTCCGGCAGGGTCCTTCCGTACGTGGAACCCGACAGCCACGTGAGGGCCTTCGTCGCGTTGAACGGGTCGGTGAGGACGATGAGCAGGCTGATCAGTGCGGCGGCGCCGGTGGCGACACCGAACCCGACGAGGACGAGCCGGTTCTGCTGGAACCCGCCCCGGGCGGCGAGCCCGAAGACGACGACGGAACTGATCCCGGCGCCCGCGAACGCGGCACCGGCCACGCCCCACGAACCGGCCGCCGGCACCGTCGTCACGAGGAGCACGGCGCCGAGCGCCGCCCCGCCGGAGACGCCCAGGACACCGGGCTCGGCGAGCGGGTTGCGGGTCACGGCCTGCACGAGCGTCCCGGCCAATGCGAGCGCGGCGCCCGCGAGCAGCGCCGCGAGGACCCGGGGGACCCGGGTGTCGAGGACGAAGCCGACGGTCCGGCCCGCCCTGCCCTGGGCCCAGTTCACCACGTCCCCCAGCAGCAGCTTGCTGTCGCCCAGCAGTACGGCGGCGAGGGTGACGCCGACGAGCACGGCGACGAGGGCGGCCGTGGTGGTCAGGAAGACGGCTCTGCTCCTGATCCGGAGCCGGTCGGACGCGGGGGCCTGCGAGCTGTCCCGTACCCGGGTGGCCATCACGACCAGGAACACGGCGCCGACGAGGCTGGTGGCCACGCCCGTCGGTACGGCGACCGCGATGTCCGCCGGCACGACGGCGCGCAGGAGCACGTCCGAGCCGAGGACCAGCCCGGCGCCGACCAGCCCCGCCACCGGAAGAGCGGTGCGCGCCCGGGCGAACGCGCGGACCCTTCGGGCGAGGGGGCGTACGAGGGCGGGGGCGCACAGGCCGACGAAACCGATCGGCCCGGCGAGTGTGACGGCCGCCGCCGAGAGCAGCGCCGCGAGCACGACCCCCGTGATGCGGGTGGCGCGGACCGGGACGCCGAGGCCGCGGGCCGCGTCGTCGCCCAGGGCCAGGGCGTCGACCCGGCGGGCGACGAGCAGCAGACCGACGAGACCGGCGAGGCCGATCGGCGCCACCTGGAGCAGACCGTCGAACCCGCTCTGCGAAATGCTGCCCTGGTTCCACGCGTAGAGGCCCTCCGTCTGCTGGGGGAACAGCAGGAGCAGTCCCTCCGTGACGGCGGTGAGGCCGAGGGTCAGGGCACTGCCGGCGAGGACGAGCCGGACGGTGGCCGCCCCCAGGCCGGACAGCCCGAGCACGACGGCCGCCGCCGCGAGGCCGCCGGCGAAGGCGATGCCGGAGGAGGCGATCAGCGGGAGGGAGACACCGGTGACCGCTGCCAGCCCGAGGGCCAGATAGGAGCCGGCGTTCACCGCGAGCGTGTCGGGTGAGGCGAGTACGTTGCGGCTCACCGCCTGCAGGGCGGCGCCGGCCATGCCGAGTACGGCGCCGACGAACAGCCCCGCGGCCATCCTCGGCAGACGGGAGGCGACGATGACCGACGCGTCGGCGGGGTCGGCCCGGCCGGTGAGCGCCTTCCAGATCTCGGGCGCGCCGACGGCGGCGGTGCCCTGGGTGATGTCGACGACCGCGAGGCCCGCGACGAGGAGGACGAGAGCGGCCGTCACCGCGGCCGTGCCCCGGCGGGACACGGCCTCCGACGGACGGGTGGCGGGAGTTGTCGTGGTGACGGCCATGGTGTTACTTCGTCAGCGCCTTGACGACGGAGTCGATGTACATGCCCATCGACTCGGGTCCGCCGAACATCCAGATGCCGTCGGGCAGCCGGTGCACGTTGCCCTTCTTCACGAACGGCAGCGACTTCCACACGGAGTCCTTCGCCAGGAGGCCGGTGAACGGCGTGCTGTTCTTGTCGCCGTCGTTGCCGACGTAGGCGAACTGCACGTCACCGAGTTTGGTGAGCCCCTCGACATCGGTGGAGGCGAGCCCGTAGCTCTTGTCGCCCTTGACGGTCCAGGCGTTCTTCAGACCGATCTTCTCGCTGACCGCGCCGATGAGCGAACCGCTGGTGTACGGCCTGATCGAGGCCTGGTTGGAGACGACGTAACCGTCGGCGAACGCGTACTTCGCGCCGTCGAGACCGGCGCCGGCGAGGGCCTTCCTGCCCTCGGCGGCCTTCGTCTCGAACTGCTCCTTGAGCTTCTCGCCCTGCTCCGTGGTGCCGGTGGCCTTCGCGATGAGGTCGAGGTTCTCGGTCATCTGCCCAATGGGGTCGGATGCGTCGGCGGCGCGCAGTTCCAGGACCGGGGCGACCTCGCGCAGCTGCTTCAGGGCGGCGGGCGGCGGGTCGCTGGTGGCGACGACGAGGTCCGGGGACAGGGAGGCGATGGTGTCCATGCTCGGCTCGCCGCGCGTGCCGATGTCCTTGGGCGTGCCCGTGAGCGGGACGGCCGTGTTCCAGGTCTTGTACCCCTTGACGTCGGCGACGCCGGCGGGCTCGACGCCCAGCGAGATCAGGCTCTCGACGACGTTCCACTCGGTGCCGACGACCTTCTTGGCGGGACCGTCGAGCTTCACCTTCGCGCCGGACGCGTCGGTGAGGGTGATGCGTTCGGCCGGCTTCTTCTTCGCGTCGTCGGCGGCGGGCTCGGTGGTTCCGCAGGCGGTCAGGGTGAGCGCCGCGGCGGTGGCGGCCGCGGCGGTGAGGAGGAGGCGTCTCATGAGGTGGTGTGGAGCCTTTCGCTTCGCATGTGATGGCGGCCGATCGCGCGGGTGCGCAGCCGGCCTGTGAGGGGGTCGGTGTCGACTTCGATGCGGATGCCGTACGTGTCGGTCAGCCGCTGGGGTGTCAGCACGTCCTCGGGGAGGCCGTCGGCGGTGATCCGGCCGCCGTCGAGCAGGACGATCCGGTTGGCGACTGCCGCGGCCTGGTCGAGGTCGTGCAGGACGACCCCGACGGCGATGCCGTGCTCGTCGGCCAGGTCGCGGACGAGGTCGAGGAGTTCGACCTGGTACCGCAGGTCGAGGTACGTGGTCGGCTCGTCGAGCAGCAGTACGCCGGTCTCCTGCGCGAGGCAGCCGGCGAGCCACACGCGCTGCAGCTGTCCTCCGGAGAGGTGCTCGGCGCCGCGTTCGGCGAGCTCCGTGACGCCCGTCATGGCGAGCGCGCGGTCCACCGCGGCCCGGCCACCGGGGTCCGCTTTGCCCCAGCGGCCGCGGTGCGGGTAGCGGCCGAACTCGACCACGTCGCGTACGGTCAGCCCGCTGGGCGTGGGGCGCCCCTGCGTCAGCAGGGCCACGTGCCGGGAGAACTCACGGGAGGTCAGGGCGAGGCCGTCGGTGTCGCCGTCGATGACGAGCGTGGCGCTCCTGGGGTGCTGCAAGCGGGCCACCGTACGCAGAAGCGTCGACTTTCCGCTGCCGTTCGGCCCCACCAGGACAGTCACTTCACCGGGCCGCAGCGTCAACGACGCGTCGTGCACGACGTCGACGCCGTCGTACGCCACGGTGACGCCCGTGGCCGACAGCTCGTGACCGCGGGGACGTCCGGCCGTGGAGGTCTCTTCGCCAACATTCACGGAGTTAGGTAGCCTAACCTCAGAGTGTCGGGAAGTCGGGGTGCCCTGAGCGCAAGGCGATATCACGCCACTCTTGGCCGCCGAGTACGGTCGTCCCGGGGGCTGCTCCTTTCCGCTCCGAGCAGCGCTTCCGCAGCGGAACCACCGGAACGGGCGCCCGCCGCCCACCGGACATGGCGTGAAACAGCCGCGCCCGACAGCCGGCTAAGCCAGCGGCTCGCTCAGTTCGACGGAGCGCAGCGCTGCCGCCAGGGCGGGTGCGTCACCGATGTCGAGGGCTGTGTCCGTCAACTTGATGACGTGCTCGTCGCCGTGGGCCAGGGCGCGTTCGAAGACCTCTTCGGCGACGAGTGTGCCCGGCGGGGTGCGGGCGACCGGGGTGTCCGGGGCGTACATCGCCGTCACCGCCGCCGAAGCCGTCCACGCGGCCCGCAGGCTGGGGACCCACAGGGCGTGCGGGAGCGCGGGCAGGGTGCGCAGGACCGCGTTGGGAGCAGTGGCCGCGTGGACCAGCATCGTCTCCTCGCCGTGGCCGTGGGTGGCGTACCGGTGGGTGGCCGCGCGCACGAGTTCGGCGAGGCGCCGGTGCGCCTCGTGCGGGTCGGTGACCGCGTCCGCCCACACCGGCAGGCCCCGGACGCGGCCGAGCCGGGCGGGGAAGCCGCCCTCCCGTACGGCGACGGGCCGCACCGCGTCCAGGGCGGCCGCGGCGCTTTCCGCTCCGGGCAGGGGTGAGAGGTCCGCGACGGGGTGGTGCCGGGCCGCCCAGTAACCGAGGCCGTGGGCGAGCTCGGTCAGACGTGGCCCGGTCTCCTCGCCGTCGAGAAGCGTGCGTACGGCATGGCCCACACGGATCACCGGGTGGGTCGATCCGCCGTACATGCCGGGCAGCAGGCGGGGCCACCATTGCGCCAGTACGTCACGCCAAGGGCGCTCGGCCGTCTCGCGGCCGAAGTGGTCGATCCAGTCGGCGGCTCGGCGCGGATCCCCCAGCGCGAGGCGCCAGTTGGCAGCCGTGACCGGTTCGACGCCGGACGGGAAGTCCTCCAGCTTGCGCGTGTACAGATCGAGCCAGCGATGCACCGCCCGTGCCTGCCCGTGCCGGGCCAGGGCCTCGACGGCCATCGGCGCGTGGTTGGTCAGCCGCCCGAGCCGCTCGGGCCCTGAGCCGTGCAGTCGGTGAAGTGCCTCGTCGAGGGTGCCCGTCGTATCCATGACGTGGACCCTAGGCACGACACCGCGGCGACCGTAACCGGCTGAGGGCCTACGACCCGGCCTAGGTCCTGGCCGACAGGGCGAGCCCTAGCGCACGTCCAGCTCCCCGACGGTCTGGTCCCCGCTGGTCTCACCTGTCGGACGGAATCCGAGCCCGAGGTAGAAGCCCTCGGGGCCGTTCGCGCCCGGGTGCCAGGTGGTGGTCAGGCGGGTGCCGCCGCGACGGCGGATCTCTGCGGCAACGGACTCGACCGCGAAGCGACCGTAACCTCGGCCTTGTTCGCCGTCTGCGATGTTGAGACGCCAGAGACCGGAACGGCTGTCGGTGCCTGTGCCGTCGCCCTTCCAGTCGATGTCGAAGAAGGCCATGAGGAAACCGACGGGCCGGTCACCGTCGAGGATGAGGCGCGGCCAGGCTGTGCCGGGATAGACGTACGCCTCGGCCAGAGACTTCACCACGGGCGCGACCAAGTGCTCCTGATCCGGACGAACCCGCAGACCGATCGCGACATCGAAGTTGGCCGGGGTGATCTCCCGCAGAGAGAGTGTGGTCGTCATACGGGAACCCTAAGCCGCCGCTCAGGCCGCGACTCACCCGACCCGGGCGTGCGGCGGACGCGTCAGCTCACTCCGGCGGCGGTGCCGGCGCCGCCGACGTGATGTGGCTGAGCACGCAGCGCCACCGACCGCCCTCGCGTACGAAGACGTCCGTCGTCCACTCGTCGGCGTCGAACCGCCGGCCCCCGTAGTGGGCCGTGTTCGTCGCACGCGCGGTGAATACGGCCGTGTCACCGTGCACCCGGATCCTGGGCCGGCTGATGAATCCCATGGCGGAGTGGGTCAGATCCCCGGAACGGACAAGTGCGAGGAACTCTTCCTTGGTGGTGATGCCCGACTCGGAGACGATCGCCCACTCGTCGGCCATGAAGCGTGCGATCAGCGCGGCATCGTTGGAGACGATCGCCGCCGCCCACTCCGTCGCGACATCGATGAGCTGAGCGTGCGCCCCGTCGTCCGCGGGGTGTTTCGGGAAGGCGGAGCCGGCACCCATGACTCGATCGTAGCCTCGGCCGAGCGGCCCCTCGCTCCGCTCGCCGCCGGACGCGCCGACGAAGGCGACCGTACGGACCGCTGCCGGCCGGGGGATCTCCCGGCCGGCAGCGGCCCCGCCGGGGCGTCAGCCGGTGTGCGTACGCGTCCGCTCGCCCTCCGGCCGGCGGCTCAGGGCTCCGGGCCACCACGCCGCCGGCCCGATGTCCCTGACCAGTGCCGGTACGAGCAGCGACCGGACGACGAGCGTGTCCAGGAGTACTCCGAAAGCGACGATGAAGGCGATCTGGACGAGGAACGCCAGCGGGATGACACCGAGGGCCGCGAACGTCGCGGCGAGTACGACGCCGGCGGAGGTGATGACCCCGCCGGTCGCGGTCAGGCCGCGGAGTACCCCTTGGCGCGTGCCGTGCTTGAGGGATTCCTCGCGGACTCGGGACATGAGGAAGATGTTGTAGTCCACGCCCAGGGCCACCAGGAAGACGAACCCGTAGAGCGGCACGGAGGCGTCGGTGCCGGAGAATCCGAGGACGTGCTGGAAGACCAGCGAGGAAACGCCCAGCGTGGCGAGGAAGTTCAGGGCCACGGTCGCCACCAGGAGAACCGGCATCAGCAGCGATCGGAGCAGCCCGACGAGGATGACCAGGATGATCGCCAGCACGACGGGCACGATGAGCGTGCGGTCGCGACCGGCGGTCCGCTGGGTGTCGTACTGCTGGGCCGTGTAGCCCCCGACCAGGGCGTCCGCCCCGGGCACGGCGTGCACGGCCGCACGAAGCCGCGCGACGGTCTGCTTGGCGGCGTCGCTGTCCGACGCGTCCTCGAGCGTCGCGTCGATCCGCACCCTGCCGTCGACCACGAGAGGTGCCTCGCCGCCCGGCCGCCCGGCCGCCGTGACGGGCAGGGCCCGGGCGACCCCGTCGAGGCTGCCGGCCGCCGCGGTCACCTGCTCCGTCCGGTCGGCGTCGGTGATGATGACGGCGGGACTGCCCGAGCCTGCCGGGAAGTGCTCGCTCAACGTCCGCTGCGCCGCGACGGACGGTGCGTCGTTGACGAAGAGTTCGTCGAGCGGCACACCCTTCGAGGTGAGGGTCGGGGCGAACGCCGCGCACGCGATCAGGCCGGCCAGGGTGAGGGCCCAGACCTTGCGCGGCGCCCGGTCGACGAGGGCGGCGATCCGGGACCAGATGCCCCGGCTCCCGCCGCTGTCGCCGGCGGCTCCGGCCGGCTTCGGACGCGCCGGCCAGAAAGCGCCGCGGCCGAGCAGCACCAGTACGGCCGGGAGGAAGGTGAGGGAGCTGAGCACGGCGCAGACGATGCCGATGGCCCCCACCGGCCCGAGAGCGCGGTTGTTGGTGAGATCGCTGAGCAGCAGGGCGATGAGGCCGAGGGCGACGGTCGCGGCGCTGGCGACGACGGGGCCGGCCGACTCGCGCACCGCGGCCCGCATGGCCGCCATCCGGTCGTCGTGGCGTGCCAGTTCCTCGCGGAAGCGCGCGGTGAGGAGCAGGGCGTAGTCCGTGGCGGCGCCGATGACGAGGATGGACAGAATGCCCTGCACCTGTCCGTCGACGCGCACGACGTCGCGGTCCGCCAGCGCGTACACCACGCCGCACGCGAGGCCCAGTGCGAAGACCGCGCCGGTGATGATGACGAGCGGAAGCAGGACGCTGCGGTAGACCAGCAGCAGGATGACCAGAACCGTGACCAGGGCCACGCCCAGGAGCAGCCCGTCGATGCCCGCGAACGCGTCCGCCAGGTCGGTCTGCCTCGCCGCCGGCCCCGCGACCTGAACGCTGGTGCCGGGTACGCGCGCTGCCGCCCTGTCGACCTCCTCCATCGTTTCGGCGAGCCGCTCGCCGAGGTCCGGGCGCAGCTGGACGACACCCTGCAGAGCCTGCCCGTCCTGCGACGCGACGGCCGGTGACGACCCGACCACCCCGGCCGTGCCGTCCAGCGAGGCCAGCGCACCCGTGGCGGCCTTCCGCTGTCCGGCGTTCACGTCGCCGCCGCCGGTCGCGGTCCAGACGACGATGGCCGGCAGCGTCTCCTCCTGCCGGAAGGCCCTCTGCGCGTCGATGACCTTGGTGGACTCGGCGTTCTGCGGCAGGAAGGCCGCCTGGTCGTTGGTCGCGACCTCGCCGAGCTTGCCGGCGTAGGGGCCGAGGGCGCCACCGACGCCCAGCCAGGCGACGAGGACGACCACGGGCACGAGCCATCGCGCCAGTCGTGCGGAGCTGGACATTGCACTCCAGAGTGAAGGGAAAAGTCTCTCAACGACAAACTATCTCAATCATCAAGGTACTTTGCGGCCGGGGTGTGGGGCGGGGTGTGAAGCGGCCCTCGGGTGCTACTTCGCCGACGCCGGCCGATTCGGATGCGCCGGGGGAGGGGCGAGGCTCAGCGCTCGGGGCGCAGGTGATCCAGTTCTTCGTTCAGCGCGGTGAGGAAGCGCAGCGCCGTCGCCAGCTCGTCGCGGTCGAACTTCTGCTGCGCCCGGGCGGTCGCGGTGGCCAGCGGCATGAAATGACCGCGCGCCGCCGACCTGGCGGCGGGCAGGTAATGCAGGTGTACGACACGGCGGTCGGCGCTCTCTCGTGCCCTGCGGACGTGCCCCGCCCGCTCCAGACGGTCCAGACACGCCGTGACCGCCCCCGACGTGAGGCCGAGGTGTTCGCGCAGCCGCCCCGGGGTGAGCGGTGTCTCCGCGTCCAGGATCGCGGCGAGCGCCTGGACATCGGTGGCGTGCAGGCCCTGGTCGGCCGCGAAGGCGTGCGCGAGCCGGTTGATCTGGCCGTTCATACGGCGCAACTGCACCGCGAACGCGTGCAACGCGCGCCCGTCGGCCTGCTCGGAGGTGTTCGCCGCCTGCTCGTTCTCTGTGCTCGCCACCCGTCAAGCCTATAGAGGCAGCCCTCCGTCACGCCCCCTCGGCGTCCCGGGCCGGGCCCTTCGCGAGCGCCGGGCCGAGTTCACCGCCGCACGGCCTCGCCTGCCTCGTCCAGGGCCGGGGCCGCGTGGATCAGCGCGATGTGGGTGAGCGCCTGGGGAAGTTGCCGAGTGGTTCGCCGGTGGGCCCGATCTCCTCGGTGAACAGGGCCGACATGGTTGGCGTACGAGAGCATCCTGTCGAAGCCGTACCGAGTCGGCGCGACCCGCCCCGCGCGCGAGCGCGCAGGCCCGCGGGGCGGCACTCGGCAAGATCCGTCCCCGCACCCCACGCCCCCGCGCGACCTGCGTGACGCGCCTACCCGAAGGGCGATACCGGCAGTGGGCGGGCTGCTCGTAAGCTGACCCGCTATGAACACCAAGGAGGCCGGTAGACGGCTGATAGACGGCCGGTTCGAACTGCTCGGCAGACTGGGCAGCGGCGGCATGGGCACCGTGTGGCGGGCCCGCGACATCGTGCTGCACCGCGAAGTGGCACTGAAGGAAGTACGGTCGCCCGACCCCGCGGCGGCGGAGGCGGACCCCGCCCGGGCGCGCATGCTCAGTGAGCGCGTACTGCGAGAGGCGCGGGCCCTCGCCCGGCTCGCCCATCCCCATGTGGTCACCATCCATCACATCGTGGACACGTCCGACGGCCCCCACCCGTGGATCGTCATGGAGCTGGTCCCGGGGCAGTCCCTGCACGAGCGCCTGGCCCAGGGCCCGTTGAGCGTCGCGGAAGCACTGGTCGTCGGCCGGGGCGTGCTGTCCGCCCTGCGCGCCGCCCACGGCGCGGGCATCCACCACCGGGACGTGAAGCCGGCCAACGTCCTTCTGCGGCCCGACGGCAGCCCCGTCCTCACCGACTTCGGCATCGCCGTACTGCGCGAGTCGACCAGCCTGACCGCCACCGGCGACCTCATCGGCTCGCCCGAGTACATCGCACCCGAGCGCATCCGCGGCGAGGAGGGCAACCCGGCCTCCGACCTGTGGTCCCTCGGCATGCTGCTCTACACCGCTCTGGAGGGATGGCACCCGCTGCGGCGCGAGACCAGCCTGTCGACCCTCGTCGCGGTCCTCGACGAGCCGGTCCCCCCGCCCGTGCGGTCCGGACCGCTCACCCCGGTGCTCACGGCCCTGCTCACCCGGGACGCCGCCGCACGGCCGGACGCGGCGCGGCTGGAGCAGCTGTTCACCGACGCGGCGCGCGGCGCCGACGCCTTCCACCCGACGTCCGCGCTGCGGCGCGCACAGCCCGCCGTGCCCCAGGCGGACACCGCGCACGACGTACCGGCGCCGCGGTCCGCACCACCGTGGCCGTCGGGCCCTCCTGCCTCGGCTGCCGCCCCGCCGTCCGGTTTCGGCCCTCCGCCGCTTCCGGGGACCGTGCCCGGGCTGTCGTCGCCCCACGGCTCGCCGCGGCCACGACGCGGGCGGTGGGCGGTGCCGGCGCTGACCGCCGCGGCGCTGGTGGCGGCGGTGGCGCTGGTGAGCGCCCTGCCTCTCGACAGCGGTCTGTTCGGCGCGAACCGGAAGGAGAATCCCGCCTCGACGACGGGTGCCACTGGCGGCAAGGACAGCCCGAAACCCGCACAGTCGAAGGACACCGAGCAGTCGACGCGGGCCTCACTGCCGCCGTCCAAGCAGACGAAGAACCTCCTGACGCCCAAGAGCGTGCGCGAGGCGATCACCGCACTCAAGGCCGAGACACGGACGACGAAGTTCTTCGAGTTCACGGTCTACAAGGAGTACGCGATCGCCAATGTCCCCGTCCCGGGCAGCCGGACGAAGTACGACCGCTTCGTGTACCGGAACGGCTACGCGGCCAAGGAAGGCCCCGGCGGCACCGTCATCGGCGGGGACGACACCCCGATCGACATCAGCAAGGTCGACTGGGACAAGCTGCCGGCCCTCTTCCAGAAGGCCGACCAGGAGCTCGGCATCCCCGAACCGACCATGCGGTACGTCGTCCTGCGCGGCCCGGTCTTCGAGAGCGTGCCCACCGTCAACATCTACTTCATCGACGAGTACAGCTCAACCGGGTACCTCACGGCCGACTTCGACGGGGCGGTGCTGAACATCTACGCAGCCGACGGCTGACCTCCCTCGGCGGCAGTTCGGGCATCGGCAGAGCGGCACCACGGGACGACCGCGGCGGCTCTGCCGCGACCGACGACCGCCGTGCGGGAGGGGCGGACCGCCGCCGGGAGCACCCCGGTCGCAACTGCCCGCTTACCGGCGTGCTCCGCGCCGCATAGCGGACATCCCGCTCTAAGCTGCGCGTACACAGGGAAAGGTGCCCAGCCGGAAAGCGCGGGATCTCATGCTTGCCGTCACCGTCATCGCGGGCATCCTGTTCGTCTGGGCCGTCCTCTCGCACCGGCTGGCGCGCTGGAGTGTCACCGCCCCGATCGCCATGATGGCGGCCGGTATCGCCATGACCAGCGGTTCGGATCCCCCGCTGCGCTTCGACTTCGACACGGCCGGCTTCGAACACGCGGTGGAGGTCGTACTGGCGCTGCTCCTCTTCGTCGACGCCACCGAAGTCCCCGGGGGCGTCATCCGCCGCGAGAAGGGGATCGTCGCGCGCCTGCTCGGCGGTGCGCTGCCCCTGACCCTGTGCCTCGCTTTCCTGACCGCGTACGCCTTCTTCCCCGATCAGCCCGGGTGGATCCTGGCCGTCCTCGCGACCGTCGTCGTCCCCCTGGACCTGGCCCCCACTGCGGCCGTCGTACGGGACAAGCGGATCCCGGCCCGGCTGCGCGACGTGCTCAACGTGGAAGGCGGCCTGAACGACGGAATCCTCTCGCCCGTGTTCCTCCTGTGCCTGGCCGCCGCGGTCGAGTCACGCACCAGGAGCGCCGATTATGCGGAAGCACTGCTGGACGCGGTCGCGTCGGCGGCCTGGGCCGTCGCTGTCGGCTCCGTCATCGGTTACGTGGCCGGGTGGCTGCTGCGCAGGTCCTGGGCGAGCGGCTGGGCGCAACACGCGGCGACGAGGCTCGGCGTACTGACCGTCCCCGTGGCCGCCTACACGCTCTCGTCGGCACTCGGAGGCAACGGCTTCGTCGCGTCCTTCGTCGCGGGCGTCTGCATCGCGCCCGCCATGCGCCACCTCCCGGGGGACGCGGTGCGGATGACGGACGATCTGGTCGCCCTGATGTGCCTCGCGTTGTGGTTCGTGTTCGGGCAGACCGTGAACGAGGTGTTCTGGGACGGGTTCCACCTCTCCGTGATCCTGTACGCGCTCGTCTCCGTCGTCCTGGTGCGCGCGATCCCCGTGCTGCTCATGCTCAGGGGCACGGGGCTGCCGCCGCACGACAAGCTGTTCCTGGGCTGGATGGGGCCGAGAGGCGTGACATCGATCGTCTTCGGACTCCTCGCGGCGGTCGAGCTGCCCGCGCAGAGCGCCGACTTCATCGCCCGCGTGATGGTGATGACCGTGACGCTCAGCATCCTGCTGCACGGGCTGAGCGCCGAACCGCTCGGCCGCGCCTACGCCCGCCGCACGGGCTCCCGGACGGACGATCCGGCCCGGCCGGGAACCTGACCGACGGCATCACCGCGCGGCGGCGGGGTGTACAGAGCCGCTGCCAGGGGAGCGGCCCGGATGATCGCTGCCACCCGGTCCCTGGTCGCGGCGGCCGGCTCCGGCTCGTGGGGGGCCGGTGCGGTCACGGCCGGCTCGGTGAGCCGTGCCGCCGGCAGCAGGCCCGTGCGGCCGCGAGCAGTTCCTGGATACGGCCGCCGGCTTGTGCGGCGTCGGACAGGGGGGGCGGTGAAGGGCAGCCGCACGTCGTGGTGCGTGTGGGTGTGTTCGAGTCGCAACGTCAGCCCGTACCGGTCGAGTGACACCGGGAGGACGCGCCGCACCCCCTGCACGAGCCGTGGGTCCGCGAGCCGGGTCAGCAGGGCGACGACGTCGCTGTGGCCGTCGACCAGGTGGGTGAGCATGTCGGCCTCGTAGGCGGCGAGGGGATCGGCGCTGGAGAGGGTGAGTTCGTCGAGGCCGACGGTCGCCGTTCCCGCCGCCGTTTCGAGTTCGGCGTGCGCGAAGTCCAGACGCAGTGCGATGCCGGGCTCCCGGGTCTCCCCGCCGGCCGGGGCCAACCAGCCGGTGAGCGTCACGCGGGCGCGCACCCGGTCGCGTACCGCCGCGGGTGCGATGTCGGTGAACTTCAGCACCGCGCCGACGACCCCGCGTGGCGCCAGGGCGACTTCGGCGGCCAGCGCGCCGTCGTCCGGCACCCGCAGCAGGAGCCGCCCTCTGTCGTCCAGGCTGTGCCGGCCGGTCAACTCGCAGGACTGTCCGGCCGTGACGACCGTCAGCGATCCCGCGGCGGCCACCACGGTACGGACCCGCTCACCGTTGGCCGGCTGCGCCGCGCACACGTCCGAAACACCCATCGAGCCACCCTCCAGGTTAAGTAAGGCATGCCTCACCTAATGTGCGGTGGATCTCGGTGTCCACCCCGGCGTACTGGACCGCCGTACGAGCCCGTGCCCCTGCGCGAGGCGATGTGGTGGCATCCGGTGCACACGTCCTCTGCGGCGGCACAGGCGCCCCGGCATGCGACCCGGCCCCCGTCCAGGGTGGCTGCGGCAACAAGGTGAGCCGCGCGAGCCATCGGAGCGCAAAGCGGGGACGGGCGCGTGGGGTGAACGGGGTGGCGGGTACAGCCAGCTCGCGCGGCCGGCAGGCCGGCGCGACCGACGCGTGTCCCGAAACCCTGGAGACCTGTGATGGACAGGAAAGTGCGTGAAGTGATGACCGCCGCGCCCGTGACGGTGGGGCCGCAGACCTCTGTCGCCGAGGTGGCCCGCGTCATGCGCGACGAGGGCATCGGCGCGGTGCTGGTCGCCGAGGGCGACGAACTGCGGGGCCTGGTCACCGACCGGGACCTGGCGGTGCGCATCGTGGCCCGGGAAGGCGACATCGCGGACTACAGCGCGGCCGATGCCTGCAGCGACGAGCTGATCACTGTCTCGCTCGACGACGACCTCGACCTGGCGGTCTCCTTGATGCGCCGGCACGCCGTACGACGTCTGCCCGTCGTGGAGGACGGCCTGCCGGTCGGCATCGTGTCCCTGGGCGACCTGGCCGTCGCAGGCGACACCGATTCCGCCCTCGCGGACATCAGCGCCGCCGACCCCAGCCAGTGACCGGCGAGTTCCGCGCGGACCGGTAGCGGTGCGGCAGCCGTCGCCGGCCGGTCACGGGGTCACTGGAACCAGCGGCGGGGGCATCGTCGAAACGTTCGGGACCCCGGAGTCGGAAGACGTGAACGTGACCGATGTGCAGCGCAAGCCGGCACCGGACGGGCCCGCGTCCTGACCGGTTCGCACAGGAGGTGAGCCGGAGGGTGGTGGTCCGGGTGGGGATGCCCCTCAACTCCGGTCCCCCGGACCCGTTAGCCGACCAGCACCAGCACCAGTGCTGTCACCGCCCACGGCCTCGAGTTCCGCCGCCAGCGCGTGCAGCCAGACCTCCAGGTCGACCAGGAGGGGCAGCGCCTCGGGTGCGACCTGATGCGCGATGTCCGACGGCAGAGGCGCGAGCCGGACGCGGACTCCGTCCGCCGGGAGGTCCGCGGCCCGGACGGTCGCCGCCTCCGCTTCCGCCGCGGCCTCCCGGACCCAGCGCAGCGCGGCGGGAGGGAAGCCCGGCGCGCCGTCCGCCGGCGGCAACCAGTACGCACCGACCAGCAGACGCGAACCGTAGTTGAGTGCGGCGAGCCAGTCGGGTCCGGTCTCGGCCGTACGGGAGACGGGTTCCGCGCGGTACTGCGCGTACGCCGCCTCCGCGATGCGCAGCCGGTGCAGAGCCGCCCACAGCGTCCCCGCGGCGACCTCCCGCCGGGGCCCGGGAGCACCGTGACCGGCCGTGGCGTCGGCGGTGGCCCGCACCACAGGTGCGGCGGCCCGGAACAACGCTCCCATGCTGCGGCGGATCTCCGCCCGCGCGCCGGACGGCCAGGCGAGCAGGCCGCACACCAGACCGACCGTGCTGCCGGTCAGCACATCGACGAGCCGGGCCTCCGCCAAGCGCCAGGTCACGGGGCTGATCTGGGCGAACGCCGTGGAGACCACCAGCGTGAACAGCCCCTGCGCCCACGCCGGCCCGCCGACGGGCCCCACCGAGAAGGCCACCAGCATCGTCGGCACCAGCAGGTACGCGTACACCTCGGTGGCATCACCCGCCCCGATGAGAACGACGCCCGCAGCGACCGCGCCGACCAGTGTGCCCACGGCGGCCGAGCGGACGGCGGACCACGTGGCGCCCGCCGTCGTACGCCCCAGTGTCAGTACGGTCAGCAGGACCCAGAAGCCGTGCGACAGGTCGAGCGAACCCGCCACCAGGCGGGCGAGCGCGAGACCGAGCGCCGTACGGACGGCGTTCTGGAAGACGACGGAGTACGGGGTGAGGTTTCCCTTGATCCGGAGGAACCACAGGCGCACGGCCGAGGTCCGGGCGTACCAGAACTGCTCATGGGGCAGCCCGGGCACCGAGCGGCGGCCACCGGTCGCCAAGGCGGCGGCCGCGCGCAGGGTCACTGCCGACACCGCGACCGTCAGCACCGTCGACTGCCGCCGCAGGAACCCGTGCGGGGAGTCCCCGTGCCCGTCCGGGGCTGTGCCGCGCGCGGCCAGGAACTGGGCGGTCATCTCCTCCATCCGCTCGGAACCGGAGGCAGGGCGCTCGCCGCGCAGGATGCCCGCCGTCCCGGCGCACGTCGCCGCGATGCCGCGAAGCAGCGTCTCGGAAGCCAGGTCGGCCGGTGCGGGGGAGAGTTCGGTGAGGGCGGCGAGCTGGTCCAGCAGGCGGCGCGTCGCGGAACCCGCCTGAGCCAGCGCACGGTCCGTCAGGCCCGCCCCGGTGGGCCGGGAACCGGCCAGCTGCTGTGAGAAGCGCAGGTCGCGACCGGCCGCCCGCAGGCGCGCGGACAGGCCCCGGTCGGCGGCCTCGGCCCGGACCAGGCGGCCCGCCGCACCGGCCGCGAGGTCCAGGGCATCGGCGATCCGGCCGCGGTACGAGGGCTGCGCCGGCTGTGCGAGCAGCAACAGCTCGCACAGGACCGTCAACGTCGCGCCGATGGCCAGCCCCGCCAACCGGTCCGGCAGGGTGCCGGGCGCGTACGGCGGGAAGCAGGCGAGGATGTAGAAGAGCTGGAGTCCGGGGACGGTGCCCTTCAGCCGCGGAGCGCACGCCGCGCCGAAGGTCAGGACGAACCCCATGAGGAGCATGCCGGTGGCGGCCGACCAGGTCGTCACCGCGAGGACGGTGCCGAGGACGATCAGCAAGGCGGCGGCCGCCACGGCGCGCAGTACGGTGCCCGCGCGCCGGCGGCCGGACCCCGGGAGCGGCGACAGGACACCGAACGCGATGGGCGTGAACAGGGCGTAGACGGCGAGGACCGGCCGGTCCAGCAGGTACGCCGCGGGGTAGAAACCGGCCACCGACGCCACCGTGACGCGCACCGCTCGCCGGCCGGCACCGAGGGACTCGGCCAGCGAGGGCAGCTTCGGCATGAGCGTTCCTCTCCGGCGCCCGCCGGGGGCTTGTCCCGTCACCACGGTGTTCCGCGGGGCGACACATCATGCCGGGCCGCGGCCCCGGGAGGCCCACGCCGCACCCGCGTCCCCTGCGGGACCGCCCGACCGGCCCAGGGGCGGCCCCCCACCGGCATATCGGTTGCGGACATCGGCGGGGGCGCCGCGCACCGGTGACCGCTGCGCGGTGCCCCGGCTTCCGTCGGTCAGGCCGGCTCGGACGGCAGGGCCCGGGCGGGGGAGCGGGTGACCACCTTGATGTTGAAGGTGTGGGAGCCCAGCCCGTTCGCGATGCCCATGAACAGCAGGGCGAAGTGCTCCTGTCCTCGTGCGGTGGTGATGCCGCCGATGTCGAGCTGGGACGACGGGGGCCAGCCGAGGTCGGTGAGCAGTCGGCCGGTGGTCCGTTTGGCTTCGGCGTCGTCGCCGGACAGGAAGACGGTGCTGGGGCCGTCGAGGCTCTCCGGCGCGGTCATCGCGGTGGAGTCCATGGTGCACAGCGTCTTGACGACGGGAGTCAGCGGGAAGGCGTCCTGGATCTGTTCACCCAGGCTGCTGTTGGGGTGCGAGAGCTCGGCGAAGTCGTCGGAGAGACCGACCCCGACATCGATCAGCAAGGTGCCTGCCAGCGCCGGTGCCCCGACGGAGTGCAGCAGCTCCACGGACACAGCCCCCGGGGTGGCGTTGACCAGTACCTCCGCGTGAGCGGCTGTCTCGTCGAGGCCCGCCACCGGGAGGCCGAGGTCTGTCCGCTCCCGCGGCCGGCGGGAACCGAGGAGTACGTCGTGTCCTGCGGCGCGCCAGCCGTGGGCCAGTGCTCGGGCGACGTTGCCGGTGCCAAGAAGTCCTATACGCATGGTGCGACGCTAACGGCCGTGGGTGTTCGACGAATCGGCCCACCGACCCGGCTGCGGCGGCACCAAAGACGTAGTCCGATGGTCCCGGCCGCCGGGGGGGCCACGCCGCGTCTTACGGCTCCGGTTTCGCCAGTCCCGCCGCTCAGCTAGTCTAGGTAGACCTACCTACCTAGTTTGGACTGTGATGAGCGAGACCGGTGTGCACACGGCGGAGCGCGGGAGGCGGCGTCCGGCCCGGGAGCGACTGCTGGCCGCGGCGGCCCGTCGCTTCTACGCCGACGGTGTGGCGGCGACCGGCATCGACACGATCACCGCCGAGGCCGGCGTGGCGAAGATGAGTCTCTACAACAACTTCTCCTCCAAGGCCGACCTGGTGCGGGCCTACCTCGACGCCCGGCACGAGGAGTGGCTCGGCCTGTACCGCGCACGGCTGGAACGGGCCCAGGGCCCGCGCGACGGCGTCCTGGCCGTTTTCGACGCGTACGCCGACCACGCGGCATTCGCGTACGAGCACGGCTTCCGCGGCTGCGGCCTGCTCAACGCCGCCGCCGAGCTTCCGGCCGGAGACGAAGGCCGGGCTGTCGTCCGCGCCCACAAGGAGCAGGTCGAGCGGCTCATCGCCGGCCACCTGGAACACCTGCTGCCCGAACGCCCCGACGCGGCACGCGCGACGGCCGAGCACCTCGCCTTCCTCCTGGAGGGCGCGATGGCCCGCGCCGGACTGGAAGGCGACGGAGACCGCCTCCAGCACGCCCGCTCGATGGCGACAACTCTGCTGGAGCGGCTGTGAAGCGGTCCACCGGACACGACCGGTCCGCAGGAGCAGGAGCAGGAGCAGGAGCAGGAGCAGGAGCAGGAGCAGGGCTGGGGGCAGTGTGCGTGCTGGCGGCCTCCGTTCTGTGGGGTACGACGGGTACGGCCGCCACGTTCGCCCCGGACGTGGGCCCTCTCGCCATCGCCGCCGTCGCCATGGGCCTGGGCGGGCTCCTCCAAGCCCTCGTCGCCGCCCCGCAGATCGCACACCACGTACCCCGCCTCCGCGCCCAGCCCGGCACGGTGCTGCTCGGCGCGTTCGCGGTCGCCGTGTACCCCCTCGCGTTCTACAGCTCCATGCACCTGGCCGGGGTCGCCGTGGGCACCGTGGTGTCGATCGGTACCGCCCCCCTCGTCTCAGCCCTGATCGAGCGCGTCGTGGACCGCCGACGGCTCACGCGCCGCTGGACATGGGCGGCCGCCCTCGGCCTGCTCGGCACGATCCTCCTGTGCGTCGCGGAAGCCGCTCACGCCTCCGGCGGCGGGGGACGCGCCTCGGCTGCCGCGACCCTGCTCGGCATCGGCCTCGGACTCGTCGCCGCCACGACCTACGCCCTGTATTCCTGGGCCGCGCACCGGCTCATCACCCGCCGGGTTCCGTCCCGTGCGGCCATGGGTGCCGTCTTCGGGCTCGGCGGACTGCTCCTCCTGCCCGTCCTGCTGGCGACCGGCGCCCCGCTCGTCGGCTCCTGGTCCAACGCGGCCGTGGGCACCTACATGGCGCTCGTCCCCATGTTCGCCGGTTACGTCCTGTTCGGCTGGGGGCTCGCGCGCGTGCCCGCGAGTACGGCCACCACGCTCTCCCTGCTCGAACCGGCGGTCGCGGCCGTGCTCGCCGTCCTGGTCGTCGGCGAACGCCTCCCCGCCGCCGGCTGGACCGGCATCGCCCTCGTCGTCGCCTGCCTCGCAGTCCTCACCGCCCCCACCACGTCCGCCCGCTGCCGGCTTCAGCGGCCTTTGGACCCGGTCGCGGGCGATGCCGACGCGCCGCGAGTCGAGTTGGCGCGGCCCGAGGCGACGTAGAGCGCTCACGCGGGAGTGCCGGTCGTTCTCCACGGTCCGCTGTCCCGGGACGCCATGGCGCCACGGGAGCTGGTCGGCCTCGGCCGGGAGGCAGGCGCCTGGCTGAGCAGGGCGGGCTTCCGTGGCGTTCAATGACTCGTAGGGGTAGCGCGCCCGCATGCGGCGGGGGAGATCGGAGAGCAAGGCGGACGGTATGGATCAGCCGGCAGAGGGGGAAGAACAGCAGCGGGACCTGTTCTCGGCACTGCTGGAGTACAGCGCCGAGGACCTGTACGAGCATGCGCCGTGCGGGTACCTCTCCACGCTGCTGGACGGCACCATCGCGAAGATCAACACGACTCTGCTGGACTGGCTCGGCTACGAACGCGACGACCTGGTCGGCCGCAGAACGTTCTCCGACCTGCTCACCGTGGGCGGCCGCCTCTACCACGAGACCCACTTCGCCCCGCTCCTGCGGATGCAGGGCGAGATCCACGGCATCGCCCTCGAACTGAAGGCCGCCGACGGCAGCCGCCTTCCGGTCCTGGTGACCTCCACGGTCAGGGCGGGCAGCGACGGCCTGCCCCTGCTGATCCGCACCACCGTCTTCGACGCCCGCGACCGCCGCGCCTACGAAACCGAGCTGCTCCGCGCCCGCCAGGAATCCGAGCGGGAACGCGAACGCCTCGTACGTCTGAACACCACCCTGCAGAGGACGCTGCTGCCACCCGCCCTGGCCAACGTGCCCGGCCTGGACGTCACCGCGCACTACCACATCGCCTCGCCGGACGAGGTCGGCGGCGACTTCTACGACCTGTTCCCCCTCGCCTCCGGCACCTGGGGGTTCTTCCTCGGCGACGTGTGCGGCAAGGGCGCGGCCGCGGCCGCCGTCACCTCCCTGGCCCGCTACACACTGCGCGCCGCCGCCGTCTACGACCCGGACCCGGCCGCCGTCCTCACCAACCTCAACACGGTGATGAACCACGAGTACGCCGGCGACGACCCGCGCTTCTGCACCGTCATCTTCGGCCTGCTCACTCCCGACGGCGACGCGGGCGGCTTCCGCGTCACCCTGGCCAGCGGCGGCCACCCGCCGGCGCTGCTGATGCGCGCCGACGGCCATGTCGACTACCTGACCACCCCCGGGGGCCAGCTCATCGGCGTCCTGCCCGACGCGCACATCGCCACCACCACCATCCGCCTCGACCCGGGCGACACCCTGCTCCTGCACACCGACGGCCTCACCGAAGCACACTCCGCCGGCGCCGGCGGACGCTACGGCGACGAGGCGTTTCTGGAGTTCGCCCAATCGCTCGCCCCCACGACCGCGGACGGTGCTGTGGCCGCGATCCGCGAGCTGCTCGACACCTTCGGCACCGGCGTGGACGACGACACCGCCGTCCTGGCCCTGAACGTGCCCCGGCCCGCCCATGAGGGGCACACGTGACCCGCCAGTCGGCCGTCGAGCTCCGCACCACCCCGCCGGCCCGGTCGCCGGACCGGCGCGAGCCCTGAACCTGAGCGTCGGCAGCGGGCTGCCCCCAGGCGCGGACGACGCGGCCGTACGGGCCCAGCAGCGTGCGGGCAGCCCAGCGCGGAGACCAGGTCCCGGCCGTCCGCGCCCTCAAGGGGCGCAGGCCTCAGCGATGGACAGGCTGTTCTCGTAGAGGTGGTGCCGGGTGATGCGGCCGTCCTCGACGGTGAGGCGCAGCGCGAACGGGCCCGCGAAGGACTTCCCCGTCGCCCGTACGGTCCCCGAGACCTGTCCCATCAGGACAGCGTCGGTGCCGTCGACGAGGAAGGTGTCGACGCGGGCGCGCGCCTCCCCGGGCACGGTGTACTCCAGCAACTCCGCGGACTGCGCGGCGCATTCGGCGGCGGTGGAGCGCGGACGGATCCACGGCACTGCGGGGTTCTCGGCGAGCAGCCAGTCGACCTCGTCGGCGAACAGCGCTACCAGCCGCCCGGCGTCCCCGGCCATTCGTGCGGCCAGGAACTCCTGCACCACGGCCCGGGTGGCCTCGGCGACGGGCTTCGCGGCCGTGGCGGAACCCACCGTTGTGGCCGAACTCGTCGCGGCAGGGGTGGGGGTGGCTGACATAGCGATCTCCTCGCAGCTGCGGCCGGATTCCGGCGGGGTTGGCGTCGATGTGCTCGATACTGCCCGGGGG
>NZ_VBVX01000755.1 GCF_005981925.1 Streptomyces albidochromogenes
GTATTAAACCCAATAAACCTAATATCCACTTTTCTGGAACATAATTTAATACAAAAGCTAAAAACAAACTAACTAATATTAAAATAATAGACCCTAAATATTGACCAACATAAATATCTCTATATTCTTTTCTAGTCTTTGCTCTAGCAAAAAATATTAATAAAATTACTAATAAATCAACTGCTGTAGCAATATAAAGAACAGCAGCAGCAACAACCGTTTGAATCATAATACACCTCATTCAAAAATATTTTTGAATGTATTATAACTTATATTTTTAAATAATCATAGGTGCTTTATTCCAATTGCTTTATTGACGTTGAGCCTCGGAACCCTTAACAATCCCAAAACTTGTCGAATGGTCGGCTTAATAGCTCACGCTATGCCGACATTCGTCTGCAAGTTTAGTTAAGGGTTCTTCTCAACGCACAATAAATTTTCTCGGCATAAA
>NZ_VBVX01000093.1 GCF_005981925.1 Streptomyces albidochromogenes
TAAAAGGGGGGCGCGGCCCGGCCGGGGTCCGGGGACGGGGCGCACCGGGGGCGCCCCTCACCGCCGGTCCCGCCCTCGCGGCGGACGGCGAACCCCGGCGGCGGGCAGTCGCCCTCGCGCACCGGCTGCGACCAGCGGCCGTCCGGCGCGGCGCCTCTCCCCCGCCGGCGGGAGGCCGGCGGGGGAAGCGGGCGTACTAGACGCCCGGGATCCCGCGGGCCCGGAAGGCGTCCCGTACCGCCGTCTCGGCCGCCGCGCCGTGCATCGCGCGGGCGGTGGCGATCGTGGTGCGGGCCGCGTCCGAGAAGCTGGTGTCCGGGGCGAAGCCGAACTGGGCGTTCACGATGACGCGGTCCGCCGTGCGCGCGCCGAGCCGCGAGCGGATGTCGAAGAGCGCCCGGGACCAGATCTGGCCGTCGGCGTGCACCTGGCCGACCCGGTCGTCGTACACCTTGTCGCCGTCTACGCGGCGCAGGCAGTGCGGCGCGGTCGAGGAGTAGGAGACCGCGTCCCAGTCCGCGACGCACGCCAGGTCGGCCTTGAGGGGCCAGCCGTACTTCGCCGCCGCGTGCGCGCCGACCGTCACGGCGAGGTAGTCGCCGAACGCCTCACCGATCGCGCCCGCCTCCACCGACGTGCCGAAGCCGGGCACCTGCGCGTGGTGCACGGCGTGGCCGTACTCGTGCATGACGACGTCGGCGTCCTCGGCGTCGTCGACGCCGCCCTTGCCGAAGCGGATCTCCGCCTTCTTGTCGGTGAAGAAGGAGTTGTCGGAGCCCCACTGGTTGATACGGATCGGCTGCGCCCGGTCGTTGGCCCCGGGCAGTTCGCTGCCGAAGCCGAGGCCCTGGAGGTACTCCTGCGACTCGTTGACCCAGAAGTAGGCCATGACCTGCTCGAACTGGTCGTCGTGGCGGTCGTACGCCCCCGCGTCCGCGATCTTCGCGGAGGCGCCGGTGTCCGATCTCACGGAGGCCCACCTGCCGGACAGCCCGCCGCTCGCGTCGAGGTTGCGCAGGGCGGCGGCGGCGTAGGCGGACGAGGGGACGGCGGCCGCGGAGTCCTTCGCGTCGGTCAGCGACTGGTCGTTCGAGGACTGGACGGGGTTGACCATGAAAAGGCGGGCCTGCGGACCGGCCGATGCTCCGGCGGGCACGGTCAGTGCCGTCAGGGAGGCGAGGGCCGCGGTGAGGGTGGCCGCGACGAGCAGGCCGCGGGGTGTGCGACGGGACATGGACATCCTTCTGCCAAGGGATGCGGGGGGTGGCGTGGCGCGGCGAGATCATCCCGTACGCGCCCGGCTTTGGCCAGGGCCCGGGCGCATGGTTCGCTTGCCGCATGAGCACCGTGACCGTGACCACCTGGTCCCTGGAACAGACCTCTCCCGACGATCTGCGGCCGGCCGCGGCGCCGCCCGGTGACCTGCGGATCGTCCGGGCGGAGATCCCCTCCCCCGAGTTCAGCCGCTTCCTCTACACGGCGGTGGGCGGCGACATCCGGTGGACGGACCGGCTCGGGCTCACGTACGAGCAGTGGCGGGCGGCGCTGGACCGGCCGGGTGTCGAGACCTGGGTCGCGTACGAGAACGGCACTCCCGCCGGGTACGTCGAACTGGACCCGCAGGACGAGGGCGTCGTGGAGATCATGTACTTCGGTCTGCTCCCGGCCTTCCGGGGTCGGCGGATCGGCGGCCATCTGCTGTCCTACGGGGTCGCGCGCGCGTGGGACCTGGCCGAGCGGTGGCCGCAGCGGCCGCAGACGAAGCGGGTGTGGCTGCACACATGCAGCAAGGACGGGCCGCACGCCATGGACAACTACCTGCGGCGGGGCTTCCGGCTCTTCGAGACGAAGACCGCCGAGGAGGCGGACGTGGCGAGCCCGGGGCCGTGGCCCGGAGCGCGGGCCTGAGCGACCTGCGGGCGAGGGCCGGAACCCGCGCCCGGGTGGCCGGTCCCGGACCGGCCCGGGACCGGCCGACGGACCCGGCCGAAAGTCGCCGCGAAAGTGACCGGTGACACACCGTCTCGCCATTCGGGACATTGTTGTCCACATTGTGGGCGGTGGTGGACTGGCCGGAGATCCCCGTGACACGCTTCCGTCATGTCTTCAGCTGGAGTTGCCTTGGTGAGTCGGCGGCACGTCGACCTCGGCCGCATGTCCAGCGCCATCTGTCCGGTGGGCTGACAGCACAGCACCGCCGCACCCACTAGCCGTCCCCGCCGTCGCGGACGAGCCGGCCACCCCGATACGCGCGTGATCCCCGCCCACCCGGCGGGGCACTCCGGTCTGCCGTGTCCGACCGTCTTTCGCTGGTCATGGGGACGGTCGGCGCGTACCGCCACCCCTTGAGCCGCCAGAGAAGGACGAACAACCATGGCCGCCACGCCGGATAAGCCCGCTACCGTCACGCCCCGCCGCAAGGCCGGACGCCACCGTGGCGAGGGTCAGTGGGCCGTAGGTCACTTCACCCCCCTCAATGGCAACGAGCAGTTCAAGAAGGACGACGACGGTCTCAATGTGCGGACACGCATTGAGACGATCTACTCCAAGCGGGGCTTCGACTCCATCGACCCCAACGACCTGCGCGGACGCATGCGCTGGTGGGGCCTCTACACCCAGCGCAAGCCCGGGATCGACGGCGGCAAGACCGCGATCCTGGAGCCGGAGGAGCTGGACGACGAGTACTTCATGCTCCGCGTGCGCATCGACGGCGGCCGGCTGACCACCGAGCAGCTGCGCGTCATCGGTGAGATCTCGCAGGAGTTCGCGCGCGGGACGGCCGACCTCACCGACCGGCAGAACGTCCAGTACCACTGGATCCGGATCGAGGACGTACCGGAGATCTGGCGGCGGCTCGAAGAGGTCGGGCTCTCGACGACCGAGGCGTGCGGCGACACGCCCCGCGTCATCCTCGGCTCGCCCGTCGCGGGCATCGCCGAGAACGAGATCATCGACGGCACCCCCGCCATCGACGAGATCCAGCGCCGCTTCATCGGCAACCCGGACTTCTCCAACCTGCCCCGCAAGTTCAAGTCCGCGGTGTCCGGCTCCCCGCAGCTCGACGTCGCGCACGAGATCAACGACGTCGCGTTCGTCGGCGTCGAGCACCCCGAGCACGGGCCCGGCTTCGACCTGTGGGTCGGCGGCGGCCTGTCCACCAACCCCAAGCTGGGTGTCCGGCTGGGCGCCTGGGTGCCGCTCGACGAGGTCCCGGACGTCTACGGCGGCGTCATCGGCATCTTCCGCGACTACGGCTACCGGCGCCTGCGCACCCGCGCCCGCCTGAAGTTCCTCGTCGCCGACTGGGGTCCGGAGAAGTTCCGCCAGATCCTGGAGGACGAGTACCTCAAGCACAAGCTCGTCGACGGTCCCGCGCCCGAGCAGCCCACCGGCACCTGGCGCGACCACCTCGGTGTGCACCGGCAGAAGGACGGCCGCTTCTACGTCGGCTTCGCCCCGCGCGTCGGCCGCGTGGACGGCGCAACGCTGACCAAGATCGCCGACCTGGCCGGCGCGCACGGCTCCGGCCGGCTGCGGACCACCGCCGAGCAGAAGATGATCGTGCTCGACGTCGAGGAGGCGCAGGTCGAGTCGCTGGTCGCCGGCCTGGAGGCGATGGACCTGCGGGTCACGCCGTCCCCCTTCCGGCGCGGCACGATGGCCTGCACCGGCATCGAGTTCTGCAAGCTGGCGATCGTCGAGACGAAGGCGCGCGGCGCGTCGCTCATCGACGAGCTGGAGCGGCGCATCCCGGAGTTCGACGAGCCCATCACCATCAACATCAACGGCTGCCCCAACGCCTGCGCCCGTATCCAGGTGGCGGACATCGGTCTCAAGGGTCAGCTGGTCCTGGACTCCGACGGCAACCAGGTCGAGGGCTTCCAGGTGCACCTGGGCGGCGCGCTCGGTCTCGAGGCCGGTTTCGGCCGCAAGGTCCGCGGCCTGAAGGTCACCTCGGCCGAGCTGCCCGACTACGTCGAGCGCGTCCTGCTCCGCTTCCAGGAGCAGCGCGAGTCCGGCGAGCGGTTCGCCACCTGGGTGGCCCGCGCGGGCGACGGGGACCTGTCATGAGCGAGCGTGCGGCGCCGTTCCACTGCCCGTACTGCGGCGACGAGGACCTGCGGCCCAACGAGACCGGTCACGGCGCGTGGGAATGCGCGGCGTGCAACCGCGCCTTCCAGTTGAAGTTCCTCGGGCTGCTCGCCCGCGGGGTCCGGCGCGACGACGGTGGAGGGGACGAGATATGACAGTGGTTCAGGAAGATCTCAAGTCGCTGGCGGAACAAGCCGGGCGGGACCTCGAAGAGGCCTCCGCCCTGGACATCCTCAAGTGGGCCGCCGACACCTTCGGTGACCGCTTCTGCGTGACCTCCTCCATGGAGGACGCCGTCGTCGCCCACCTCGCCTCCCGCGCCAGGCCCGGCGTGGACGTCGTGTTCCTCGACACCGGCTACCACTTCCCGGAGACCATCGGGACGCGGGACGCCGTCGAGGCCGTCATGGACGTCAACGTCATCACGCTGCTGCCCTGGCAGTCCGTCGAGGAGCAGGACGCCGAGTACGGGCCGAAGCTGCACGACCGCGACCCCGACCTGTGCTGCGCCCTGCGCAAGGTCAAGCCGCTGGAGGACGGGCTCAAGGGCTACCGCGCCTGGGCGACCGGCCTGCGCCGCGACGAGTCCCCGACCCGGGCGAACACCCCGGTCGTCGGCTGGGACGAGAAGCGGCAGAAGGTCAAGATCTCGCCGATCGCCCGCTGGACGCAGGAGGACGTGGAGGCGTACGTCGCCGAGCACGGCGTCCTCACCAACCCGCTGCTGATGGACGGTTACGCGTCCGTCGGCTGCGCGCCCTGCACCCGCAGGGTCGAGGAGGGCGAGGACGCCCGGGCCGGCCGCTGGGCCGGGCGCAACAAGACGGAATGCGGGCTGCACGGCTGATGACGAACGATCAGGAGAACCACGTGACTGGGGCCACTGTCTGGCTCACGGGTCTGCCGAGCGCCGGCAAGACCACCATCGCCTACGAGCTGGCCGCGCGGCTGAAGGCCGAAGGCCGCCGTGTCCAGGTGCTGGACGGCGACGAGATCCGCGAGTTCCTCTCGGCGGGCCTCGGCTTCAGCCGCGAGGACCGGCACACCAACGTCCAGCGGATCGGTTACGTCGCCGAACTGCTCGCCCGCAACGGCGTGCTGGCCCTGGCGCCCGTCATCGCGCCGTACGCGGACAGCCGCGAGGCCGTACGCAAGCGCCACCAGAGCGAGGGCACCGCGTACCTGGAGGTGCACGTCGCCACGCCGGTGGACGTGTGCTCCGTACGCGACGTGAAGGGTCTGTACGCCAAGCAGGCGGCCGGCGAGATCTCCGGACTCACCGGGGTCGACGACCCCTACGAGGCTCCCGAGTCGCCCGACCTGCGCATCGAGTCGCACCAGCAGACCGTGCAGGAGTCCGCAGCCGCGCTGCACGCGCTGCTCACCGAAAGGGGTCTGGCATGACGACGACCGCCACCAGCGTCAACGAGGGCACCGACAGCCCGTACGCGCTCAGCCACCTGGACGCCCTGGAGTCCGAGGCCGTCCACATCTTCCGCGAGGTGGCGGGCGAGTTCGAGCGGCCGGTGATCCTCTTCTCCGGCGGCAAGGACTCCATCGTCATGCTGCACCTGGCGCTCAAGGCGTTCGCGCCGGCGCCGGTCCCCTTCTCGCTGCTGCACGTCGACACCGGGCACAACTTCCCGGAGGTGCTGGAGTACCGCGACCGCACGGTCGCCGAGCACGGGCTGCGGCTGCACGTCGCGTCCGTGCAGGAGTACATCGACGCCGGGAAGCTGCGGGAGCGGCCGGACGGCACGCGCAACCCGCTCCAGACCGTGCCGCTGACCGAGGCCATCCAGCAGCACCGCTTCGACGCGGTGTTCGGCGGCGGGCGGCGCGACGAGGAGAAGGCGCGCGCCAAGGAGCGGGTGTTCTCGCTGCGCGACGAGTTCTCCGCGTGGGACCCGCGCCGCCAGCGCCCCGAGCTGTGGCAGCTCTACAACGGCCGCCACGCGCCGGGCGAGCACGTGCGCGTGTTCCCGCTGTCCAACTGGACCGAGCTGGACGTGTGGCAGTACATCGCCCGCGAGAAGATCGAACTTCCGGCCATCTACTACGCCCACGAGCGTGAGGTGTTCGCCCGCAACGGCATGTGGCTGACGGCGGGCGAGTGGGGCGGCCCCAAGGAGCACGAGCGGGTCGAGACACGGCTGATCCGCTACCGCACAGTCGGTGACATGTCCTGCACGGGCGCCGTGGACTCCGACGCCACGACGCTCGAAGCCGTGATCGCCGAGATCGCCGCCTCCCGGCTCACCGAGCGGGGCGCGACCCGCGCCGACGACAAGATGTCCGAGGCCGCGATGGAAGACCGCAAGCGCGAGGGGTACTTCTAACCATGACCACCACCACGGGCCTGACCGAGCAGTTGTCGGCCACCACCCTGCTGCGTTTCGCGACGGCCGGTTCCGTCGACGACGGCAAGTCCACCCTCGTGGGGCGGCTGCTGCACGACTCCAAGTCGATCCTCACCGACCAGTTGGAGGCCGTCGAGGCGGCGTCCCTCAAGCGCGGTCAGGAGGCGCCCGACCTGGCCCTGCTGACCGACGGTCTGCGGGCCGAGCGCGAGCAGGGCATCACCATCGACGTGGCGTACCGCTACTTCGCGACCGCGCGCCGCCGGTTCATCCTCGCCGACACCCCCGGGCACGTGCAGTACACCCGGAACATGGTGACGGGCGCGTCCACCGCCGAGCTGGCGGTCGTGCTGGTCGACGCCCGCAACGGCGTCGTCGAGCAGACCCGCCGCCACGCGGCGGTGGCGGCCCTGCTGCGCGTCCCGCACGTGGTGCTGGCCGTCAACAAGATGGACCTGGTCGAGTACGCCGAGCCCGTCTTCGCCGCGATCGCCGAGGAGTTCACGGCGTACGCCGCCTCGCTGGGCGTGCCGGAGATCACCGCGATCCCGATCTCGGCGCTGGCCGGTGACAACGTCGTGGAGCCCTCGGCGAACATGGACTGGTACGGCGGCCCGACCGTGCTGGAGCACCTGGAGACGGTCCCGGTCAGCCACGACCTGGCGAGCTGCAAGGCCCGCTTCCCCGTCCAGTACGTGATCCGCCCGCAGACCGCCGAGCACCCCGACTACCGGGGTTACGCCGGCCAGATCGCGTCCGGGGCGCTGCGCGTGGGCGAGGAGGTGACGGTGCTCCCGTCGGGCCGTACGTCGACGATCGCCGGCATCGACGCGCTGGGCGAGGCCGTCGACATCGCGTGGGCGCCGCAGTCGGTGACCGTCACGCTCGCCGACGACCTGGACATCTCGCGCGGCGACCTGATCGCGCCGAGCGGTTCCGCGCCGCGCACCACGCAGGACGTCGAGGCGACCGTCTGCCACGTGGCGGACCAGCCGCTCACCGTGGGCCAGCGGGTGCTGCTCAAGCACACCACCCGCACGGTCAAGGCGATCGTCAAGGAGATCCCGTCGCGGCTGACGCTGGACGACCTGTCCCAGCATCCGGACCCGGGCCGGCTCGTCGCCAACGACATCGGCCGGGTGAAGGTCCGTACCGCCGAGCCGCTCGCGCTCGACGCGTACCGCGACTCGCGCCGCACGGGATCGTTCCTGCTGATCGACCCGGCGGACGGTACGACGCTGGCGGCCGGCATGGCGGGCGACTCGTTCGCCGCCGAGACGGTGAAGGCCGTGGCGGACGACGAGGGGTGGGACTTCTGATGCCACCCCTCGACATCTACGCGACGTTCGCGAAAGAGGGCGGCCGCGTCGGCAGCGGCACCCTCGGCAGCGGCCAGGGCGGGGTCGGGCGATGTGCCCGATGACGTACGCGCACCGCTTGCGCGCCCTGCCGCACCACCGTCCGCCGTACCGACGAAGACCCGCCGGATTCCCGGGCACACCCCGCTCAGCGCGAGAGGTGTGACGCCGGGCCATCGAGAGGAACGCCTCCCGTGCAAGCCCCCCGTACCACCCTTCGCCGCAGCCTCGCCGCTGCCGCCGCCCTGCCGCTGCTGATCGGCGTGCTGGGTGCCTGCGGCTACGGTTCGAAGGCCGAGAAGGACGACAAGGTCGCCCCCGTCGCCAAGGGCGAGAAGATCGGCGGCGTCGACGAAGTCCGGATCGGCTACTTCGCGAACGTCACCCACGCCACCGCCCTGGTCGGCCTCCAGAAGGGCCTGATCCAGAAGGAGCTCGGCGGCACCGAGGTCAAGCCGCAGGTCTTCAACGCGGGCCCGTCGGAGATCGAGGCCCTCAACGCCGGCGCCATCGACATCGGCTGGATCGGCCCCTCCCCCGCGATCAACGGCTTCACGAAGTCCCAGGGACAGAACCTCAGGATCATCTCGGGTTCGGCCTCCGGCGGCGTCTCGCTCGTGGTCGACCCGAAGAAGATCAAGTCCCTGGACGACCTCGAGGGCAAGCGCATCGCGACGCCGCAGCTCGGCAACACGCAGGACGTGGCGCTGCTGAACTACCTGTCGGAGAAGGGCCTGAAGGTCGACCCCGACACCGGCAAGGGCGACGTCTCCGTCGTCCGTCAGGACAACAAGGAGATCCCCGCCTCCTTCGAGTCCGGCGCGCTGGACGGCGCCTGGGTCCCGGAGCCCACCGCGTCCAAGCTGGTCGCGGGCGGCGGCAAGGTGCTGCTCGACGAGAGGAAGCTCTGGAAGGACGGCAAGTTCGTCATCACGAACGTGATCGTCTCCCAGAAGTTCCTCAAGGAGCACCCGGACGTCGTCGAGGCGGTGCTGCGCGGCTCCGTGAAGAGCAACGCCTGGATCAAGGCCAACCCCGACGAGGCGAAGGCCGTCGTCAACGCCAAGCTCAAGGCGGACTCCGGCAAGGAGCTGCCCGCCGAGGTGCTCGACCCGGCCTTCGCGAACGTCGAGACGACCAATGACCCGCTCGCCTCGACGCTGCGCGACGAGGCGGATCACGCGGTGAAGGCCGGCCTCCTCAAGGACCCGGTGCTCGACGGCATCTACGACCTGACGCTCCTCAACAAGGTGCTGAAGGCCGAGAAGCAGCCCGCCGTCGAGGACGCCGGACTCGGCGCCAAGTAACCGCCCCTTCCCGCAACCGGAACGCCCTCAGGAGGTGAGGCTCATGGCCACCACACTCGACCTCAAGCAGTCCGCCGCGCCCGTGGACACGGCTCAGTACGCCGCACGGATCGACCACGTGTCGAAGTCGTTCGGCCGGCCCGGCGCGCAGCAGCTCGTACTGGACGACATCAGCATCGATGTCGCGCCGGGCGAGTTCGTGACCCTGCTGGGGGCTTCCGGCTGCGGCAAGTCGACCCTGCTCAACCTGGTCGCCGGGCTCGACCGGCCGTCCGCGGGCACCATCGACGTGCCCGGCGGACGGCCCGCCCTGATGTTCCAGGAGCACGCGCTCTTCCCGTGGCTGACGGCGGGCAAGAACATCGAACTGGCCCTGAAGATGCGGGGCATGGCGAAGGCCGAGCGGCGCGGCGAGGCCGAGCGGCTGCTGGAGCTCGTACGACTGAAGGGGGCGTACGGGAAGCGGGTGCACGAGCTGTCGGGCGGTATGCGCCAGCGCGTCGCTCTGGCGCGTGCGCTCGCCCAGGACAGCGACCTGCTGCTGATGGACGAGCCGTTCGCGGCGCTGGACGCCATCACCCGCGACGTACTGCACGAGGAACTGACGCGGATCTGGTCCGAGACCAGCGTGTCGGTCCTCTTCGTCACCCACAACGTCCGCGAGGCCGTCCGCCTCGCCGAGCGCGTGGTGCTGCTGTCGTCCCGTCCGGGGCGCATCGCGCGCGAGTGGAAGGTCGGCATCCCGCAGCCGCGCCGGATCGAGGATTCCGCGGTCGCCGACCTGTCCGTAGAGATCACTGAACAGCTGCGGGGGGAGATCCGCCGACATGGCCAGCACTGATACGAGGGACGCGCGTCCCAAGAACGACCTGGCGGGCCTGGAGGCCGGCCTGGACGCCCTGGAGACCACGCACTCCACCGAGCGGGTCGGCCTCGGGCGGGTCCTGCTGGCCAAGGTGGTGCCGCCGCTGGTGGCCATCGCCCTGGTCCTCACCCTGTGGCAGCTCGCCGCCGCCTCGGACCTCAAGCCGGACTACGTCCTGCCGGGCCCGCTCGACGTGTGGCACTCCGTCGAGCAGATGTGGCTCGACGGCACGCTGCTGGGCTACATCTGGACCAGCGTCTCGCGCGGAGCCCTCGGCTTCGCGGTCTCGGTCGCCATCGGCACGCCGCTCGGCCTGCTGGTCGCGCGGGTGAAGGTGGTACGGGCGGCGATCGGGCCGATCCTGTCCGGGCTCCAGTCGCTGCCGTCGGTGGCGTGGGTGCCCGCCGCGATCATCTGGTTCGGGCTGACCGACGCGACCATCTACGCGGTGGTGCTGCTGGGCGCCGTACCGTCGATCGCGAACGGGCTCGTCGCCGGCGTCGACCAGATCCCGCCGCTGTACCTGCGGGCCGGCCGCACCATCGGGGCCACCGGGATCAACGGCATCCGGCACGTCCTGCTGCCGGCCGCGCTGCCGGGGTACCTGGCCGGCCTGAAGCAGGGCTGGGCGTTCTCGTGGCGCTCGCTGATGGCGGCCGAGCTGATCGCCAACTCGCCGGACCTCGGGACGGGTCTGGGACAGCTGATGGAGAACTTCCGCACCTACAGCGACATGTCGGGTGTGCTGGCCACCATCATCCTGATCCTGGTCGTCGGCATCGGCATCGACCTGCTGTTCTTCTCCCCGCTGGAGCGCCGCGTGCTGCGCAGCCGTGGCCTGCTGACCAAGGGCTGATCACCATGTTCCGTCGTCCGGTTCTCCTCGTCGTGGCGCACGGCAGCCGCGATCCGCGGCACGCCGCGACCGTGCACGCGCTCGTGGCGCGGGTGCGGGCGCTGCGGCCCGGGCTGCGCGTGGAGACCGGGTTCCTGGACTTCAACGCCCCGGCGGTGCCCCGGGTGCTGGAGGGCCTCGCGGCCGAGGGTGTACGGGACGTGGTGGCCCTGCCGCTGCTGCTGACCCGCGCGTTCCACGCGAAGGCCGACATCCCCGCCGTACTCCACGAGGCGTCGGCGCGGCTGCCGCGCCTGCGGATCCACCAGGCGGGGGTGCTCGGCCCTTCACCGCTGCTGCTCACCGCGCTGGAGCGGCGGCTGTACGAAGCCGGGCTGACGCCCGGTGACAAGAGCTCGACCGGGGTCGTTCTGGCCTCGGCGGGCTCCTCGGACCCGGAGGCGATCGCAGTGATCGCTGAAATCGCGCGGGAGCTGCGGCACACCGGTTGGTGCGCCGTGCGGCCTGCGTTCGCCTCCGCTGTATCTGCCGGGCGCCCCCGTACCGAGGACGCGGTACGGGACGTGCGGGCGGTCCCCGGGGTGCGGCGGGTCGCCGTCGCCCCGTACGTCGTCGCTCCCGGCTTCCTGCCGGACCGGATCGCGCGCGGGGCGCGGGAGTCGGGCGCGGAGGTGCTGGGAGAGGTACTGGGCGCGTGCCCGGAGCTGGCCCGGCTGCTGCTGACGCGCTACGACGAGGCCCGGGTGCCGGTCGGCCTGGCGGCGGTCAGCGCGTAGGCCCGCGGGATGCGCACGTATCCCTCAGCCCGCGTCCACCGGGGCCGTCAGGTGCGCCGCCGTCACTGATCCGGCGCGCGGGTGCCGGCCACCGCCCCCGCCCCGATGACGGCATGGCGCGTGCGGCGGGACGTCATCGTGTCATCTCCACGAGCCGGGCGACCGTGTTCCAGTTTCGGGTGGTCGCGCTGATCCCCTTGAGGAGGGCCGGCTTGGCGAGCGCTTCGGCGAGCTTGGAGCGGCCGAGGCCGTCCGGTGCGTAGAGGTAGAGGGCGCGGTCGCCGAGGCGGAACTCCTCGGGGAGGTACGCCGCCGGGTCGACGGGGGCGAAGCGGTCGGCGGTCACGGGCCGGGAGAAATACGTGACGTGCAGCTGCTTGCCCTCCAGCTCGGCCGCAGGAAAGGGACAAGCGTCCGCCACGGCCGCGAGGTAGGGGCCGCTGCGGACCAGGCAGTCGACGCGGAACCCGAAGTGCTTCTCGACGGCCCGTTCGAGGGCGGCGGCGAGGGCGTCCTCGGAGTCCCCCGCGTCGGTGGTGAAGACGGCGTTGCCGCTCTGGAGGTACGTGCGGACGTCCCGGTGGCCCAGTTCCGCGAGCAGCTCCCGGAGCTCCGCCATCGGCACCTTCTTGTGCCCGCTCACATTGATTCCGCGCAGCAGAGCGGCGTACGTCATGGTCATGGCCCACACGATAGGCGGCCGCCGCACCCCGTGGGGGAGAGTACGACGACCGCCCGTTCGGGGCTGGGGCCGTGTCCTTACTCGACGACCTTCAGCAGCTTGTTCGGGGTGCCCTCGCTCGGGTTGCCGATCTTGTCGGCGGTGGCGCCGTCGGTCAGCGCCTTGGCGACGGCGTCCGGGGTGGCGTCCTTGTGGCCGGCGAGGTAGACCGCGGCGGCGCCGACGACGTGGGGGGTCGCCATGGAGGTGCCGGAGATGGTCTTGGTGCCCTCGTCGCTGTCGTTCCAGGAGGAGGTGATGTCCGAGCCCGGCGCGTAGATGTCGACCACCGCGCCGAAGTTGGAGAAGTCGGACTGGGCGTCGTCCTTGGTGCTGGAGGCGACCGTGATGGCCTCCTTCACGCGGGACGGCGAGCCCTGGCCGGCGTCGCTCGACTCGTTGCCCGCCGCGACGCCGTAGGTGACGCCGGAGGCGATGGACTTGCGTACCGCCTCGTCGAGGGCCTCGTCGGCGCCGCCGCCGAGGCTCATGTTGGCGACGGACGGGCCCTGGTGGTTCTTGGTGACCCAGTCGATGCCGGCGACGACGCCCTCGGTGGTGCCCGAGCCCTGGTCGTCCAGGACACGGACGGCGACGATCTTCGCCTTCTTGGCCACGCCGTGCGCGGCGCCCGCTATGGTCCCGGCGACGTGCGTGCCGTGGCCGTTGCCGTCGTCGGCGGAGTCGTCGTTGTCCACGGCGTCGAAGCCGTGGCTCGCACGGCCCTCGAAGTCCTTGTGCGAGATGCGGACACCGGTGTCGATGACGTACGCCGTGACACCCTCGCCCGCGTTGTCCGGGTAGGTGTACTTGCTGTCGCCGGCCGTGTCGGCCTGGTCGATGCGGTCGATGCCCCAGGACGGCGGGTTGTCCTGCGTCGCGTTGATCGTGAACTTCTTGTTCTGGACGACCTTGGCGACGGACGGGTCGGCGGCGAGGCGCTTGGCCTCGGTCTCCGAAAGGCCGCTCGCGGAGAAGCCGTTGATGGCGGAGCTGTAGTTCCGCTGGAGCTTGCCGCCGTACTCCTTGGCCAGATCCTGCTTGTCTGCCTTCTCGTCCAGCATCACGATGTAGCTGCCGGCGACGGCGCCCTTGGCGTCGGCTCCGTAGACGTGGCCCTGGGCGGCGGGTGCCGCTCCGGCGAAGGACGAGCCGAGTACGGTCACTCCGGCCGCCGCCGCTACGGCGGTGATCGCCGCGGTGAGCTTCAGACGGCTGGAACGCTTGTGAAGTGCCATGAAGAGGGGTCTCCTCGTCAAAATGTGGGGGGAATGGCCTCCGGACCGGAAGATCTCCCGGGGCTGACTCGAAACCCTGACCGATTGACGCGCTCAGATCAAGACCTTCATGCGCCTGTTACTTACATAACAAGGTTTCGTAATAAGAAAACGGTCAGCGCGCGCCAAGTCGGGCAGCCCACCTCAACCCCCTTTACGTGTAAGGGGCTTGCGTCCCGGCCTTCCCCCTCAGGGGGAGACGTCTCCTCCCCCCAGGGTGGAGAAGTCCGGCCCACGGCTCGGCAAGCAGCAGGAGGGAACCCGGCGGCCGCACCCCTAGCTTCGTCAGTGGAGGTGGCGGCGCGGTGCCGCGACCCCTGGAGCACGAGGGGGCTGGCCGGTCATGGGGAAGGCAAGGAGCGCGGCGAAGGACACCGCCGCCGGGGGGATAGCCGCCCGGGCCGGCGCGTGGAGCGCCCGGCACCGGTGGGCGGCGGTGGGCATCTGGGTGCTCTTCGTCGTCCTGGCCATGGGACTGGGCTCGGCGGTGGGGCGGGTCGACGTCAAGGACAGCCAGCAGCTGTCCGGCGAGGTCGGCACGGCGATGCGGATCGTCGAGGAGGCGGAACTCGAGGAACCGGCGGGCGAGAGCGTACTGATCCAGTCGGACACCGAGGGAACGACCAGCGGCGACCCGGAGTTCCGCCGGGCCGTGGAAGCGGTGATGACCGCCGTGGAGGGCACCGGTGACGTGGCCGCGGTGACCTCGCCGTACGACACCGGGACGATCTCCAAGGACCGCCGCAGCGCCCTGGTGCAGTTCACTCTGCGCGGCGACCCCGACTCGGCCTCGGAGCGGGTCGAGCCGGTCCTGAAGGCCGTCGCGGGCGTCCAGGACGAGCACCGGGGGCTGGTGATCGAGGAGATCGGCAGCGCCAGCATGAACAAGACCTTCGAAGACGCCTTCGGTGACGACTTCAAACAGGCCGAACTCTCCGCCGTGCCGGTCGCGCTGGGCATCCTGCTGATCGCGTTCGGCGCGCTCGTCGCCGCGCTGCTGCCGGTCGCGCTCGCCATCACCGCCATCCTGGCGACGATGGGCCTGATGGGCGTCGTGAGCCACGTCCAGCCGATGAGCGAGACGGCGAACTCGGTGATGCTGCTGGTCGGACTCGCGGTCGGCGTCGACTACTGCCTGTTCTACCTGCGGCGCGAGCGGGAGGAGCGGGAGGCCGGGCACGATCCGCAGACCGCGCTGCGGATCGCGGCGGCGACCAGCGGGCGGGCCGTCGTCGTCTCCGGCGTGACGGTGTGCGTGGCGATGGCGGGGATGCTCTTCACCGGGCTCGCGGAGTTCGAGGCGATGGGCCTGGCCTCGCTGATGGTCGTCGCGGTGGCGATGGTCGGCTCGGTCACCGTACTGCCCGCGCTGCTCTCCCTGCTGGGCGAGCGCGTCGAGAAGGGCCGCGTGCCGCTGATCGGGCGGCTCAAGCGCGGTGGGGTCAACGGCGAGAGCCGGTTCTGGCGTGCGGTGCTCGCGCGCGTGCTGCGCAGGCCGAAGCTGTCGCTGGTGCTGGCGGTCGGTCTGCTGGTCGCGATCGCGGCGCCGGCGGTCGGCATGAAGACGCAGAACCTCACGCTGGACCAGGAGTTCGGCGACTCGGTGCCGATCGTCCGTACCTACGAGCGGCTCAACGCGGCCTTCCCCGGCGGCGCGGACCCGGCCGAGGTCGTGGTGAAGGCCGACGACATCGACGCCGCGCCGGTGCGCCGGGCCATCGCGGACTTCCGGGAGCGGGCCGTGTCGTCGGGCGCCTCGCAGGGACCGGTCGAGGTCGTCACGCACGCGAAGGAGAACATCGCGATCATCGACGTGCCGCTGGTCGGCGGCTCGGATCAGGAGCGGGCCGAGAAGAGCCTGGACCTGCTGCGCGACGAGGTGCGCCCCCAGACCCTGGGCAAGGTCGCGGGTGTGGAGGCGCCGATCAGTGGGCAGGTGGCCGGCTCGAAGGACTTCAACGACCAGATCGTCGGCGCGGTGGTGCCGGTGTTCGCCTTCGTCGTGGTCTTCGCGTTCCTGCTGATGCTGCTCTGCTTCAGGTCGCTGACGATCGCGGTCACCTCGATCGTGCTCAACCTGTTGTCGGTGGGCGCGGCGTACGGAATCCTGACCGCCGTGTTCCAGCACGGCTGGGGCGCCTCACTGGTCGGCGCGGAGGGCGTGGGCGCGATCATCTCGTGGCTGCCGCTGTTCCTCTTCGTGATCCTCTTCGGGCTCTCGATGGACTACCACGTCTTCGTCGTCTCCCGGATCCGTGAGGCGCGGATGCGGGGCAGGACCACCCGGGACGCCATCGCGCACGGCGTGGTGACGACGGCGGGGGTGGTGACGAGCGCGGCGGTCATCATGGTCGCGGTGTTCGCCATCTTCGGCACGCTCTCGATGCAGTCGATGAAGCAGATGGGCGTGGGGCTCGCGACGGCCGTCCTCATCGACGCCACGATCATCCGGGGCGTCCTGCTGCCGGCGGTGATGGCGCTGCTCGACGACCGCAACTGGTACCTGCCCAGGTGGCTGCGGTGGCTGCCGGACCTGACCCACGACGAGTCGGCGGTCGCGCCGCCGCCGCCGGCGTCCTCGCGGGCCGAGGAGGAGCCGGAGCGGATACGCGTCTGAGCCGCGTGAGCGCGCGGGCGGCCCGCACACCCTCGGGGGCGTGCGGGCCGCCTTCTCGAATCACATCCCCGCGGCCGGGTCACCGTCGCCGAGCGCGACCCACCAGTGCCCGTCGTCCTTGACGAGCAGAAGCTCCTGCCGCTGCCCGGTCTTGTCGTACACCAGCTCCACCTGCTGGAAGTAGTCCACCAGTCCTTCGGCGACTGTGGCCTCCACGTGCCCCCGCGCCCCCGCGCCGTACTTCCCCACGAGCGTGCGCGCCTCGGCGTCGGGCCGGTCGTAGTCCGGTCCCGCGAGCCGCGCCAGCCCTTCGGCATCCCCGGCCTTGAGCCGCTGCACGTACACCCTGAGCAGGCCGTCGACGTCCTCGGCCGTCTCCGCGACGTCGGGGTACCGGGACGTGTGCGCCCTCACCGTGACGTCGGCCGACGGCGTGTCGGCCAGGGCGTACGGCGGCCGGAACCACGTCGTCCATGCGCCGGCCGCCACGGCGGTCGCCGTGAGCGCGCTTCCGCAGACCAGCGCGAACCACTTGCGTTTCACTTTCCGTACCCCCCGTGCCGGTCTCCGACGATCACGCAGACGCTACCCCGGTCACGCGACGGGCAGTTGCGCCTCGATGAGGTCGGCGGCCCGGGCGGTGCCTCCCTCGGCCGCCATACCCGCGCGGATCTCCGCTGCCCTGCGGGCCACCTCCGGGTCGTCGAGGAGGCCGAGGACGGCGGCGCGCAGGGCCTCGGCGGTCGCGTCCGCGGTGTCGATCCTGCGGGCGACACCGAGCGAGACGAGCATGTCGGCGTTGCCGAACTGGTCGACGGCCTGCGGCACGGCGACCATCGGCGTACCGGTGGCGAGGCCCTCCTGGCTGCCGCCGGCTCCCGCGTGGGTGATGAAGGCGTCGGCCTGCTGGAGGACGGCCAGTTGGGGCACCCAGTCGCGCACCTCGATGTTGGCGGGCACCTCGCCGAGCTCGGACGCCTCGACGAACCTGCCGATCTGGAGCACCACATGCCAGCCCGGCAGGTCGCCGAAGGCCTTGACGCACTCCCGGTAGAAGTCCGGCACCTTGGTGAACGTCGAACCGAGCGACACCAGCAGGACTTTGTCCGCACCGGCCGGGCGCTGCCAGCCGCCCTGGCCCGCCCGGTCGCCCTGGCAGGCGCCGACGAAGGAGTGGACCGACTCGTCGACCCGGTCGGCGTGGGGCTGGAGGACTTTGGGGATCAGGACGATGCTGCGGGGCGGGCGGCCCGTGAAGGCGTCGGGGTCCAGACCCTCCAGACCGTTCTCCGCCAGCCAGGCGCGGAAGCGCGCGTAGTACGCCCGCCCCCGCTCGGACTGCTTCAGCTCGGCGAACATCGGCTCCGCGACCTCTTCCTCGTACCCCTCCCAGGCGACCAGGTTCGGGGAGAGCGAGACGGCGGGCACGCCCCAGCGGTGGGCGAGGACGCGGGCCGGGTAGGAGGTGATGTCGTGGAGGACGAGATCCGGCTCGTCCCCGTCGAACGCCTCGGCCAGTTGGGGCAGCGCCTGGATCGCGTCGTTCAGGAACGGCTCGATGTTGTCGATCAGCTCCGTGCCCCACGCCTCCGGGTTGTCCTCGGTGGGGAGGGTCGTGGTGTAGCGGACCGGGTCGGCTCCCGTGACGGCGACCCGGTCGGCGAAGGACGGCGGGATCGCGTACGAGACGCGGTGGCCACGGTCGACGAGCTCCCGGATCACTTCGATGCTCGGGTTCACGTGCCCGGGGGCGGCGATGGAGAACATGGCGATGTGGGCACGCCTGCGTGATGTCATGCCGCCACCATAACGAGACGAGACGTCTCGTGCAACCTATACCCCCTCCTCCTTCAGCGCTGGTAGCGGGCGAGGACCAGGTTTCCGTCCTCCACCAGGCGCTTCTCCAGCTCCTGCGCGTCGATCGCGCCGCTGTAGTACTCCTGATAGGCGGGGGTCGCCACCTTGTCCTTCCATTCGGGGTAGCCGCGCACGGACTGGGCCGGCGCCGGGACCAGGTGCTCGGCGAGCGCGGCGCCGGTCGCCCAGCCGTCCTTCTCCGCGCGCAGGGCGGGGTCCTTCAGAGCGGCGGCGCCGGTCGGCAGCATCCAGTCGCCCTTGGCGAGGCGCGCCATGTTCGAGGGCCGCAGAAAGAAGTCGATGAACTCCATCGCCTCCTTCTTGTACGGGCTGTCTCGCGCGATCGAAAGTGTCTGCGGGCTCACCCCCTGCGTGGGGCCGTCGGCGCCCGCCGGGGCCGGCAGCACCTTCCACGCGAAGCCCTCGGGCGCCTGCTGGACGATCTGCTGCCGGTAGGAGAAGCCGAGCGGCACCATGGCGTACTTGCCGCCGAAGAAGCCGGGCAGGGTGTCGGAGCCGCCCATGCCGAGCGTGGCGGCCGACGCGCTCCGGTCGGTGCCGACCTGGTCGTGGATCGTGCGCGGGACGACGGCGTCGCCTTCGGTGAAGCGCACCTTCACCTTGCCGTCGGTTCCCCGGTGGAAGAGCTGCCCGCCCGCCGAGAGCCCGAGGTTCAAGGTGGCCGAGACCGGGTCCTTGAGGGGCCAGGCGACACCGTACGTCTTTCCGTCGCCGCCGCTCAGTTCTTTGGCTACCTGACGGAACTCGGCCCAGGACCATGGGTTCCTGACGGTCGGCACGCGTACACCGGACGCCTTGAGGATCTTCTCGTTCGCGATCAGGACCCTCGGCTCCTGGAGAAACGGCACGCCGTACACCCCCTGGCCGAAGGTCGCCGTCTGCCAGCTGCGCCGGGGGATGTCGTTCTTGAGCCGGGCGGGCAGCAGCTCGCGCAGATCGGCGAGGTAGCCGCCGTGTGCGAAGTCGGCGAGGTCGTCCGAGGCGTCGTGGATGATGTCCGGCGCCTCACCGCCCTCGAAGGACGTCAGCAACTGGTCGTGGACGCTGTCCCAGCTGCCCTGGACGTACTCGACCCGGACGCCGGGGTGCGCGGCGTTCCACTCGTCGACGAGTTCCCTGTTGGCGTCGACGGACTCCTTCTGCCAGGCGAGGGACTGGAAACGCAGGGTGATCACGCCGTCGGCGTCCTTCCCGCGGCCGTCGTCCGAGCAGCCGGTGAGCAGCAGCGCGAGGACGGCGGCCGCGGCGCCCAGCCGCGTGCGCCGCACGGTCGTCGCGCGTCCGGTCAGACCTCGCATCACGCCTTCACCGCCCCGGCCGTCATCCCGCCCGTGATGCGCTTCTGGATGAGGGCGAAGACGACGAGGGAGGGGAGCGTGGCGAGGCAGGCGGCGGCGGCGAGCGGGCCGAGGTCGGCCACGCCCTCGGCGCCGAGGAAGTGGGTGAGGACGACCGGCAACGTCTGCGTCGAAGGGGTCTTGAGCAGGACGAGCGCGAAGAAGAACTCGTTCCACGCGGTGATGAACGCGAACAGCGCGGTGGCGACGATGCCGGGGGCCAGCAGGGGGGCGACGACGGAGACGAGCGTCCGGAGCCTGCTCGCGCCGTCGACGGCGGCTGCCTCCTCCAGCTCGCGCGGTACGGCCCTCACGTAACCGACCAGCATCCAGAGCGCGAAGGGCAGCGACCACACGACGTACACCATGACCAGGCCGACCAGGGAGTTGATGAGGTGGAGGTTCTTGAGGATCAGGAACAGCGGGATGATCACGAGGACGAAGGGGAACGCCTGACTGACCACGACCCAGCCGGTGGCGGCGGCGGACAGCTTGGTGCGGTGGCGGGCCATGACGTACGCCATCGGGGTCGCGAGGAGGACCGCGATCACGGCCGCCGACAGCGCGGCGACGAGGCTGTTGAGCGCCGCCGCCAGCAGGGGCTGTTCGTCGAACGCCTGGCGGAAGTTGTCGAGGGTCGGGCTGTGCGGGATCCAGGTGGGGTGCAGTGAGCCGAGCTCGCGCGGCGGCTTGAAGGCCGTCGAGACGAGCCACAGGAACGGGAAGGCGAGAAAGACCAGGTAGGCGAGGAGCGCGAGGTACTGGCCGGCGCGCGCGGACCTGCTGGTACGGATCGTCACTGGTCGTCGCCTCCCTTCAGGCGGCCCACGAGGTAGAAGGCGAGCATCACCGAGATCACCGCGACCATGACGCAGCCCATCGCGGCGGCGTACCCGAACTGGCCGTACCGGAAGGCCTGCTCGTACGCGAAGAGCATGGGGAGGCGGGTGCGGCCGCCGGGGCCGCCGTTGGTCAGGACGTAGACCAGCGCGAAGGAGTTGAAGTTCCAGATGAAGTTGAGCGCGGTGATCGCGAGGGCGACCGGTTTGACGGCGGGCCAGGTGACGGTACGGAAGCGGCGCCACGCCCCCGCGCCGTCGAGGGCGGCCGCTTCGTGCAGTTCGGGCGGGGTGTTCTGGAGGCCGGCGAGCAGGGCGACCGTCGTCTGCGGCATGCCCGCCCAGACGCCGACGAGGATCACGGCGGGCAGGGCGGTGGCGAGGCCGGTCAGCCAGTCGCGCCCGTCGCCCAGGCCGAGGTCCCGGACGGTCTCGTTCAGGATGCCGGCGTCGGGGTTGTAGACCAGCCGCCACATGATGCCGACGACCACTTCGGGCATGGCCCAGGGAATGATCGCGAGCGCCCGGGCCAGCCAGCGGAAGCGGAGGTTCTGGTTGAGCAGAAGGGCCAGGCCGAGGGCCAGCAGGAACTGCGGAACGGTCACGCCGACCGCCCACAGCAGGCCGATCCGGAACGAGTCCCAGAACAGCGTGTCGTGCAGCAGGTCCTGGAAGTTCAGCAGCCCGGTCCACTGGGTGGCGGTGGTGCGGCCCGACTGGGAGTCGGTGAAGGCGAGGGCGACGCCGTAGAGCAGCGGGCCGACGCTGAGGACGAGGATGGGGATGAGCGCGGGCAGCACCAGGAACCAGGCGCCGTGGTCCGCGCCCCTGCGGGAACCTCTGCCGGACCGCGCCTTCGCGGTCGTGGATATCACGTGATCGGCTCCTTCGGGCGGCTCGGCCGTTCGGACCACGGCCGCCCCGGCGGCCCCCGTCATCGTGCTGACGGGTCGTCGGTTCGTCAACCCCACCTGCGGTGATGCGAGAATCCGTGGTCATGGACGAGACACGAGCACGCGAGGTCCTGGCCACCGCCGGGCTTCCCGCCACCGCCGACGACGCGCAGCTGCTGGCGCTGGGCGAGAACGCGGTGTTCGCGGCCGGCGCCCTGGTCGCCAAGGTGGGGCGGCGCGACCCGGAGCTGACGGCCCGCGCCGAGCGCGAACTGGCCGTGGCCGCCTGGCTCGCCTCCTCGGGCGTCCCCGCCGTCCGGGCCGCGGAACCGAAGCCGCGCGTGGTGGACGGCCACCCGGTGACGCTGTGGCACCGGCTGCCCGCGTCCGTACGGCCCGCCGGCGGCCGGGACCTGGCGGAGCTGCTGCGCCTGGTCCACGCTCTGCCCTGTCTCTTATACAG
>NZ_VBVX01000756.1 GCF_005981925.1 Streptomyces albidochromogenes
CTGGTGGCCTGCCCGGGCCGCCTGATCGACCACGTTGAGCGTCGCAGCGTCGACCTGTCCGGCATTGAAGTGCTGATCCTGGACGAAGCCGACCGCATGCTCGACATGGGCTTCCTGCCGTCGATCAAGCGCATCCTGGCCAAGCTGCCGAAGCAGAACCGCCAGACCCTGCTGTTCTCGGCCACCTTCGAGGACAACATCCGCCAGTTGGCGCTGGAGTTCATGCGCAACCCGGAACAGATCCAGGTGACGCCGAAGAACACCGTGGCCGAAACCATCACCCACCGCGTGCATCCGGTCGACGCCGGCCGCAAGCGCGACCTGCTGCTGCACCTGCTGGCGCAGGACAGCCGCGAGCAGACCCTGGTGTTCGCCCGCACCAAGCATGGCAGCGACAAGCTGGCCACCTTCCTGGAAAAGTCGGGCATCAAGACCGCGGCGATCCACGG
>NZ_VBVX01000757.1 GCF_005981925.1 Streptomyces albidochromogenes
TCTTGTGACGGGCGACGGCGGCGACGAGGGCGGAGTAGTCGGCGACGCTCACGTCTTCGAGGACGGCCTGGTCCTGGACGTCCAGGAGCCAGGGGACGTCGATGTAGAGCACCATCAGGCGGCTTCGGCTCCCCGCTGGGCTTCTGTGGGGGGCATCTCGTCGGGGAAGGCGTCGTCGAACTCGGCGCGGTGCGCCTCGCTCCAGGAGACGGCATAGCGGACGAACTGCAGGCGCTGCTGCTCCCGCAGAGGCAGGTCGTGGACGAACTGCTTCAGGGACTTGCCCTCGGCAGCGGCGGCCGCGCGGACCGCTTCGAGTTCCTCGTCGGTGAAAGTGATGTTCAAGGACGGCATACCGCCATGGTACCTAGTAGGTACCTGGTGTGCCTACGGATTCAGGCGCTGACGATTCTCCAGCGCGGGAGGGTGGTCGCCCGCGGGGTTGGGC
>NZ_VBVX01000094.1 GCF_005981925.1 Streptomyces albidochromogenes
GTGGGGGACGCATCATCTTCGCCGGCTCCGCCTCCCGAACCGCAGGCTGCAACGAGCCCGAGACATGCCGCGAATACGCCAAGGCGGACCCAACAGAGGCCAAACCTCATGCGCGCTCCTCGTGTCCTCCGGTGCGATCAGGGGGAGCCTAACGCCGTTCTTGCTGGTCACTGGGACCTGAAGGCGGAGAGGGCCGCCGCACCCCTCGATTGGAGCAGCGAACAAGGTCGCTGTCGGAGAGCAGCGGCCTGGACACGATCACGACGCTAACCCAATGCTCACCGGTACAAGCGCGGAACGAAGTGCGCGTAGAGGCTTGCCTGCGAGCGTGACGTCGGAAAGGCGCCGTACATAGCGGCTGTGGCACCACCCGCTGAGCTGTCCGCATCCCGTACATCCCGCCGGAACACCGGATCTCGTGCGGGCCCGGACCGCCACCACAGCATCAGAGACCTCGACCGAGACCACGAGCACGTCAGACAACTGCGGTAACAGACTGACCAGTTCACCAGGGCACAGTCATAAGGCTGCCCGCCGCGCAGACCGGCCGACCCTCCTGACAAGACGATCTCCGCCTACGAAAATCTTGCCAGAGCCACGTTCAGGCGTACCCCGACACCCCCTCTGGGAACGGGCGCCCCACCAGCCGGTTCCCACCGAACAGCCTCCGGTCGCGCGAACTCGATGGCCCGGAACAGCCGCTCTGCTGCCTGCGGGGACGGCTGACCCAACGGCCAGGCCCGCTCTCCGTTCCTCAGTTGGTTGGGCCGTTCTACGGTCTGAGGAAGGTGGGGAGCGGAAAGAGCACCTCGGGGGCCCGCCGACCGAAGGTCGGCGGGCCCCCGAGGGTCGTCGGCGGGTCCGGTCGCGGCACTCTTCGCAGGGGGGAACACCGGGGAGGCTGCCAAGCACCGGCCGGCTTGCTCGCGGGGCGACTCAGTACCACTCGGCCACTTGCTCGGCGATCGAGAACTCGGCGCCGCACTCGCCGCACCTTCCCCCGCCGAACAGGTAGGTGAGAGCGAGCGCGACGGTTTCGACCCCGGCCTCGCTGGCCGCGTCATAGAGCACGCGGGCAGGCCCCGACAAGTCGTCCGGCTCGGCGGCGCGAAGCGGCGGCCCCTCCGGATCGCCAGGCTCCCAGTCGCCGACGGCGGAGAAGTAGCCAGCCTCACCGATGGAGACGAACACCCCCATCTCGCATTCGGGGCAGAACACCTCGATTGCCCCGTCGGCCAAGCCCTCTAGGGCCGAGGACCAGACGGGGACACCGACAAGTGCCATGACGGTCTGCAGCAGATAGATGTAGAAGGCGGGCTCCGCGGGGCGGCGGATCCGAGCGTGGGCCAGAGTCCGGAGTCGCTCGATCGAGGCGCCGTGCCGGTCGCGGGTCTCGTCATCGGCAGCAGCGACGATCGCTCCGGCCAAAAGCAGGGCGTTGTCGCCGTCCTTACCTGCCTCGCTTCCCAGACCGGCAAGCAGCGCGAGGGCAGCGAAGCTCGCTGGGTAGACACTGCCTTGATGGCACAACCGTGACCACAAGTCGCTCCAGGCCTCGTCGTTTGGCTCGGTGCCAAGCCGTTCGAACAAGGCCGGGATGTCCTCGGCGGTGCCGTACGCGTGCTGCAACTGCGACCAATCCGTCATGCGGGCATCCAACCAAGCCCTACCTCGTCGGCTCGCAGCAGGGCGGGCCTACCGACGCCGTCGTCGACATGGGGAACTGAGGTGAGCAGGTCTGGCCAGCACCAGAGCAGTGGGTGGGGAAGATCAAAGAGCCCCATCAAGGCGATGGCCCACGCGGCTTCCGCGGCGCCTTGGCACTGGAATACCGCGGCTACGGTGCACGTCGCCAACATCGGTCGCACTCGGCATCTGCCTCGAGTGCCACGACGGCACGCCCGCCGACCCGTCCAGCTACATCGCTCCCCCGTCGGCACGTCACCAGCTGGCTGCCTGAGCCCCACAGCAAAGTGCCCGGAACAGCCGCTTGCCGCTGCACGCGTGACGGCTGCTCCGGGCTTTCCCATCCCGTGTCAGGTACGAGAGGAAGCCCCCAGTATGACCACATTCACCTTACCGAGGAAGCACCTCCACATCACCGCGGCCGCCGTGCCGCTGGCCGGATGGACCGCCCACACCATCATCCTCCGCCGGCGCCTGGCCGCCGCCCAGCGCGACCTGTTGACCGGCACCCTGCGCCGCGAACCCTTCCTCGCACGCGCGCAGCGGATCCTCGAGCGACATCCGCACGACGCGGTCCTGATCCTCGCGGACGCCGACCACTTCAAGGCCCTCAACGACACCTCCGGGCACGCCGCAGGCGATACCGCCCTCGCCACGATCGGTACCCGGCTGACCGAATGGGTGGGCAAGCGCGGCACCGTCGGCAGGCTCGGAGGCGACGAATTCGCCGCCCTCACCCGTATCCGCCCCCGGCACCAGGCCCTGCGCCTGAAGCACCTCGCCCTCCTGCTCGACCAGCCGCTCGCCTACGACGGCGAGCAGTTGCCCCTCGCGGTATCCGCCGGGGCCGCGACCCCGGACACGGTCGACACACGCGACCTGACCGTCCTGATGCGGGCGGCCGATGCGGCGATGTACGAGAAAGCGGAAGGGCGCGGTGGTCCAGGCCCGCCCCCGTCACGCTCAGGCGCGCAGCGTCAACGGCCGCCGCGAAGGCCGCCCCGGAACCCACGCCCGCCCGACTACCAACCACAGCTCGACCGCCGCTCCGCGACTGAACACCGCCATGCCGGGGCCGGAGCGGCGGCAGCTCGTCTGGCGCGACACCTGACCGGGCGGCCACACGGCCGTCGCTACGCAGTCCAACCCGGGGGTCAGCGGTGGGCCGGCCGCGGCCCCAGCGTTAGTTGCCGGTCTCGGTGTGAATTTCCGCCAAGGGAAGATCACCACCCCCGGCCCCGCCGCGAGTGGAACGCCTGAGAAGCAACCCCCCGGGTGGTTGCCTCACCAGCAGGCCGTGAGCCTGGCTGACGGCACGCGGCTGAACACTGCTTCAGACGGAGTCCCGTTCGAGGAGAACGCCGCCCCAGGGGTCTACCACCAGGCTTAGCGCAGTGAGCGGTCTTTCTCTCCAGGTACGCGTCGCAGCCCCGGAGGCACCCGCACCTCCGCCGCAACGGACCTGCCGCGCTGATGGTGCCGAACGCCGAGAACGCCACGACCGCAGAAGCTGGCCTCAACTCCGGCATCGCCGCCACACGGTGGGGGCCGTCACCGCGCCCTCAGCTACCTCAGGGCTATGTCCGCAGCGCAGGGTTCTCGGCTGCGGGCCAGCTCCGGTTCCACGATGAGCCGGTGACCGAGACGCTGCCCCCGGCGGGTATTGACCTCTTCGACGTTGAACACATTCATCCGACAGAGGTTGAAGTGCCGCTGCTGTCACCCGAGGCTCAATCGGCCATGGACCGGGTGTGGGACGGGGCAGTCCAGGCCAACACGACCCTCTCCGACGGGCCGGTGGTGGCGTGGGCGAGTGCCGACGTACAGCCAGCCCAGCAGTTGCTCCCCTTCGGCGACACCGAGGTACTTGCGGGCCTGGGTGCCTGAACGGCTTGCCCGGTGCGCCGGGTCGATGCCCAGCCGTGGCCGTGCAGGAGCAGGGAGAGGGTGGTGACCATGCCGGTGGTGGCGGCCAACTGCTCCCACCCGGGGATCTTCGGGTGGTCGGGCACCGGGCTGTGCACGGTCGACAGGAGCGGCGGGGCGCGCAGGGCCTCGTGGCGGCGCGCTGGGCCTGCTCCGGCGAGGTGGCAGCTTCGCCGAGCACGTCGCCGAGCCGGGCCCGTTCGTCCCCGGCCTCTGCGACTAGCCGCCAGGGCCGCAGTCGTCCATGGTCGGGTGCGGTAGCCGCGGCCTGGACGAGGCGCTCCAGTTCCTCGCGGCCGGGTGCGGGCTCGGTCAGGCGGGGGCACTGCGCCGGCTGAGGACCGCTTCCAGAACCGTGTTCGGGGCCGGGTCATCGGGTGATCTCCCAGGCGGGATCGCGCTCCGGATCGTCGTGCGGTGTCGGCGGAGTCATCCTCGGGTCGTCGCCAGCCACGCGCCTGAGTATCGGGGCGGTGGCCGCGGTGGTGATGACGGTCATCACCACCAGGAGAGTGAACAGCCGCTCGCTGATGACGCCGGTCTGGAGGCCGATGCCGAGCACGACGAGTTCGGTCACCCCGCGGCAGTTCATGAGCGTGCCGATCGCTGCCGACCAGCGCCAGTCGGAGCCGGTGAGCCTGGCTGCGCCGGCCGCCCGCCCCACTTACCGATGACTGCGACTGCCAGGATTGCTGCTCCCCAGCCCCACTGTCCGGCCCGCAGCGTGGAGAAGTCGGTGTGCAGGCCGGTGTCGACGAAGAACAGCGGCAGCAGGAGCGGCAGGACGACGGCGCGGAGGCGGTCGGCGCTGCGCTCGACGGCCGAGAGGCCGCGGGGGGTGGTGGTGCCTAACAGGAAGGCGGGGTGTACGCCGACCTGGTCGGTGGTGTAAGCGCTGTGGCACAGTCCGGCGAACAGCAGGACCAGGACGAGATCGTCGGAGGTACGGCCGGCTCGTTTCAGAAGAGCACGCAATTGGGGCCGCAGGAAGATCAGGCCGACTGCGAAGGCGGCGGTCAGGGCGAGGGTGGCCAGGGCCGACAGGGCGGTGCCGGAGATGGACAGGGCGACGGCAGCGGTGAGCAGGCACCAGGCGAGGGCATCGTCGGTGGCGGCGCAGGCCAGGGCGAGGGTGCCCAGGGGCGTGTTCTCCAGGCCATGGTCGGCGAGGATCCGTGTGAGGACCGGGAATGCGGTGAGGCTCAGGGCTACGGCGACGAACATGGTGAACGGCAGCCGGTCGACCCCGTCGGGCGCGAAATGCGGGTAGAGGGCGGAACCCAGCGCGGCGCCGAGGGCCATGGGGAGCAGTACACCGCTGAGGCTGACGGCCGCGACCGCACCTCGGGTGGAGCCCAGGGAGCGGAGGTCCAGTTCCAGGCCGATCCGAAGGAGGAACGCCAAGAGGCCGAGATTGCCCAGCGCGCAGGTGATGGGCAAGGCCGAGGGCGGCAGGATGTGGTGCTGGACGCCGGGGGCGAGCCATCCGAGCAGCGAGGGGCCGAGCATAATCCCGGCCAGGATCTCGCCGGTGACCGGCGGCTGGCCGAGCAGCCGTACGGCCCGCCCGCCGGCCTGGCAGGCGAGGACCACGACTGGGACGGCGAGGAGCACGGGTAGCAGCGGGTCGGGCACGGCAGCTCCAGGAGTCGGGCGAAGGACCCACGGCGGCACGGCAACCGGGCGAGGAGGAGGTGGATCAGGCGCGGGTCAAGGGCAGGGTGGTGCAGCGCAGGGAGCCGGGGATCCGGGTGACCTCGGAGTAGTCGACCGTGAGAACCTCGAGTCCGCGCGCGGCGAGCCGCGCGGCGATGCGGTCGCTGCCAGCGGCGACGATCACGGCTCCCAGCGCGGTCGCCAGGACGTTGGCCTGGACGGCCCGTGCCTCGTCGTCGGTGACGTTGATCAGGTCGAAGTGCTGCTCAAGCCAGCGCAGTTCGGCGGGCGCGAAGACACTGCGGGGGATCAGCGCGGTGCCGGGAGCGACGATCGTGAAGTGGTCGTCCAAGTGGGCGATGCCGTCGACAGCGAAGTGGACCGGGCGGACCTCGCGGGCGACGCCGTGGCGGGCCAGCGCCCGCTGCAGCGCCCTCACGCCCGCGGGGGACGTCTCCTCGCCGAGGCCGACCCGGACAGTGAGCAACGAGCTGCCGCGCGAAGGGATACGACCCTCAGCGAGCGAAAGCCTCGGTCAGCCGTCCGGAAAGGAGTTGCCCCGGCAGAGGAAGGGCTATTACCCTCACGCTGGCGCGACAGACGCGTGATCTCGGGATGAGGGGGTTGATGAATATGGCTGCCGTTGGCCGTCATCAGCATGCCCTCATCCGGCCCGTGCGATAACAGAGCGCGGCCGGTCGTTCCCACGACCAGGAGAGACACATGTCTTCCACTTCTTCACACGTCCACGCCGACGTGGTCACCAAGCGCCTCGTCCTGCGGCCCTGGACCAGGAGCGAGGCCATCACGGTCCTCGACGACACCCGGCCCTCGCACTGGGCCGACGACTTTCCTGCCGAAGGCGATCGGGTGGTCGCGGGCCTCTTCGAGCAGTACCCCGACTGGCTTGGCCCCTACGGCCACCGTCTGGTCATCGAGCGCGACAGCGGCCTGGTGGTGGGCTCGATCGGCCTGTTCTGGCCGCCCAGCGAGGGGGTCCTTGAGATCGGCTACGGCATCGTAGTCTCCCGGCGTGGTCGAGGCTATGCCCCCGAGGCCACCAAGGCCCTCGCCGACTTCGCCCTCACCTTGCCAGATGTCCATACTGTGTCCGCCGACGTGGAACTGTCGAACCCGGCTTCAGTCCGAGTACTGGAGAAGGCTGGCTTCCGCCGTTGGAGGACCGGGGAGAACGTAGTCAAGTTCAGGATCTCGAACCCGGGCCGCGATCTACGCTGATTGCGTGGGGTCCTGGAAGCAATGCCCTCCAGGACCCCACCGCGATCGCTGAATTCCCGGGCTACCAGCGTAATCGGAGAGACGGGACCTAAGTACTGCAACGGTGCCTGCTCTGGGTGCTGGGCAGTTTTCAGGAGCTGTGTCCCCGTCGTTTGTAGTGACTCAGCCGCGCCGCATATTTGCCGTCCCCGGCGCCATGTCGACCGGTGCGGGATGTGGCCGGCAGGGGTGGGACGGCGGTCGGTGAGGCGGGTGATCAGACGTTTGATTTCCGCGAGGTTGAGGTGGATGAGCTGGGAGGATCCGTTTCTGCTTTGTCCGCATCCAGCTCTCTGGCCCGCAGGATGGTGAGGCAGGCGTGGGCGGCCATGGCCAGGGTCATGTGGCGGTGCCAGCCGGGGGAGCGCCGGACCTGGCAATCGTTCAGGCCGCATCCTGTTTCGCCGTTTGGAAGCTCTCTTCCACCGCCCCTGGGCTGCCGGTGTCGGCGTACGGGGCGAATGTGGCTCGGGCAAGATTCTCGTAGCCGGAGATCATCTCGGGGACACGGTCGGCCGGTCCACAGAGCGGCCCGGCTGTGACTGCGCCCTGTTGAACTGGTCAGCCCGTTACCGCAGTTGTCTGATGTGTTGGTAATCTCGGTCGAGGTCTCCGATGCTGTGGTGGCGGTCTGCGCCCGCACGAGATCCGGTGAACCAGCAGGGTGTGCGGGATGCGGACAGCTCAGCGGGTGGTGCCATAGCCACTATGTACGGAGCCTCGCCGATGTCACGCTCGCAGGCCGGGCTGTGCGCATCGACTTTTCCGTACGCCGTCTGTACTGCGAGAACACGACCTACCCAGGTGACTTTCGCCGAGCAAGTGCCGGGTCTTACCGTCCGCTACCAGCGGCGGACACCGCCGTTGCAGCGTTTGGTGGAGGACATCGGCGTGGTGCTGGCCGGACGGGGCGGTCCCCGGAAGCTTCGTATCTTGAACATCAGGCTCTCGCGGTGCACCGCCTTGTCCCAGCTGATGCGGGTGCCGTTTCCGCCACTGGTCGTGCCCCGGGCGCCGGGGATGGACGACTTCGCGCAGTATGGCGACACCTCCGGAACCCTCCTGGTCGACGCCACCACGCGGCTCCCACGCACACTCTGGGAAGGACGCGATGCGGAACGTCTCGGCTGGTGGCTCCGGTGCGCACCCAGGTGTCGAGGTCGCCTGCCGAGACGGTCAACATCGACTCCACCTCGGTCCGAGTAACTGTCAAGACCTGTGAATGATGGGAGCCGGGCCGACCCAGCGGTGGTAGGCGTCTACGTCGACGTTGCTGCCGCACACGATGGTGGCTACGTGTCGGCCGGCGAAGCGGTCACGGTCTTCGAGGATCGCCGCGACGCCGAGCGCGGCCGACGGCTCGACGACGAGGCCGGCGTGGTCGAGGAGCAGCCGCATACCGGCGATGATCGATGCCTCCTGGACCAAAACGGCGTCGTCGGCTACCAGGAGTAGGTCGTCCAGGACGGCCGGCATGGGACGCCGGCCGGCGACGCCATCAGCGATCGTGTTGGTCGACTCGGTAGTGACCACTCGTCGCATGCGCCACGAGTGTGTCATCGCCGGTGCGCCCAGCGGCTGGACGCAGATCACCTCGACCTCGGGCGCCAGGGCCTTCACCACATGCCCCACGCCGGTGGCAAGCGCCCCACCGCCGAGAGCGATCAGGACGGTGTCGAACGACGGCGTGGTGTCCACCAGTTCCAGGCCGATGGTCGCCGCGCCCTCGCAGGTTTCGATGTCCAGGCTGTCTTCGACCAGCCGGATGCCGTTGTACCGCGCGATGGCCGCCGCCCGCTCGCGCGCAATCTCGTGGTCTCCGTCCACCAGCTCCAACCCGGCGTCCAACGCGCGGATGCGATCAAGCTTGGCCCGAGTCGCAAAGCGGGATGCCACGACTGTGACGTCGATCCCCCGGCCGCGACCGGACCACGCAAGGGCTTGGCCGAGGTTGCCCGCGCTCGCGCACACCGCGGCTCGCGAGGCATTGTCGGCGAGCATGCTCGCGACTACCTCGGTGCCGCGGGCTTTGAAGCTGCGGACCGGGTTCGCCGTTTCGAGCTTGATGCTCACCGTGCACCCGAGGCCGGGCTCCAGTGCCTCGCAGCGGTAGAGCGGAGTGTCGAGAAAGATCGGGTCGATTACCCGGCGAGCCGCGCGGATCCGAGCAGTGTCGAGACGCGTTTCCACGACACAGCAGCCTAGCGCCACCAGTGCTGGTTCCATGAGTAACCGTGATGAAACGCGAAGTCCTGGTCCCCATCGACGAGGAAATCCACAAGCTCATCATCGACCAGCAGCAACTTGTCCTCGCCCGCTGAACCTAGGGCTGCCCGCACCTATATCCCCGGCCGACGAGGAACCCTGACGGCCGCTATCCGACCGCGAGCTCCACTTACCGGCTGGTCCTCTACCGCTGGCTCCAACTCTGCGAAGTCCGCCACGAGCACGGGCGGCCCGCCCACTTCACCCCTCACCATCCTCGACCACGACACCGCCGAGCTGACCGCGCACTACGCGTGGCTGCATGACACCACGGTCCGTGAGCACTGGGAGAAGCCCCGCAACGTCAACATCAGCGAGCAGGACATCGAACTCGACCCCGACGGCCTACTCGCCGAGGCGGCCTGGTCCAAGCAGCGGCTTTCCGCGCCACCCAGGCCCTGCCGAACGGCTACTGCGGGCTGCCCGTCCAGCAGTCCTGCCCGCACTCAAATGCCTGCCTGACCTGTCCGGTGTTCATCACCATCCCCAGTCTCTCCCCCAGCACCGCCAACACCGCAGCGACATCCTGCAGGTAATCGCGGCCGTCGAAGCCCGCGGCCAGCAGCGGCTCGTCGAGATGAACACCTAAGGGCTTTCGTTTGGATCATCGAGCGGACCAGAGGAAGATGCCGGCAATGTGAGGTCCAGCGAGGTAGATGGTCGCGGTCTTCTCGTAGCGGGTGGCGATACCTCGCCACTGCTTGAGGAGGTTGCTGCACCGTTCGACGGTGCTGCGCTGCTTGTAAGCCTCGCGGTCGAAGGCCGGTGGCCTGCCACCCCGGCTGCCTCGTCGCAGCCGGTGGCCACGCTGGTCCGCCAGGACCGGGACCACCGCCCGGATACCGCACCTGCGCAGGTGGTCGCGGATCGCGCGAGACGAGTAGGCCTTGTCCGCCAGAACTACGTCCGGCTTGGTGCGCGGCCGTCCGCGGCGTCGGAGAACCCGCAGTCGGGCCATGACCTCGGTGAAGGCGGGTGCTCGCCGGCCTGTCCCGCGCTGAGAACGAACGCGAGTGGCCGGCAGCGGGCATCAGCTGCCAGGTGGATGTTGGTGGTCAGCCCGCCGCGGGACCGGCCGATGGCGTCGGCTGGTTCACCGGCCGGGGCCCCTTCTTGCGGGCCCCGGCCCCGTGCCCTGGACGATAAGTTCGCGGAGGAACTCCGCGAATGCCGCGAACACGTGGAAGACCAGGCGTCCGCCTGGGGGGTAGTGGTGTCGAGCGCCTCGTGGAGCGAGGTGAAGCCCACTCGATCAATTGTCCCTGGGTCGAGACGTGGGCGTACCCGACGAGCGCGCCCGCACGGCGGGGACCGGGGCGAGGAGATCGGCGGTGTCGCCGTCCTAAGGCGTCTGCACCCGCGAGATCGTCAGAGAACGGTGGCCCTGAAGTTCTTAAGCACACCGGATTTTTGACTCCGTTTCTCAACGCGTTCCGGCGCCGTTCCGGCTGCATCCCCGCCGCTTACTGATCTTGTTGAGGAATCGGTCGATCCTTGAACACGGGATTCTTGAGAGGTTCCTCCGGCGCGTCACGTGCCGGAGGAATGCAGGACTGGCTACGGGATGGCCTCGATGCGCTCCATATGCTCCTCGCCCCACTCCCCGAGCGGTGCGAGTGCCGTGTTGAGGGAGCTGCCGAACTCGGTCAGCGAGTACTCCACCTTGGGCGGGACCTGGTGGTGGACCTCGCGGTGCACCAGGCCACTGGCCTCCAACTCCCGGAGTTGAAGGATCAGCATCCTTTCGCTGATACCGGGCACCGCCCGCCGCAACTCTCCGAAGCGCAACAGCCCCTCCTCGCCGAGCGAAAACAGGATTAGCCCCTTCCACTTACCGCCCATGACGGCGATGGCGGCGTCGAGCCCGCAGATATAGGTCCGCTTGGTCATCAGCACTCCTACTGACAAAAGTGTGGGTACCGAACAGAATTGTAGGTACTTGATCAGATGTATGTGGAGCTTCCAGAATGGAATCGGGAGCCGCGCTGATCGGCGATTGCGTGGCTACTCAAACATCCGACTGCTGACTGGAGTGACGCATGACTAGGGATACCCCCACACCCGTGACCGTCGTCGGGCTGGGGTCGATGGGCCGGGCGCTGGCCGAAGCGTTCGTCGACGCGGGGCACCCGACAACGGTGTGGAACCGCACGCCGGCCAAAGCCGCACCGTTGGTGGCCAAGGGCGCCGTCCATGCCCGGGTGGTAGAGGCCGCGGTCGAGGCGAGCCCGCTGATCATCACATGCCTGACCACCTTCGAAGACACTCGCTTCGCCCTTGAGCCAGCTGCGGCGGCGCTGTCCGGGCGCGCCCTTGTCACGTTGAACAGTGGTTCGCCCGCCGGCGCCCGCGCCATGACTGCCTGGGCGACCGGCCGTGGCGCCCGTTATCTGGCCGGAGCCGTCAAGAACGTGCCGGAAGCCGTGGGAGCGCCGGACACGCTGTTGTACTACAGCGGAGACAAGACAGTGTTCGATGAGTACGAGACGACACTGAAGGTACTGGGCGGCGACACCGTCCATCTCGGAGATGTGACCGACCTCGCGGCCCTGTACGAGAAGGCCGTGGGCGCCATGCTGCTGCCTGCGCTCGTCGGATTCTTTCAGGGGGCCGCGGCCGTTCAGGCTCGTGGGCTGGAGGCGAGCAGCATGGTGCGGTTCGCCGGGAAGTGGCTGGACATGATCAAGTCTCTGCTGCCGGTCTACGCCACAGAAATCGACAGAGGCGATTACACCGATGCCGCCTCCTCCGTGAACCTCTTCCTCGCGGGCGCGGCCCATGACATGGAACTGACCAAGGAGACGAACGTCGACGTGGCCTGGCTCGCTCCACTGCACGACCTGGTGGAGCGGGCGGCTGCGGCGGGCCACGGCGACCACAGCATCTCGGCCCTGACTGAAGTACTCAGGAAGCCAGCGCCAAAAGCGTAATGCGACAGCTGTTGCGAGGTGCGCGTTCCCGCAGATCCGTCCATGGGCTTGGTCACCGTCACGCCGCCTGCGACGGGCTGCGGCCGCCACCGGCCTCGAATTTGTCGGCACGGGCCGTTCGGTGAGGGAAGGGCACGTTCAAGCCTCACCCGGAGAAACGTTCAAACTTTGAGGTGATGGTGAGGGGGGTCATGAGCAAACACGATGTAACGGTCATTGGGCTCGGACCAATGGGACGTGCGATGGCGAGCGCGTTCCTCGGCAAGGGCTACCGGGTCACCGTCTGGAACCGGACCGCAGGCAAGGCGGACGAGCTGGTGGACGAGGGAGCCGACCGGGCCGCCACGGTCCACGGCGCGCTCGCCGCGAGCGAACTGGTGATCCTCAGCCTGACGGACCACCAAGCGATGTATGCCGTCCTTGAGTCGGCCACCGAGGCGCTGTCCGGCCGGGCTCTCGTCAATCTCAGCTCGGACACGCCCGAGAGCGCCCGCCGAGCTGCTCGATGGGCGTCAGGACACGGTGCCCGGTACCTCACCGGAGGTGTGCAGGCGTCACCCCCGGGCATCGGGCAGCCCGGGTTCTCCACCTTCTACAGCGGGCCCAAGGAGGTATTCGACGCGCACCGTGAGGCCCTGGAGGTGCTCACCGGCACGGACTACCGCGGCAAGGACCCAGGGCTGGCGGCGTTGTACTACCAGGTCGGGATGGACCTGTTCTGGACGACGGTGCTCGGCTGGCTGCACGCCCTCGCACTGGCGGATGCCCACGGCGTCTCGGCCGAGGAAATCCTGCCGTCTGCATCATCCGTGCTGTCCGGAATGCCAGACTTCCTGACCTTCTACACACAGCGGATCGACGCGGGTGAGTACCCGGGCGACATCGAAAGGCTCGCCATGGGTGTGGCGAGCGTCGACCATGTCCTACAGACCGCCAAGGATGCGGGGGTCGACACCTCGCTACCGACGGCGGTCCTGGAGATTTTCCAGCGAGGCACAACAGTCGGCCATGCCGACGACAGCGCGACCAGCTTGATCGAGGTCCTGAAGAGGCCCACCGCGTAGCCACTGCGTGCCGGTCCGGCTCACGCGAGGTCTCAGTCGGCACCGCAAATGCCGCTGTCTCCTTGTTGGCCCCGTCCTACTCGAAGGACGGTATTGGTGAGGCCCCGTCATCAGCTGACCGGCAAAGATCAAGGCGGCGCGCTACCCACGGTGGCTGTTCCTTGCCGCCCCCTCAGCGCTCAGGGTCAGGCCGAGCGCGCCCAGTTGGTCCTCCATGACCTCGCGGTAGTGCTGGCGCAGTTCACCTCTCTGCCCGAAGAAGATCTTCCGGGCAAGGCGGTGGCGGGCCTCGGTGACGTTGAGCTGGGCTCCGATCATTCGGCGGTATCCCTCGTCGGAGACGAACTGGAGCAGGTGCAGGGTGCTCACGGGCGCAACCGCAACCGACCGGTGTGGAGTCGACCAGCCACACATCGTCGCTCCACAGTAGGCATCGCGGGCCACGATCCGGATCATGCTGGTGAGCAGTGAGAACGCGGCGCGCAGCCGCTTGTTGTAGCCGGACTGCTGGGGCACGTAGGGAAACAGGTGGCCGAAGTCCCGCCCGACGCGGCGCAGCCAGCGCCGCTCGCAGGTGTAACCGAGCAGCGCCGACATGACCGCGAGCGTGATCAGCTCGGCGTCACTGAGCGTGGTTGCAAGGGTGTCCAGGTCGTTAGTCACACATCGACGTTGGACGCCCTCGCCTCATGTCCGCAGGCGATCCCTTGGACTCGTTCAGGGATCCGGGACGGTCTCCATTGCGGTGACTATGTGTCGCGGTCATTTCGCAGGGCCTGGATGAGCCAGGGGTACACCGGGATCAGGTTCGGTACTACCTGCCAGCCGTTGACGATCCACACCAGCCGCCAGTATCGATCCACCCGGGGATCGTGCGCCTCTTCGAACTGCTGGGCCATCCAGTCCCGGAATTCCGTGTCAGGGGTGCGCGCGAGCACCTCGGCGAAGCGGTGCACGAGGTCGTCGATGACGGGTGCGCCCCTGTCGCTGAGCGGGTCGATGCCCGACTCCATGGCCTCAGCCACCTTCTGACGGGTGAGTTCCATCAGTTCCTCGCCGGCATCGCACTCGATGTCGAGCGGGCGCCCGGCGGCCTGACGTACGGCCGTCCGGCGCATCCGGGCACGGAAATCCTCGTCTTCGACCAGCTCGGTGAGCTCCACCCACGCGGCGACCTGCTCGCTGGTCGGATCATCGGGGAGGTCGGGAGTGGCAGCGTGAACCATGGCCACCGCGGTCGGGTCGGCATCCACTGTGCCGAAGGTGCCATCCACGAAATCGTCGATCAAACGTCGGCGTTCCTCGCCGGACAACTGTGTGAGCCTGTGCATGAGTGTGGTCTCCTCAGGACTGGACCCGCGTCTGGCCACGACTCGCAGAACACTCCGACGCAGTTGCAGCACCCGGATCTGGACGTCCATGGCGTCGGCGTGCGCCGCGGCGACTTCCGCCACCGACAGCTCGCGGTCCAGTACCCGTTGAATCGTGGCCAGGTCCATGCCCAGCTCGCGCAGTGTGCGGAGGAGCTCCAGACGAAGCAGTGCGTCCAGGTCGTAGAGCCGATAGCCGGCGGGGCTTCGGGTGGTCGGCGCTACCACCCCCGAATCGGAGTAGAACCGGATGGTCCTCACAGACAAGCCGGTCCGCCGGGAAAGCTCCCCGATCGAGTAGAGGGTCGTAACGTCCATGTCCCCCACTCTGCTGTCTCCAGTCACTGGAGACTCAAGGCCATTCCCAAGCAGGGTCCGACCACGAGACGTCCTCCGAGTTGCTGGAGCATGCGTTGCGCGCTCTCCGCTGACCGCCAGGATGAAACGGGCACGCCTTGCACGTGCTGGGCGAGTGATGGCAGCGACATGCGACACCGCTCGCTGGCGGCCCACGGCTACGAGCCCTTGGACTCAATCATCTAGTGGGATTTCGTCGTAGGCGACCTGGGGGGGCCGTACACAGCGTCGGCAGCGATGCAGAACAGACCCGCAACTTGGCTCACATAGGCCGCGACGGCAGGCAGCGGAGGAGCCACCGAGCGACGGTGAACGTCGACCCTCCAAGCCGGCGAGAAGATCGCATGGTCCCGCGCACACTCGCTGACCTCCGTCTGGCCGACAATCTCAGCCGCCTCAACCACTTCGTCGACGGTCATACCGAACCGGAGCGGGCCGACGCCGACAGCCGGCGAATAGGACCACTCGTCGTTCGACGGCTCCGGCATTGAACGCCATAGTCGCTCCTCTAGAACACCTGAGACTTGCCGCCGCCCATCGTGTCAGATCACTCAGTGTGCCCCTTCGGTCTCGACCGAGAATGCGCGACACCTGAACATGAGCTCACCAGTCCCAAGGGCCGGGACCGAATGTTGCCGCGCCTGCACATGGGCGGAGGGCCGAAGCAGTGAGACGAAACGGGGTTGTGCCTGGAGCGATGATCGGCTTGGGTTCGTGCTCGTGACTGCCTTGAATGATCTCGTACGTCCGGACCGCTATCCGCGCTCCTCCCGCTATGACCCTGGCTGGTTGCTCAACCTCGCCATGAGGCCGAACCCGTTGTGGATGCTGGAGGACCTCGCCCTGGACCTTGATCTGCGCCCGGGAATGCGGATTCTCGACCTCGGTTCCGGCAAGGGCGCCACGTCGGTGTTCCTAGCCCGCGAGTACGGTGCCCAGGTCGTGGCGGCCGACTTGTGGATCGCCCCCGAGGATGCGACAGCCGTCTTCGCCGACGCGGCTGTCGGCGATCAGGTGGAGGCTGTGCGAGCGGAGGCGCACGCCTTGCCGTTCCAGGAGGAGAGCTTTGACGTCATCGTGAGCGTCGACGCGTTCGAGTACTTCGGTACGGCAGATAACTACCTGCCCTACTTGGTCCGGTTTCTCCGCCCTGGTGGACAACTGGCCGTGGCGACTCCCGCCATGACACGGGACGTCCGTGAACTCGGGGCCATCCCGCCCCACATCAAGGACGTGGTGGGCTGGGAAGCGATCGCCTGGCACACGGCGGAGTGGTGGCGCTTCCAGTGGGCGATCACTGAACTGGTGGAGGTCACGTCCGCGCGGCTACAGCAAGATGCCTGGCAGGACTGGCTGCTGTGGGCCCAGGCATGCGCCGAGCATCAGCCGGACGGCCAGAGCGCCAACCAGCCGGTCATCGACATGCTCACGGCAGACGGCGGAGAACTTCTCTCCTTTGCTCTGGTAACCGCACGCAAGAACTAGGCGGTCAACTCCGAAAGTCCTTCGGGGCTTGACGCGAATGGTGTGGCTGTGTGGTGCACGGCAGCTGGGCATCGGCCAAGGCCGCTGCCCAGCGCTGATGTGGGTCAGATGCGAGTTGCTCCCGCGTCCGAGATGATCACCTCCGTCCTGGCGGGTTCATCGCGGGAGCCGCTTCGTGGTCGGCGCTTTCTGCGTGTTGTCAGGCGACACGGAGGATGCTCTTGCCGTGGGTCGCGCCCTCGGCGAGGCGCTGCACGGCCGTGGCCAGGTCTTCGAGGGCGTACTCGGCGGTGATGTCCGTGCGGACCTTGCCGTCGGCGACGAGGCCGAGTGCGCGGCGGGCACTGTCGGCGAGCCGCTCGGGGTGGGTCTGGCTGAGCAGGTTGCTGTTGTAGGTCAGGAGTGACTTGCCGTGCATGAGAAGGTCGTTGGCGTTTGTGAGGACGGGTTCGTACGTGGCGAGGTTGCCGTATGCCACCAGTCGGCCGTGTGCTGCGAGCCGCTCGAGGCCAACGGTGCGGGTCGAGCCTCCGACCGGGTCGAGGATGACGTCGGGCTTCTCGTCGCCGAGCTTGGCCTGCAACTCCTCGCGGAGCAGGAGCTGGTCGTACCCGAACTGCGCGGCATATTCGGCCCTGTCGGCAGTTCCGACCACGCCGACGATCCGGCCTGCTCCCGCCAGTCGGGCGAACTGGGCAGCGAGCGTGCCGACTGAGCCGGCGGCGGCGTGGATCAGCACGCTTTCCCCGGGCCGCACGTGCGCGGCTGTGTTGATCAAGTCGTAGGCGGTCGGTGCGCCCCACCCAAGACCTGCGGCTACCCTCAGCGACATGCTGCCGATGCCGAACGTGAGCGTGGCGGGTGCCAGGACCACCTCGGCGTAGGCGCCTGAGGTGGTCAGCGCGGTGACGGCCTCACCTACACGGCGTGCGTCGATACCCGCGCCGACCGCGACGACGTGCCCGGATGCCTCGAACCCAGGGACAAAGGGGCGTGGTACGGGGAAGTGGCCGTCCCGGACCATGGTGTCGCCCCACTGGATCCCGGCGTATGCCACGCGGATCGCCACTTGCCCGGGGCCGGGGGTGGGCTCATCGAGTTCGGCGACCCGGTAGTGGTCATCGGTGTCGAAAATGACAGCCTTCATGGTTACAGCCCCCTGGGTTGACTCAGTATCCTTACAGTTGAGAACGGTAGGCATATAAGGTTCCTGAGTCAACCCATGGACCTGCCAATGAAATGGGAGTACACGGTGAAAGCCCCGATCGAGAACGACCTCTGCATCCGGATCAGGCGGTCGGAGCAGGCGTTGATGGCGCACCACGAGGCAGTACTGCGTGCCTACGGACTGACCATGACGCAGTACACCGTGCTGCTGATCCTCTCGCGCGAAGGCGGCATGTCCGGCGCCCAACTGGCCCGGTCCTGCGGCGTCACGCAGCAGAGCATGAGCAGCGTGCTGACCAACATGGAGACCAAGAAACTGATCCGACGCGAAACGTCCCCCGTGCACGCCAAAGTGCAGATCGCCACCCTCACCGACGCGGGCCAGGCGCTGCTGGACCGCGCCTACCAGGAGGTGGTCATCCTTGAGCGCGCGCTCACCAACGCGTTCACGCCCGCCGAACACGCCGCACTCTGCGAACTTCTGGAACGCGCCACCACCATCCTGACCCAGCAGACGCGCCACGCGACAGCCCCGCCCGCCACCTGAGCCTGCGGCCGCCACGCGCGGGACCTCGACCAACCCCAGAAGGACTTCCAGAGCCGACCACTACTGCAAGCAGACTTCACTTCGCCGATACTTCTGGCTCCGATCGTCATCGGAGAGGCAGAAACTGGCGAAGACCCTGCGGTGGCGCCGTCGAGGCCAGACGGAGCCGTCCTGTCGCCGGGGAATTTACCGTGACCTCATGCGTGGGGTTACCTGTTCGATTCGTTTCACGACTGAAGCCGTGACCGAGCTGCCTCCTCGTGCTGCCGCGCCGCCGAAGGCTGGAGATGTGGCTGAAACCGTGTCTCGCCGATGTGCGGGATGCGATCGCCGGGGCCGGGCGGCGCGAGCGGGAACGGCAGCACGGTCGGGAGGCCCGGCCGCTCGGAGAGGGCTGGCTGCTGGGGGCCGGCATCGGCGCCGGTCCTGCGGTGTACGTCCATATTGGCGGCTGCCACTTGGCGGGCAAGCGGTGCCGCGGCGTGCCCCGGGACATCACGTTGCGGCGGCCCCAGACCTACGCACTGACGCACGAACCAGTGGATGCGGGGAACCTAGGGCGATCACATCCGCCAGGAGCCGCGTGTGCAGCTCCGGCATGTCCGTCACGCGGCTGCCCGGGGTGCAGGAGGCGAGCTGGGGGAAGGCGTCTTCCCGTACGGCGCGCACGGTGCGACCGCTGAGGTGCGCAGCACAGGCCACAGCTGGAGGAGCAGGTCCCGGTTGAGGTACCGGGGCAGGTCATCACGCAGGCCCTCGTGCAGGACGGTGCGGTACAGGCCCATGCGTTGGCGAGGCTTGGTCAGGTCGTACGAGGTCATCCCCGACCGGACATGTGCAGCGGCGGCTCCAAAATCCCCTGGGCCGGGCCGGACAACTCATCCAGTGACTCCGGCAGGCGACGCCGGAACTTCTCCCGGTAGAGGGCGAGGTCCAGAAGGACTGGAACCTGCTCGGTATCGACTCCCTCGCCACCGACCCCGTCGACCGCGTCGCGTACGGCCGTGGGGGCGCCCGTCCAGGTGTCCAGGACTATGTCCCATTCCCCATCCGCGAGGGCCGCCAGGCCATGCGAGTCCGTGCGGTCACCGCACAGATCCAGAGCGCCCACCGGGGCCTGATGCTGACCCCGGTGAAACACCGCCACCTCCCAACCCCGTGCCAGCGCATCATCGGCGACGGCACGCCCGACGAATTCCGTACCACCCATGATCAAGAGCCTCATGATTCCGACTCTGCCCGACCAACCGCCGGCGTGGGAACCGAACCTCGCTGTGGGCAGAATCGCCCACAGCTCAATTGCCGATGCACTCAAGCTGAGGATCCACACCCAGCCCTGTCGTTCATTGGTTCACCGCCCAGCGCGGTAAACCATCCCGGTCAGAGCACTAGGTACCGGCGTTCCTCTACCTCCGCCAGGTGGACATCCTCGGGGTTGCCGAGCCGACCAGCAGCGGGGGTGGTCCGGTTCGGAGTTGCGGCGCTGGTCGAGCTGCGCACCACGGACCTGGGCGAGGACAACGCTGCGGTGTACGACGAGCGGCGTCCCCAGGGCGGCGGCACGGTCGAGAGGCAGTGGGTCGAGACCTCGGCGCTGACCCGGGCCGCGCTGGAGCGGTGGCTGGACGTGCGCAGGGGCTTGGTGCGGCGGGCCCACGGCACCTCGAAGCTGTGGGTGTCGCTCTGGATTCCCGTACAACGACTGGGTCGGGGACTGGAGCGAATACCACAGGAACAACCGGTGGCAGCCGCTGCAGGGAGGGCACCGGCCGCGGCGGACTGCCGTGCGGCTTGCCCCGCATGCGCACGATGTCCGCGTGGCAAGTGTGCCAGTCGGCACGGGCCAGCTCGACCAACGGCTCCAGGAACTCCTCGCCCGAGGCGCCGACGGCGGCCGTGACGATCAACGCCATCTCGACGTCGTCGGCGTCCCGGAGTCGGGGGTTGTTCACTCTTCGAGCGCGGTCGCGCTCTGCGCCAGGCTGTGTTCCAGTCGCTGCAGCACGTCCAGAGCTGTGATGCGCTCGTCGGCGCTGAGGCTGCCGGTAGCGGCGGCTTCGAGGTCGGACCAGGTCCGTTCGACTTCCCGGCGCAGGGCGAGGCTGGCAGCGGTGGGTTCGACGATGACGGCTCGCTTGTCAGTGGGCGAGGGGCTGCGGCGTACGAAGCCGGCGTTCTCGAGGCGCTGGAGGGTGCGGGTCATGGTGGCGGCGTCGGAGTCGATCAGGCGTACCAGGTCGGTCTGTCGCTGGGGGCCGCGTTCCCACAGCTGCATCATCACCAGCTCTTGGCCGGGATAAAGGCCGACGCGGCGCAGGAGCTGCCCGGCGATCATGCGGTGCAGGCGGGCCACGCGGAAGATCGCGTGACTGATCGGCCCCGCGTGGGCGGATGTCGGCACCGGCACGGTCGCCGCGCTCACCGGAGCTGCGTCTGCCGCCTGGCCGTCGGCCTCATCAGTAGGCGGATGGGTCATGGCTTTGCACTCTCCCCTGGAAATATGCCCGAGCAGCGATAGGGCCATTCTCCTACCTCACGCCCCCCTGCGCCATTCGTACCGGCATTCACCAGGGCTGTTGAGGTTGTGACGCGTGTCACTGTAGCGCGATGGAATGTCCGCTCCCCTGTTTTAGTTGTTCGAACAGTAAATGCGTCGGGCTTGACAGTCCCTGACGCCTCCAACTGGTGAAGGAACGGCATGACTACTGCATTCGACCCGATCGACCTGGGATCCGTGCGACTGGCCAACCGGATCGCCATGGCACCGATGACCCGCAGCAGGGCCTACGGCAGGGGCGCGAGCGCAACGCCCGCGATGGAGACCTACTACGCCCAGCGGGCGGACGCCGGGCTGATCATCACCGAGGGAACCCAGCCCTCGGCGGTGGGCCAGGGCTACCCCGACACTCCGGGCCTGCACTCCCACGAGCAGGTCGCGGCCTGGCGGAGGGTGACCGAGGCGGTTCACCGTGAGGGCGGAGCCATCTTCGCCCAGCTGATGCACACCGGCCGTATCAGCCACCCCGCTCTGCTGCCCGACGGACTGCACCCCGTGGCGCCTTCGGCGGTGGCCGCCAAGGGGCAGGTGTTCACCCACGAGGGCCCCAAGGCCTTCGTCACTCCCAAAGAGCTCAGTGAGGCCGAGATCAGCGAGACGATCGCCGACTTCGCGGTCGCGGCCCGCAATGCGATAGCCGCGGGCTTCGACGGGGTGGAGATCCACGGTGCGAACGGCTACCTGATCCACCAGTTCCTCGCCCCCAACACCAACCAGCGCACCGACGGCTGGGGCGGCTCCGTCGAGGGCCGCATCCGCTTCGGCGTCGAGGTCGCCGCCGCCGTGGCCGAGGCCATCGGGGGCGAAAGGGTCGGCTTCCGCATCTCGCCCGGCAACCCCTACAACGACATCGCCGAGGACGACCTCGCCGCGACCTACACAACGCTGGCCAAGCGGCTGGCCCCGCTGGGTCTGGCCTACCTGCACGTGCTCGAAGGCCCGCACCGCGACCTCACACTCGAGTTGCGCAAGGAATGGCCGGCCACCTTCATCCTCAACCCCTTCACCCACCCCGACACCACCGGCCCGGACGCGCTGGAGCTGATCGAGGACGGCACAGCAGACATGATCGCCTTCGGCGCGCTGTTCCTGGCCAACCCCGACCTGCCCGCCCGCCTCGCCGCGAACGGGCCGTACAACAC
>NZ_VBVX01000758.1 GCF_005981925.1 Streptomyces albidochromogenes
GTATATGAGTCGGTCAACATGCCTTTGTTTGTGTGGTCAGAGAACATTTCCGCAACAACTTGAATCATAAAACTTACCATTCGTGGTTCCGTAAAATCTACCACCTTTTCACCTTTCAAGATTGGTAACTTTTTTACCTCCACGATAGCAAGAGATCTTCGATGTTTCCATTTATCATACGCCACGACATCTGGGTGCGAATGGAATATATCATTAGATTGATGTTGTACTTTGGTGTTGACTCCTGTTCGACCCGCAGTATTTTTTGTACGGACATTAATCTCAAACTTTAATAGTGCTGCTACGTATTCACATATAGGGTTGAATAGATATTCCTTAAAAATTTCTTTGTATGTATCTTCATCGGTGGACGAGACGTCAGTCACAAGCATATAATCTTCTTTAAAGCAAACTCCAAGTAATTTTGTAAGTATTCTTTTATGT
>NZ_VBVX01000095.1 GCF_005981925.1 Streptomyces albidochromogenes
CCCCTACCCGCAGCGGGCAACGGCCCTCAGCGCCCCACCAGCGTCAGCGCCTGGTCCAGGGCCTGGAGGAAGCGGCCGGTCGTGGCGCGGTCGCGCACGGCCAGCCGAAGCCACTGGGGGCCGAGCCCCGGGAAGGTGTCGCCCCGCCGCACGGCGAAGCCGAGGCCGCGCAGGCGCACCCGTACCTCGTCGGCCCGTTCCATCCTTACCAGGACGAACGGCCCCTCGGCTCCCGCGACCACCCGCACCTCCTCGAACTCCGCGAGCCCGGCCAGCAGATGAGCCCGGTCCGCCGCCACCCGGTGCGCGGCGCGCGCCGCCTCCGCCAGTGCCGCCGGACCGACGCACGCCTCGGCGGCGGTCAGCGCCGGCGACGACACCGGCCACAGCGGCTGCGCACGCTCCAGCGCGCCGATGACCTCCGGGTCCGCCAGGACGTACCCAACGCGCAGGCCCGCGAGGCCCCACGTCTTGGTCAGGCTCCGCAGCACCACGAGGCCCGGTACGTCCGTACGCCCCGCCAGGGCCTGCGGCTCGCCCGGCACCGCGTCCATGAACGCCTCGTCGACCACCAGCGTCCGCCCGGGACGGGCCAGAGCGGCGACGACGTCCGCCGGATGCAGGACGGACGTGGGGTTGGTCGGATTGCCGACCACCACCAGGTCCGCGTCCTCGGGTACGTCGCCGCGGCCGAGCCGGAAGCCGTCCTCCTCCCGGAGCAGCACCCGCCCGACCTCGTGCCCCGCGTCCCGCAGCGCCGCCTCCGGCTCCGTGAACTGCGGATGCACGACGACGGGCCGCCGCACCGCGAGCGCCCGCGCCAGCAGCACGAACGCCTCCGCGGCGCCCGCCGTCAGCAGCACCCGCTCCACCGGGAGCCCGTGCCGTTCCGCGACCGCCGCGCGCGCGGCCCGCCCATCCGGGTAGGCGGCGAGCGTGTCGAGGGACGCGGCGATCCTGGCCTTGAGCCAGGCCGGGGGAGTACCGGCCCGTACGTTGACCGCGAGGTCGGTGAGACCGCCCTCGCGGACCTCGGCGTCCCCGTGGTGCCGCAGATCGTGGGCAGGGGCGTCCGGGCCGGTCTCAGTGGGCGTGTGCATGGCTGCCGTGGTGGTGATGGTGGTGCCCGTCGTCGTCCGGGTGGAAGTGCGGCTGCTGCGGCGCCCCCACCTTGTCCTCGAAGCCGGGCAGGGCGATCCGGTAGACGCAGGAGTCGCAGTTCATGCGCAGGTCCCCCTTCACGGCCTCCTGGTAGCGCTCCATCACGAGGTCCATCAACTCCTCGGTGGGGCCGATCACATCGGCCGAGGCCACCCCGGTGCCGGGGTGGGCCGCGGCCCAGTCCCGCGTCTGCTCCCGCACCCGGTCCGGCAGGATCCCGGTGAAGAGGAAGTACGGCAGGACGACGACGTGCTTCGCCCCGAGCCTGGTGCAGCGGTCGAGTCCGCTCGGCACGTCGGGCGCGGCGAGCGACACGAACGCGGTCTCCACACCCGCGTACCCCCGTCCCTCCCAGAACAGTCGTGCCGCCTTGAACACCTCGGCGTTGGCGTCCGGATCAGTCGAGCCGCGCCCCACCAGCAGCACGGTCACCTCGGAGCGGTCCAGGCCGCCGAGCACCTCGTCGACCCGGCGCTCCAGCACGGCCAGCAGACCCGGGTGCGGGCCGAGCGGACGGCCGTAGGTGTACGAGATGCCCGGGTGGCGCTCCTTCTCGCGGGTCAGCGCGGCCGGTATGTCGCCCTTGGCGTGCCCGGCGGAGACCAGCATCAGGGGCACGGCCGCGAAGCGCGAGACGCCCCGCTCGACCAGCGAGGTCACCGCGTCGCCGAGCGGCGGCGGGGACAGCTCGATGAAGCCGCCCGCGACGGGCAGTTCGGGATGGCGCCGGCCGAGTTCCTCGACGAAGTCGCGGAAGGCGCCGGCTCCCGCCTCGTCGCGGGTGCCGTGGCCGGCGATCAGCAGGGCGGGGGGCGTGGTGGTCACGCGTTCTCCTTGGTGAGGGGGGTGGTGGGGCGTGCGAGAGGGGTGTAGAGCAGGGCGTTCAGGGCCGCCGCCGCGACCGCCGAACCGCCCTTCTCCGACACGTTGCTGACCGCCGGCAGCCCGCTCTCGCGCAGGGCCGCCTTGGACTCGGCCGCACCGACGAAGCCGACGGGCAGCCCGATGACGAGCGCGGGTTCGGCGTCCAGGAGCAGCAGTTCCTCCAGCGCGGTGGGCGCGCACCCGATCACCCACAGGGCGCCGGGCCCGACCTGCTCGTACGCCAGCCTGATCGCGTGCGCGCTGCGGGTCAGGTCCGGGCCGGCCTTCGCCTCCTTCAGGCGGCACACGGTCTCCCGCCGGGTGATGCCCGCCGCGACCATCTCCACGTCCACGACGACCGGCGCGCCGGCGTGCAGCGCGGCGTGCGCGGTTTCGAGCGTCCGCTCGTCGCAGACCAGGTCGGTGGCGTACTCCAGGTCCGCCGCCGAGTGGATGACCCGCTCCACGACGGCCCGCGTCAGAGGTGCGAAGTGCGACGTGTCGAGGCGGGCGCGCAGGCGCCGGAACGACTCCTGCTCGATGGGGTGGACGGTCCTGCCGGCGGTGTCCGTCGTCTCCGTCGTCATCACGAACCCTCCGTCTGCCAGCGGTAGCCGCGCGGTGTCACCATGCGGCCGGCGATCTCGCGCGCGGCGGTGTTGCCGACCACCACGACGGTCATCATGTCCACGGTCGCCGGATCGAGCGCGGCGATCGTCGTGAGGCGGCTTGTTCCGTCCGGTCGCGAGGCGTTGCGCACGACCCCGACGGGCGTCGTCGGCGCGCGGTGCTCCGCGAGGATCGACAGCGCCTTGGGGAGCTGCCAGTCGCGGCCCCGGCTGCGCGGGTTGTAGAACGTGACGACGATGTCGGCCTCCGCCGCCGCCCGTACCCGCCGCTCGATGACCTCCCACGGCGTGTGCAGGTCGGACAGGCTGATCGAGACGTGGTCGTGGCCGAGCGGAGCCCCCAGGATCGCGGCGGCGGCCAGCGCCGCCGTCACCCCCGGCACGCCGACGACGTCGATGTCGTCGCTCGCCTCGGCCAGCGCGGGTGACGCCATGGCGTACACCCCCGCGTCACCCGACCCGATGAGCGCCACCGCGTGCCCGGCGCGGGCCTCGGCGACGGCGGTACGGGCCCGCTCCTCCTCGGCGCCGAGCCCGGACTCCAGGACCCGGGTGCCCGGCCGCAGCAGATCGCGGATCTGGTCGACGTACTGGTCGAGCCCGACGAGCACCGAGGCGCGCCGGATCTCGTCGCGGGCCCGCGGCGTCAGCAGATCGCGGGCGCCCGGGCCGAGCCCGACGACCGCGAGGCGGCCGCGCGGCTCCTTGCGCACGACGGCGCAGGTGGCCATCGCCGCCCGGCCCTCGGGGGCCGACTTCCGCTTCGGCACGAGGAGTTCACCGCCGCCCACGAGCGCGGCGGCCTCCGCGACGGAGGGGGTGCCGACGGCGGCGAGCGGAGCCCCCGAGGGGTTCGGTACGTCGATACGGGCCAGCTCCTCGGCGGCGTACGTCCGCAGCGGCACCCCCAGCCGGGCCGCCGCCTCGACGATCCCGGCCTCTTCGGCCTTGGCGTCGACGGTCGCGAGCGCGGCGACGGAAGCCGCCGAGAGCCCCGCCTCCGCCAGCGTCTCCTCGATCAGCCCGGCCACCTCGTCGGCGGGCGCGCCCCTGCTGGCGCCCACGCCGACGACGAGCGACGGCGGCCGCAACACGACCTCGCGCTCCCCCAGATCGAGCACGCGGTCGCTGACGCGCACCACGGCGGGCGCGTCCGGCGACCGCTCCTGTGCCGCTTCGGCCAGGGCCGCTTCGGCGACGACACCGGCCGCGACGGTCGCCGCCATGGCGCCGGGCAGCCCGCCCACCGGCACGGCGGCGATCGCGGCCGCCTCGGCCAGGCTGACGTCGGGCTCCGCGTGGCCGGCGCCGGGCGCGCGGTCGTGCTCCGGCGCCGAACCGGTGCCCGCGCCGGGCGCCCCCACCGGCGCACCCGGCGCCACGCTTGCCGCCGCGCCCGCCTGGGCCACGTTCCCCGGCAGCGGCGGCAACGGCCACACCGCGTCCGCCTCCAGGGTGACCGGGGCGCCGTCCAGGATCGCGCGGGTCACCGCCGCCGTCGCGCCCTCCACGGGCCAGCCCAGGGTGTCCAGGCCGGGTATGTCCGTGGCGTCCGTGGCCGTCGTGACGACCGGGGCGCAGCCCAGGACGCCCGACACCGCGAGCGCCAGCTCGTTCGCGCCGCCGCCGTGGCCGCCGACGAGCGACACCGCGTGGCGCTGCGCCTCGTCGACGCACACGACACCCGGGTCGGACCCCTTGTCGGAGAGGAGGGGGGCGACGAGCCGTACGACCGCGCCCGTGGCGAGGAAGCACACCAGCTGGTCGCATTCCGCGAAGGCGCGCCCGACCGCCTCCCGCACCGGACCGTCGTACACCCGCGTACGGCCGGGCCAGGCCGCGGCCAGCCGGTCGCGGGCCACGGCGCCTGCCGCCGTGGCGGAGATGAGGCCGATCACTGAACTGCTCCTTCACTTGCCGGTTCCGCGGGACGGTGGCCCCACAGCAGAAAGACGGGGTTGGCGGCCGCGAGCCGGGTCACGTCCCCGGGCAGCGGCGCGAGGCGCGACGACTGGAGCAGCACGCCCTCGGGCTCGAACCCGGCGGACGCCAGGGCCGCCCGCACCGCCGGGACCCGGTCCAGCGCCGCCAGCGCGACCACGACGGTGCGCCGCGCCCGGCGCGCGCACGCCCCGACGATGGCCGGCAGCTCACGCCCGCCACCGCCGACGAACACCGCGTCCGGTTCGGGCAGTTGGGACAACACCGTCGGCGCCGCCCCGTGCACGGTCTGTACGTCGACCCCGTGCGCGGCGGCGTTGGCGCGGATCCGCTCCACGCCGTCGCAGGTCTTCTCGACCGCGATCGCCGCCGCCCCCAGCCGCGCGCACTCCACGGCCACGGACCCGGAGCCCGCGCCGATGTCCCACACCAGGTCGCCCGGGCGCGGGCCGAGCCGGGCGAGCGCCAGCGCCCGTACCTCGAACTTCGTGATCATCGAGTCGCGGTGCTCGAACGCCGCCTCGGGCAGTGCCCACTGGGCCGGACCGACGCCCCGCCCGGCGACCGTCCGCTGCGCCGGCGCCAGCGCCCGCGACGCGTCGAGGCAGACCACGACGCTGACCGCCGCCGGCCAGTCGCGGGCCGCCGCCTCGCCGGGGGACAGGCGCTCGACGCTCTCGCCCCCGTCCGCGTCGCCGAGCGCCGACGCGACGACCAGGGTGCGCGCGATGCCCGTACGGGCCAGCGCCGCGCCCAGTTCGGCGGGTCCGGCGCCGGGCCCGGTCAGCACGGCCGTTTTCGGGTGCGCCCGGCAGACGTTGACGGCGGTCCGCAGCTCGCGCCCGTGCGCGCTCACGACCACCGCGTCGTCCCACGGCAGCCCGAGCCGCGCGAAGGCCACGGCGACGGAGGGCGCCCCCGGCCGTACGTCCAGGGCGTGGGCGCCGAACCGCTCCGCCAGCGCCCGTACGATCCCGAAGAACCCCGGATCACCGGAGGCCAGCACCACGACCCCGGCCTCCGCACCGTCCGCCGCCTTGGCCAGGTGCTCCGCGACCGCGTCCAGCGCGGGCGCCAGCGGCCCCAGCACCACCCGGGCCGCGCCGTCGGGCAGCCCGGCGGCGTCCAGGTGCCGCCGCCCGCCGACGACGAGCCCGGCGGCGTCGAGCGCCGCACGGGCGTCGGGGCCGAGCGGGGCGCCCGTCCCCGTGCCGAAAACAGTGATCATGAGCCGGACTTCCCCGCCGCCGGTTCCGCGCCGGACCCCGCGTCCGCCGACCGGCGCTCCGCGCGCAGCGTCGCGCGCGCCGCGCGGTCCGCCCGCCGGAACCCGTGGAAGTGGCCCGGGTGGTAGAGGTGCGAACGCGTCCCGGAGGCGGACAGGGCGGGGCCCACCAGGAAGAGCGTGTGCTTCCAGAGCTTGTGCTCCTTCACCGTCTCCTCCAGCGTGGCGATGGTGCAGCGCAGCACCAACTCCTCGGGCCAGGTGACCTGGTAGGCGATGACGACCGGGGTGTCCGTCGGGTAGCCGCCCTCCAGCAGCTCCGCCGTCAGCTGCCCGGACCGGGCCGCCGACAGGAAGACGGCCATCGTCGTGCCGTGGCGCGCGAACTCCCGCACCTCCTCGCCGGGCGGCATCGGCGTCTTGCCGCCGCCGAGCCGGGTCAGGATCACGGACTGCGCCACCTCGGGGATGGTGAGCTCGCGCCGCGCGATCGCGGCGACCGCCGAGAACGACGAGACGCCCGGCACGATCTCGACGTCCAGACCCAGTGCGTCGCACCGGTCGACCTGCTCCTGCGTACCGCCCCACAGCGCCGGGTCGCCGGAGTGCACGCGGGCCACCTTCAGCCCGTCCCGCAGCGCCCGCTCGTACACCGCCACCACGTCCTCCAGGGACATCGCGGCGGAGTCCAGGATCTCGGCGCCCTCCCGGGCGTGCTCCAGGATCTCGGCCTGTACGAGGCTCGCCGCCCAGATCACCACATCGGCGTCGGCGATGGCGCGCGCGGCACGGAACGTCAGCAGGTCGGCGGCGCCGGGGCCGGCGCCCACGAAGGTCACCTTGCCGGTGGGGGCATCGGCCATGAGTGGAGGTCCTCTCGGGATTCAGGGGTGGAGCGGGTGTGAACTCGGATGTGCGGAGCGGGGGGTCAATCGACTAGCAAGAGCACATGGCGGTGTTCGTCGCGCTCGGCGCGTTCCTCATGACGCTCTTCGGTGGCTGGGTGGCGCAGCGCGTCACCGACCGCCGCCACCTCGTGCTGGGTCTGGCCGGCGGGCTGATGCTCGGCGTCGTCGGCCTGGAACTGCTGCCGGAGGCGCTGGAGGCCGCGGGCGACGAGGTGTTCGGCGTACCGCAGGCCCTTCTGCTGTTCGTCGGCGGCTTCCTGGTGGCCCACCTGGTGGAGCGGCTGCTGGCCGTACGCCGGGCGGCGCACGGCGCGAGCGAGGGGAGAGTCCCTCAGGTCGGACTCACGGCGGCGGGCGCGATGGTCGGGCACAGCCTGATGGACGGCATCGCGATCGGGGCCGCCTTCCAGGTCGGCGAGGGCATGGGAACGACCGTGGCGCTCGCCGTCGTCACCCACGACTTCGCCGACGGATTCAACACGTACACGCTCACCAGCCTGTACGGAAACGCCCGCCGCAAGGCTTTGGCGATGCTGTTCGCGGACGCCGTGGCCCCGGTGGCGGGTGCGGCGTCCACGGTGCTGTTCACCCTTCCGGGGGAATTCCTGGGCAGCTATCTGGGCTTCTTCGGCGGCGCGCTGCTCTACCTCGCGGCCGCCGAGATCCTGCCCGAGGCCCACCACGAACACCCCGCCCGCTCCACGCTGCTGTGCACGGTCGCGGGGGTGGCGTTCATCTGGCTGATGGTGGGCCTCGTGAGCTGATCTCACAACTTGCCCCCGCGGCCGCCCTCGCGCCGCGCCGGCGCGATCAGCGTGGAGAGGTACGGCAGGGCCCCGCCCTCCGCGAGCTCGGCGGCGGGGCGGATCGATTCCTCGGGCAGCCCGAGCGCCGAGCCCCACACCGCGTCCTCGGTACGCCCGGTCTCGCGCAGCGCCGTCGCCACCTCGCCCGCGAGCCGCCCGAACTTGTACGCCACGACGGTCCCGGGGCCCTCCAGCGCCTCCTTGAGCACAGCCGCCCCGGCCGTCACGGGAACGAGCGTCAACGGCTCGGTCCCCTCCGTCAGTACGGCCCCGCTGCGGGCGGCCAGATCCTGCATGGCGGTGATGCCCGGCACGGTCACGACCTCCGTCCCCGGCACCAGACCCGCGATCGTCTGCGCGAGATACGTGAACGTCGAGTAGACGTTGGGGTCGCCGATCGTCGCGAACGCCACCGACCCGTGCGCACGCAGGAGTTCGGCGACGCGCGCGCCGGCCGCGTCCCAGGCGGCCTCGCGCCGCGCCCGGTCCTCCCGCTCGTTGAGCGCGAAGACGACGCGGACGACCTTCGCCTCCCCGACGTAGTGCAGCACGGTCGCCTCGGCCCGCCCGCGCTCGCCGCTGTCCATCACCGGTACGACCACGACGGCCGCGTCCCGCAGGGCGTTGACGCCCTTCACGGTCACCAGCTCGGGGTCACCGGGCCCGACACCGACGCCGGTCAGCCTGGTGGCCGGACCGTCCGCGCTCCGCGCGCCGTTCATGCCGTTCAACCCGCTCATCCCGCACACCTCTCGACAAATCTCATGGCCATCCCTGGCTCGGCAGCCCAGTGGGTATGCAGATAGCTCGCATGCACACCCAGTTGTACGAACCCCTCGACCCGCCGCTCCGGCAGGTGCATGCCCCACGCGGGAGCCGCGCCCGCCCCGGGCTCGATCACCGTCCGGTGGAACTCGTGCCCGCGCAGCCGGGTGCCGACGGCCGCCAGCGAGCTGTCCGACACGGCGACCGCCTCGCGGTACCCCAGCGTCAGTCGCTGCGACATCCGCGCCTCGGCGTCGAGCACCCCGCACATGGGCTGCCCGTCGAGGGACCGGGACAGGTACAGCAGCCCGGCGCACTCGGCGGCCACGGGGGCGCCGGAGCGGGCCAGTTCGGCGACGGCCTCGCGCAACGGCTCGTTGCCGGACAGCTCCGGGGCGTACACCTCGGGGAACCCGCCGCCGATGACGAGCCCGCGCGTCCCCTCGGGCAGGCGCTCGTCGCGGAGCGGGTCGAACGGCACGACCTCGGCGCCGGCGGCGGCGAGCAGTTCGCCGTGCTCGGCGTACGAGAACGTGAACGCCGCCCCGGAGGCCACGGCGACCACCGGCCGTCCGGGCACCACGTGGGCCCCGGCGGCGTCCCACGCCGCCGCGCCGAGCTCCGGCGCGCTGCGCGCCAGGGCCAGCAGCGCCTCCAGGTCGCAGCCCGCCCGCACCTGCTCCGCCAGCGCCGCGACCGCGTCGACCGCCTCGGCCCGCCGCTCGGCGACCGGGACGAGACCCAGGTGCCGCGAAGGCGTCCGCACCTGACGCTCGCGCCGCAGGGCGCCCAGCACCGGCACGCCCGACGCGTCGAGCGCCTCCCGCAGCAACTCCTCGTGCCGCGCGGACCCCACCTTGTTCAGGATCACGCCGCCGATCCGCACCTCGGGGTCCCAGGACGCGAAACCGTGCACCAGGGCCGCCACCGACCGCGACTGCGACGACGCGTCGACCACCAGCACCACCGGCGCCCGCAGCAGCTTCGCGATCTGCGCGGTGGACGCCAGTTCGCCGTGGCCCGAGGCCCCGTCGTACATGCCCATCACGCCCTCGACGACGGCGAGGTCGCAGCCGGCCGCGCCGTGCGCGAAGAGCGGCGCGATCAGCTCCGTACCGCAGAGGTACGCGTCGAGGTTGCGGCCCGGGCGGCCGGTCGCCAGCGCGTGGTACCCGGGATCGATGTAGTCCGGCCCCACCTTGTGCGGCGACACGGCGAGTCCGGCCGCCGCGAAGGCGGCCATCAGCCCCGTCGCGACGGTGGTCTTCCCACTGCCCGACGACGGCGCGGCGACGACGAGACGTGCTACCACTCGATGCCCCGCTGCCCCTTCTGGCCCGCGTCCATCGGGTGCTTGACCTTCGACATGTCAGTGACCAGGTCGGCGGCCTCGAGGAGCTTGTCCGGGGCGTTGCGCCCGGTGATCACGACGTGCTGGGTCCCGGGCCGCTCCCGCAGCACCTCGACCACCTCGTCGGTGTCCACCCAGCCCCAGTGCATGGGGTACGCGAACTCGTCGAGCACGTACAGCTTGTACGTCTCGGCAGCCAGGTCGCGCTTGACCTGCTCCCACCCCTCGCGCGCCGCCGCCTCGTTGTCGAGCTGCGCGTCGCGCTGGACCCAGGACCAGCCCTCGCCCATCTTGTGCCAGGCGACGGACCCGCCCTCGCCGCTCGCGCCCAGGACCTTCAGCGCGTTCTCCTCGCCGACCTTCCACTTCGCCGACTTGACGAACTGGAACACTCCGATCGGCCAGCCCTGGTTCCAGGCGCGCAGCGCCAGCCCGAAGGCGGCGGTCGACTTGCCCTTCCCGATCCCGGTGTGCACGACGACCAGCGGCCGGTTGCGCCGCTGGCGCGTGGTGAGCCCGTCGTCCGGTACGACGCTCGGCTGTCCCTGCGGCATCAGGCCGCCCTCCTGTTGGTTTCCTGTACGTCCTTGACGAGCCCCGCGATGCTGTCGGCCCGCAGCTCGTCGAGCGTGACGGCCGTGCCGCCCAGATCGCGCGCCAGCTCACCGGCGAGCCCCAGCCGCACCGGCCCCGACTCGCAGTCCACGACCACCGAGGCGACGCCCTGGGCCTCGTGCAGCCGGGCCGCGCGCGCCGCCAGCGCCACCGGCTCCGGCCCGCCCGTCGCCCGCCCGTCGGTCACGACCACCAGCAGCGGCCGCCGCGAGGGGTCCCGCAGCCGCTCCACCCGCAGGACGTCGTGCGCCTTCAGCAGCCCGGCGGACAGCGGCGTACGGCCGCCCGTGGGCAGCGTCTCCAGCCGGACGGCCGCCGCGTCGACGGACGACGTCGGCGGCAGCACCAGTTCGGCGTCCTTGCCCCGGAACGTGACCATCCCGACCTTGTCCCGCCGCTGGTACGCGTCGAGCAGCAGCGACAGCACGGCGCCCTTCACCGCGCTCATCCGCTGCCGGGCCGCCATCGAACCGGACGCGTCCACGACGAACAGCACGAGGTTCCCCTCGCGCCCCTCGCGCGTCGCCTGCCGCAGATCGTCCCGCCGCACCACCAGACCGGGCCCGCTGCGCCCGCGCGCCCGCTGGTGCGGCGCGGCGGCCCGCACGGTCGCCGCGAGGTGCAGCTTGGTGAGCGCACCCTGCGGCCGGCGTGCCCCGGTGGTACGGCCGTGCTCGGTGCGGGCGCGGGAACGGCGCCCGGCCGCCCCCTCGCCGAGACCCGGCACGCTCAGCGTCTTCGTACGGAACGGCTCCCCGGCCCGCGCGGCGGCCTGCTCGCCGCCCGAAGCGGCGGGCGCGTGCTGTCCCTCGCCGGGCCGGTCCCCGTCCGGTGTCTCCGGTGAACCGTCGCCGTCGCCCTGCGGCGGCCGGCCGCCCCCGCCGGGCCCGTCGGGATCCGGGTCGGGATCGTCGTCGTCGGACCCGCTGTTCTGCTCCAGCGTGTCGTCGAGCTTGTCCTCGTCGAGCCCCGGCGCGTCGAAGGGGTTGCGCCGCCGCCGGTGCGGCAGCGCGAGCAGCGCGGCCTGCCGTACGTCCTCGGCGAGTACGTCGGTGCGCCCGGCCCAGGCCGCCAGCGCGGTCGCCGTACGGGCCATCACGATGTCCGCCCGCATCCCGTCGACCTCGAAGGCCGCGCAGGTCGCCGCGATCTGCCGCAGCGCGCCGTCGCCGAGGCGCACCTCGGGCAGCAGCGCCCGAGCGGCCACGATCCGGGCCCGCAGCGCCGCCTCCTCGCCGGCCCACCGCGCGGCGAACCCGGCCGGGTCGTCGTCGTACGCCAGCCTGCGCCGCACGACCTCCACCCGCTGATCGGTCTCCCGGGAGGCGGCCACCTCCACCGTCAGCCCGAACCGGTCCAGCAACTGCGGCCGCAGCTCGCCCTCTTCGGGGTTCATGGTCCCGACGAGCAGGAACCGCGCGGCGTGCCGCACGGACACGCCCTCCCGCTCCACGTACGACGCGCCCATGGCGGCGGCGTCCAGCAGCAGGTCGACCAGGTGGTCGTGCAGCAGGTTGACCTCGTCGACGTACAGGATCCCGCGATGGGCGTCGGCCAGCAGACCCGGCTCGAACGCCTTGACGCCCTCGGCCAGCGCGCGCTCGATGTCGAGCGCGCCGACGAGGCGGTCCTCGGAGGCGCCGACGGGCAGTTCGACCGTCCGCGCCGGGCGCGAGACGCCGCCCCCGGCCTCGTGCGGCCCGTCCGGGCACGCCGGGTCGGGGGAGCCGGGATCGCAGGAGAACCTGCACCCGGCGACCACCGCGACCTCGGGCATCAGTGTCGCCAGAGCGCGTACGGCGGTCGACTTGGCGGTGCCCTTCTCGCCCCGCACGAGCACACCGCCGACGGCGGGCGACACGGCGTTCAGCAGCAGTCCGAGCCGCAGGTCGTCCTGGCCGACGATCGCGGTAAAGGGGTACGGCGTACTCACGAGGAAGCCTCCACTTCAAGCTGGTTCAGGGCACCCGGAACGCACTGCGGCCCGCTCACGCGTCGTCCCCTTCCAGGTCGCCTTCGAGCTCCAGGTACGTCGCCCGCAGCCGCTCCAGCGTGTCCGCGTCCGGTTCGGCCCACAGCCCGCGCTCGGCCGCCTCCAGCAGCCGCTCCGTGATGCCGCGCAGCGCCCACGGGTTGGACTTCTTCATGAAGTCCCGGTTCTCCGGGTCGAAGACGTACTCGCTCGACAACTTCTCGTACATCCAGTCGTCGACGACCCCGGCGGTCGCGTCGTACCCGAAGAGGTAGTCGACGGTGGCGGCCATCTCGAAGGCGCCCTTGTAGCCGTGCCGGCGCATGGCCGCCATCCACCGGGGGTTGACCACCCGCGCGCGGAACACGCGGTGCGTCTCCTCGCCCAGCGTCCGGGTCTTCACCTGGTCCGGTGTCGCGCTGTCGCCCACGTACGCCTCGGGCGACTCGCCCGTCAGGTGCCGCACCATGGCGACCATGCCGCCGTGGTACTGGAAGTAGTCGTCCGCGTCGACCAGGTCGTGCTCGCGGGTGTCGACGTTCTTCGCGGCCACCGCGATCCGGCGGAACGCCGTCTCCATGTCGCCGCGCGCCGCCTTCCCCTCCAGGCCGCGCCCGTACGCGTAGCCGCCCCACACCGCGTACACCTCGGCCAGGTCCGCGTCCGAGCGCCAGTTGCGCGCGTCGATCAGCGGCAGCAGGCCGGCGCCGTACGCCCCCGGCTTCGAGCCGAAGATGCGGGCCGTCGCCCGCCGCCGGTCGCCGTGCTCGGCGGTGTCCTCGTCGGCGTGCGCCCGTACGAAGTTGCGGTCGGCGGGCTCGTCCAGCTCGGCCACGGCCCGTACCGCGTCGTCGATGAGCCCCACCACGTGCGGGAACGCGTCCCGGAAGAACCCGGAGATCCGCACGGTCACGTCGATGCGCGGGCGCCCCAGCTCGTCGAGTGGCACGATCTCGAAGCCGGTCACGCGCCGCGACGCGTCGTCCCACACCGGACGGCAGCCCAGCAGCGCCAGGATCTCCGCGATGTCGTCGCCCTGGGTGCGCATCGCGGACGTGCCCCAGACGGTCAGGCCGACCGACTTCGGGTAGTCGCCGGTGTCCGTCAGGTACCGGGCGACCAGCGAGTCGGCGAGCGCCTGCCCGACCTCCCACGACAGCCGCGACGGGATCGCCTTGGGGTCGACGGAGTAGAAGTTGCGCCCGGTCGGCAGGACGTTGACCAGGCCGCGCGTCGGCGAGCCCGACGGCCCGGCCGGTACGTAACCGCCGTCCAGCGCGTGCAGGATGTTACCGATCTCGTCCGTCGTACGGGCCAGCCTCGGCACGACCTCGTCGCACGCGAACCGCAGCACGGCCTCCGCGTCCGGCAGCTCGACGCCCAGGACCTCGGTCACCAGACCGGCGGCCTCCGCCGCGTCCCAGCGCCGCTCCTCCATGCCCTCCGCGAGCCGCCGGCACAACTGCTCCAGCAGGTCGATCGCGTCCGCGCCGGTACGGGCCGGACCGTCGACCAGCGCCGTCAGCCCGTCCGCCACCTTCACCGGTGCGCCCGGCTCGCCCAGCAGCTCCTTCTCGACCAGCCCGAAGTGCTCGGCCAGGCAGGCGCGCAGCCCCGGCAGGGCGTTGGCCTTGCCGCCCCACACCTGCGAGGCGCGCAGCACGGCCAGCACCAGGTTCACCCGGGCCTCCGCCTCCGGACCGCCGCCCAGGACGTGCAGACCGTCGCGGATCTGCACGTCCTTGATCTCGCACAGGTAGCCGTCGATGTGCATGACGAACTCGTCGAAGTCGTCGTCGTCCGGCTGCTCGTCGAGATGCAGGTCGTGGTGGAGCTGCGCCGCCGTCACCAGCGTCCAGATCTGCGCCCGCACCGCCGGTGCCTTGGCCGGGTCGAGGTCGCTCACCAGCGCGTACTCGTCCAGCAGTTGCTCCAGCTTCGCCAGGTCGCCGTACGTGTCCGCACGGGCCATCGGCGGCACCAGGTGGTCCACGACCGTGGCGTGCCCGCGCCGCTTGGCCTGCGTGCCCTCACCGGGGTCGTTGACGATGAACGGGTAGACCAGCGGCAGCTCGCCCAGCACCGCGTCCGGCCCGCAGCCCGCCGACAGGCCCAGGCCCTTGCCCGGCAGCCACTCCATCGTCCCGTGCTTGCCCATGTGCACGATCGCGTCCGCGCCGAAGCTGTTCTCCAGCCAGCGGTACGCCGCCATGTAGTGGTGCGACGGCGGCATGTCGGGGTCGTGGTAGATCGCGATCGGGTTCTCGCCGAAACCGCGCGGCGGCTGGATCATCACGACGACGTTGCCGAACTGGAGCGACGCCAGCACGATCTCGTCCCCGTCGACGTACAACTGCCCGGGCGCCTCGCCCCAGTGCTCCAGCATTCCGTCGCGCAGTTCCGGCTCCAGGGCGTCGAACCACGCCTGGTAGTCCGCGAGCGGCACGCGCGCCGGCGCGGCGGCGAGCTGTTCCTCGGTCAGCCACTCCACGTCGTGGCCACCGGCGTTGATGAGCCGGTGGATCAGCTCGTCGCCGTTGTCGGGGTGGCCCTCCACCCCGTAGCCCGCGTCGCGCAGGGCGTCGAGCACCCGGATCGCGGAGGCGGGGGTGTCGAGGCCCACCGCGTTGCCGACGCGCGAGTGCTTCGTCGGGTAGGCGGTGAAGACGAGCGCGAGGCGCTTGTCCTTGTTCGGCTTGTGGGCCAGCCGGGCGTGCCGTACGGCGATCCCCGCCACCCGCGAGGCCCGCTCGGGATCGGCGACGTACACCGGCACGTCGCCCTCGCCCTGTTCCTTGAAGGAGAACGGGACGGTGATGAGCCGCCCGTCGAACTCGGGGATGGCGACCTGCATCGCCGCGTCCATGGGCGACAGCGCCGCGTCGGACGCCTCCCAGGCGGCGCGCGACGACGTGAGGCACAGCCCTTGCAGCACCGGTACGTCGAGGTCCGCGAGCGCGCCGATGTCCCACGCCTCGTCGTCACCGCCCGCCGACGCGTCGCTCGCCCGGGTGCCGCCCGCCGCGAGGACCGTCGCGATCAGCGCGTCGGCCCTGCCCAGCTCCCGGTACAGCTCCGGGTCGGCGCTGCGCAGCGAACCGCAGTACACGGGAAGGGCGTTGGCGCCGTGCGCCTCGATCCGCTCGCACAGTACGTCGACGAAGGACGTGTTCCCGGACAGCTCGTGGGCGCGGTAGAAGAGCACGCCGACCGTCGGGCGGTCCGCGTCGTACGCGCGCGTGCCGTGGACGCCCCACTCGGGCATCTTCTGCGGCTCGGCGAAGCCCACGCCCGTGAGCAGCACGGTGTCGGAAAGGAACCTGGCCAGCTCGACGAGGTTCCCCGGACCGCCCTCGACGAGGTAGCGCAGGGCCTCCGCGACGACACCGGCCGGTACGGACGACTCGGCCATCAGCTCCGCGTCGGGCACGGTCTCACCGCCCAGCAGCACGGTCGGGATCCCCGACGCCTTCAGGACGGCGAGCCCGTCCTCCCAGGCGCGCTTGCCGCCGAGCAGCCGCACGACGGCGACGGACGCGCCCTCGATCAGCGCCGGCAGTTCGGCCGCCGCGTCGATACGGGCCGGGTTGCCGATCCGGTACGGGGCGCCGGAGGCGCGGGCCGCCAGCAGGTCGGTGTCGGCGGTGGACAGCAGCAGCACGGTGTGCTCGGTCTCGGTGCTCGAAGTGCTCTCGGTCGCAGTGCTCATGCGGGCGCTCCAGGTGCGATGAAGGGAAGTCCTGAGGGCGCGCCGGACTCGATGAGCCGCAGCAGCGCGTCCGTATCCGCGTGTTCTTCGATCAGGTCGCCGAGGCGGTCGAGCTGCTCCTCGCGCAGCGCCTCGAACGAGGTGTCCGGCGCCGGTACGAAGCGGCGGCCCGCGGCGGCGGCCACCTCGCGCAGGAACGCGCGCCGGAACGCGTCGCTCTCCAGCGAGCCGTGCCAGTGGGTGCCCCAGACGGAACCGGCCCGGCAGCCGTCCAGGAAGGCGTCACCCCCGAGCACTTCCGCGACCCCGTGGTGGATCTCGTACCCCGCCACGGGCTCGCCCAGGGCGGTCCCGACGGGCCGCGCCAGCGTCTTCTCGACGGCGAACCGCACGCGCACCGGCAGCAGCCCGAGCCCGTCCACGGTCCCGGCCTTCGACTCGACCTCGTCCTCGACGCGCTCGCCCAGGAGCTGGAATCCGCCGCAGATGCCCAGTACGGGACGGCCCTCGGCGGCCCGCCGCGCCAGCGCGGCGGCCAGCCCGCGCTCGCGCAGCCACTCCAGGGCCCTCACGGTCCCGCGCGTGCCCGGCACGACGACGAGGTCGGCGTCGACGAGCTCCTCGGCCCGGTCCACGAACCGCACGACCACGCCCGGTTCGGCGGCCAGCGCGTCGACGTCCGTGAAGTTCGACATCAGCGGCACGGCGCACACGGCGACCCGCAGCACGTCCTCGCCGACCGGCGGTGCGACGACCGACTCCCGTACGGCGCCCCGCAGCGACACCCGCAGCCCGTCCTCCTCGTCGATGCCCAGTCCGTGCGCGTACGGCAGCACCCCGTAGGTACGCCGCCCGGTCAGACCCTCCAGCATGTCGAGCCCGGGCTCCAGCAGCGAGACGTCGCCGCGGAACTTGTTGACCAGGTAGCCGGCCACCAGCTCCTGGTCCTCCCGGCTCAGCAGCGCGGTCGTGCCGAAGAAGGACGCGAACACCCCGCCCCGGTCGATGTCGCCGACGACGACCACCGGGAACCGGGCCGCTCGCGCGATGCCCATGTTCACGATGTCGGTGCGCCGCAGATTGATCTCGGCCGGACTGCCCGCCCCCTCGCAGATCACGGCGTCATACGTGCCCCGCAACTCCCGCAGGCAGTCCGTCACGGTCCCGAGCAGTGCTTCCTGGCGGCCCCCGTGCAGGGTCTTCCCTGGGGACGCCCCCCCGAAGAACCCCCGGGCGCTCATCTCGCCCACCGGCTTCCCCAGCAGCACCACCTGGCTGCTGCGGTCGCTGCCCGGCTTGAGCAGGACGGGATTCATGAGCGCCGTCGGCTCCACCCGCGCCGCCTGCGCCTGCATGGCCTGAGCCCGCCCGATCTCCGCGCCCTCGCGCGTCACGAACGAGTTCAGCGACATGTTCTGCGCCTTGAACGGCGCGACCTTCACACCCCGGCGCACCAGCCACCGGCAGATCCCGGCCGTCACTACACTCTTGCCCGCGTCGGACGTGGTCCCCGCGACGAGCAGACCGCCCCCCAGTGCACCGCTCATGCGTGTCCCTTTCGTGTACGTACGACTGCCCGAGCGCCGCGCCGCAGCGCACCGAGCGCCGGCCGCCCCCCGACGGCCGCCGCCAGCGCGAGCGCCCCGACGCGGCGCGAAAGCCGCACCGCCCGCTCGATGTCCGGTACGCCGACGGGCCGGCCCGCGGCGTTGAGCACGGGCCGGTGCTCGACCCGGCCCGCGTAGGAGAGCGTCCCGCCGAGCCGGACCCCGAGGGCGCCCGCGAAGGCGGCCTCCACGGGGCCCGCGTTGGGGCTCGGGTGCTTGGCGGCGTCCGCGCGCCAGGCCCGCACCGCACCGCGCGGGTCGCCGCCCGCGACGACCGCGAGCGCGGCGGTCAGCCGCGCGCCGGGCCAGCCGGCCACGTCGTCGAGGCGGGCCGAGGCCCAGCCGTAGCGCAGGTATCTGGCCGATTTGTGCCCCACCATGGCGTCCAGCGTGTTGATCGCGCGGAAGGCCACCAGGCCCGGCACCCCGCCCACCGCGCCCCACACCAGCGCGCCGACGACCGCGTCCGAGGTGTTCTCGGCGACGGACTCGACGACGGCGCGGGCGATCTGCCGCTCGTCCAGGGACTGCGGGTCGCGCCCGCACAGGTGGGGGAGGCGTTCGCGGGCGACCTCGATGTCGCCGGCCTCCAGGGCGCTGCCCACCGCCCGGGCCTCGCGGCCCAGCGACGTACCGCCGACGACGGCCCAGGTGGCCGCGGCGGTCAGGGCGACGGCGGCGGCGGGGGAGCGGCGTACGGCGCGGGAGGCGAGCGCGGCCGCGGCGGCGGCGCCTCCGGCGCACACCAGCGTGTGCACCGTGCCCCACCCGCGGTGGTCACGCCACAGCAGGGACTCGACGGCGCCCGCGGCCCGCCCGAAGGCGGCGACCGGATGCCCGCGGCGAGGATCGCCGAGAACGAGGTCGCCGATCAGGCCGGCGGTGGCGCCGTACGCGAAGATGCGATCGGCACGCATGGCTCAGCAGGCCGATGCGCCTCGACGTACGCGGGTGCGCAAACGCTCGGGTATGACGGAACGGCAGCCAGGCATGGCGGTATGTCCTCACTCAGGGTCCGCGCCCTGGTTCGACGTGACCGGCGGTGAGAGTTCCTGGCTTCCGGGAACTCGTGTTCCCCGGTCACAGTGGCGGGACCGCGCCGGTATCGCACCGGGCTTCCTCTCGTGCCGCCGTATTCGGCTCGGGGAAGTCCACCACGCGGCGCGAACGCCGTCAACTTGCCGTTGACCTGCGACGGGAGAGTGTGCTGAGGCACACAGAGACCGCCCCGCCGCCGGCTGTGAAGGGCCGGCGGCGGGGCGGTCTCTGTGGTGGTTCGCCCGGGTTCGGGCGGGCGCGTCAGACGACGATCAGGTAGATCCCGTACGACACGGCCGCCGCGCACAGCGCGAAGCAGGCGTACGCGCCGGTGCGGGCGAGGACGGCGGAGCCGCCGCCCTGCGCCGAGGCGCGCTCCTGCTTGGAGAGACCCACGATGCCGAGGGTGAACAGGCCCACCAGTGCGACGGTGACCACGAGGCTGACGCCGAATACGGAGCCGAGAGCTGCCCAGTCGATGTTCATGCTGCTGTGTCCCTGTCCTTACACCGCGGCCGGGCTGGCCGGCTCCGCGGAGCTGCCGGCCGGGGCCGGGATGGTGGTCTTGAAGTCCTCGGCGGCGAGGGCACCGGCCGTGGGCGGCACGCTGACGGCCGCCATGGCGGTGGTGACCACACCGGCGGGCTCGCCGATCTCGTCGTCGATGACGTTGGTGTGGTCGACCGGCTTGCGGCGCGACAGCGCCCAGATGACGGCCGATCCGCCCACCAGCAGCGCGCCGACGGCGATGATGCCCCAGGTGCCCTGACCGGTGAGCAGCTCGGCGGCGGCGGCGACCAGGCCCGCGGCCGGCAGGGTCAGGCCCCAGGCGACGAACATCCGGGTGGCGGTCGACCAGCGGACCACGCCGCCCTTGCGGCCGAGGCCCGCGCCCATGACGGCGCCGGAGCAGGACTGGGTGGTGGAGAGCGAGAAGCCCAGGTGCGAGGAGGCCAGGATGACCGTCGCGGCGCTGGTCTGGGCCGCGAAGCCCTGCGGGGGGCGCAGGTCGGTGAGGCCCTTGCCCATGGTGCGGATGATGCGCCAGCCGCCGAGGTACGTACCGAGCGCGATGGCGACACCGGCGGACACGATGACCCACATCGGGGGGTTCGAGCCGGGGGCGATGACGTTGCCGGTGACCAGGGCGAGGGTGATGACACCCATCGTCTTCTGCGCGTCGTTGGTGCCGTGGGCGAGCGAGACGAGACCGGCGGAGGCGATCTGACCGGCCCGGTAGCCCTTGGCGGTGGCCTTCTCGTCGGCCTTGCCGGCGAGCTTGTACGTCAGCCGGGTGGCCAGCAGCGCGGCGAGACCGGCCACGAGGGGCGCGGCGATCGCGGGCAGCAGGACCTTGGTGACGACGACGTCGCCGTTGACGCCGGAGGCGCCGACGGACATCAGGGTGGCGCCGATGAGGCCGCCGAAGAGTGCGTGGGAGGAACTGGACGGCAGGCCGATCAGCCACGTCAGCAGGTTCCAGAGGATGGCGCCGACCAGCGCCGCGAAGATCACTTCAACGGTGATGCCGCTCTCGTTGACGAGTCCCCCGGAGATCGTCTTGGCGACCTCCACGGACAGGAACGCGCCGACCAGGTTGAGCACGGCGGACATGGCCACCGCCGTCTTGGGCTTCAGAGCGCCGGTCGAGATGGTGGTCGCCATCGCGTTGGCGGTGTCGTGGAAACCGTTCGTGAAATCGAACACTAGAGCTGTCACGATCACAATCGCGAGCAGCAAGGTGATGTGTTCCATTTACCCAGGCAATCGTTTGACGTCAGTGGCTCGTGGAACGTAGGCAACCTGAGTGAACGGAAGGTGAACTGGGCCGGGCGGTGTGGTGACTCGAACCGGCTCGACGGCATTCCGCTTGTGCGGTTCGGGGCCCTGAACCGGGCATTCCAGGGGGCTGTGCGTGCTCATGGACCGGTTCGGCCGGGTCCGGGGCCCGGAGAAGAGATCCTGGTCACCTCGCCCACCCGCTTGGCAGGATCGGCGCATGACCGACATGGATGAGCGGCTCCCCGCGACGATCGAGCAAGCCTGGGACGACCTGGTGGCCACGGCCCGCAGGACCGTGCGCGAGGGGCTGGTGGTCGGCACCTCGGGCAACGTCTCGGTACGCGTCGGCGAACTCGTGCTCGTCACCCCGAGCGGAGTCCCCTACGACCGGCTCGCAGCGCGGGACGCCGTCGCGGTCGACCTCGACGGCCGGCAGGTGCTCGGCACGCTCACCCCCACCAGCGAGCTCCCGATGCACCTCGCGATCTACCGCGCCACACCGGCCTCGGCCGTCGTCCACACCCACGCCGTGCACGCCACCGCCGTCTCCACCCTCGTGTCCGAGCTGCCCCTGGTGCACTACATGGCCGCGGCTCTCGGAGGCCCCGTCCGCACCGCCCCGTACGCCACGTACGGCTCGCGCGAACTGGCCGACCACATGCTCGCGGCCCTGCGCGACCGCTCCGGATGCCTGCTCCGGAACCACGGCACCATGACCTACGGGGACACGCTCGACCAGGCCTACGACCGCACCGCGCAGCTGGAGTGGATGTGCAGGCTCTGGCTCACCGCGAGCGCGGTGCCGGGCCGCGAGCCGTCGCTGCTCTCCGGGGAGCAGTTGCGCGAAGTGGCACAGAAGCTGCGCGGCTACGGCCAGCGCGCCTGACGCCCCGACACGAAAACGTCCGGACCCCGCC
>NZ_VBVX01000759.1 GCF_005981925.1 Streptomyces albidochromogenes
CAGTACTTAGATAAGTGTCCTTATGCTGTAGTGAAGCCTGGACCACGATGTTCCAATCGTATGGGCCGAAATACCAGAGCGCGCAAACGATTACTAGGATGTTTAACTACATGATAGATATAAGAACCCATATGTCAGTACTGCAAATGTATGCAATACAATGTTGCTAATAATAGTGTTGTAAAAGAAAGTTGCTAAGTGTGTATCAATTCGATTATCCCTATGAATTTTTTTCTTTTTTGCAACAGCTTGAATCCATCATTTTATATTTCAATTAGACTACGTATTCTCTCTACACCAACATCTTCAAAAGACGGTACTTGCAATATTTTTAGTCTTCAATCTTTCTCATCTACTTAAATCACCCGTTTCTGTAGTGAATAGATGCGTTGCTGAAATAGAGTATAAGTGTACGATTGTTATATAACAGAATATGAGCGAT
>NZ_VBVX01000096.1 GCF_005981925.1 Streptomyces albidochromogenes
GCACCCGAGCAGCCGGCAACAACGGCTCCGCGAGTTCCCACAGCCCGTCCGGAACAATCCATCCCCACCGCCCACTCCCCATAACAAACCCAACGACCAACTCACCATGTAGGACACCGTCTAAGACCGTGTCCTACGTGGTGAGGCGGACGAGTCGTTTGTAGCAGCACAGGGCTGCGGCGAGGCCGAGAAAGGCCAGGTAGTTGCGGGGGTTTCGTTCGTAGCGGTGGTTGAGCCTGCGGTAGCCGGTCAGCCAGGACATGGTGCGCTCGATAACCTACCTTCGGCGCCCTAATCGCTGGCTGGACTCGATGCCTTTTGCGTGCGATACGGACGCCGATGCGCACACCGCGTAACCATCTACGCAGGTCAGCCCGGTCGTAGGCCTTGTCAGCATGCAGGCGCTGAGGCTTGAAGTGGCGCCCGCGATGGGGGTCGTGTCTCGTTTGGTGGGCGGCCAGCATCGGCTTCAAGCCTTCGCTGTCGTGGACGTTCGCGGCGGAGACGCCGACGACCAGGGGCAGTCCCTTCGTGTCCGACAAGACGTGCATCTTGGAACCCGGCTTGCCCCGGTCCACGGGGCTCGGACCTGTGTGTTCGCCCCCCCTTTTAGAGGCCCTAACAGAAGTTGTTGATCAAGTGACTTTCGACTTGGGTGGTCGTTGGTCCGGTCGTGGGGAAACGTCAGTCGCGGCCGTGGATCGTGTCGGACGAACTGTGGTCGCTCATCGAGCCGTTACTGCCCGAGCCGGGGCCGAAACTGGTGGCGGGGCGGCCGCGGGTGCCGGACCGACGAGCCCTGTGCGGGATCCTGTTTGTGCTGCACACGGGCATCCAGTGGGAGTACTTGCCCCAGGAGCTGGGCTTCGGCTCGGGCATGACCTGCTGGCGGCGCCTGGCCGCCTGGAACGAGGCCGGTGTGTGGGAGAAGCTGCACGTGGTGCTGCTGAAGAAGCTGCGGTCGGCGAAGCAGCTGGACTGGTCGCGGGCGGTGATCGACTCCTCCCACGTGCGGGCGGCCCGCAGGGGCCCAAAAGCGGTCCCAGCCCGGTCGACCGCGCACGGCCGGGCAGCAAGCATCACGTCCTTGTCGACGGGCGGGGCATCCCGCTCGCGGTGTCGCTGACCGGCGGCAATCGCAACGACGTCACTCAGCTGATCCCGCTGCTGGACAAGATTCCGCCCGTGGCCGGCACGGTCGGGCGGCCACGGAGACGGCCAGACATGCTCTTCGCGGACCGCGGCTACGACCATGACAAGTACCGGCGGCTGCTGTGGAAACGCGGCATCCGGCCCGCGATCGCCGAACGCGGTCAGCCACACGGCTCCGGCCTTGGCATCTTCCGTTGGGTCGTCGAGCGCACCATCTCCTGGCTCCACGGTTTTCGCCGACTTCGTGTCCGCTGGGAACGACGCGACGACATCCATGAAGCCTTCCTCGGCCTCGCCACCTGTCTCATCACCCACCGACACGTCCAACGCCTTTGTTAGGGCCTCTTAGGCAGATCGACAAAGAAAAAGCGCACCCGTGACGCTCGACAGGGGAACTCTGATCGGGGCGCAACACCGCGCAACTCCTCAGGAGAGCCCAGGCGCGGTCGCGCAGCCGGCACGGGAATCTTTTGGCCCTGCCAGCTACAGCAACCCTGCCGACTCCAACGCTCCTGTAGCCGCTCGAGGCGAGTCTCTTCCAGCTCCGCGCGGAGCTTTTCTGCCCGCTCCGCGCGGACCTCACGCGCTGTGTTCATCGCAACCCACGTCGCGTCCCTCCCCGGTGCCCGGTAAGCGACAGCGGTCAGAGTGTCCATCGCCAGCAGGATGCCGAAGTCCCCCAGCGCCCGGCACGTCTCCAGGCGCAGCATCTCCTCCACCCGTCCCCGGTGACTGCGCCGGTCTTCCCCGTCATAGCGGAAGCACTTGCCACGTACAGCCGCCTCACGCACCAGACCACGCAATTGCAGCGCAGCCAACTCAGCCGAGACAGCATGATGTTCCAGATACTGATTGATCACCGTCACCGTCAACCGGATCTGCTCCGCCAATACCTGGGCTTCCCCCTCCGGCAGGCACGGCACCCGCCTCCAGTCGGTGTGCGACCGGAACCAGTAACGCTCACTCATGACGCCATGGTGCCGCAGCCCCTCCGCTTCATTCGGCAGACACGGCCAGCAGCGGCGTCTGCTCCGCACGCGACCGCGCCCGCGGATCGAGCCGTTGCTCCCGGACCGGACACCGAAGCGGGGTGGCCGGTGGCAGGACCATCGCGAGGTGGTCGATGCGATCGCCTGGAACGGTCGAGCGGTGCATCAACCGCTTGAAGCAGTGGCGCGGAATCGCCACCCGCTACGAGAAGACAGCGACCATCTACCTGGCAGGACTGCACGTCGCGGGCATCCTCCCCTGGTCCGCCCGATGATCCAAACGAAACGGCCGGCCGTGTCTTTCGGATCATCGCGAAAGACACGGACTGAGGCTCGGCGCCGTCGGGGCCACCGGGGTCACAGGGAGTGGAGATCCGGCAGATGGCGTTCGCCGACGTGGGGCAGGGTGGTCTTCCGTCCTTGTCTATCGCACAGACGTACGCGCTGCCTCGGTGGGGACGAGTCCGTTTCCACGACGATGTCCTGATGTCGGGCCAGACCCACTTCCGCACCCCGGGTGGCCTACTTGGCGGCCCAGCAGCCCAAATCGTTACGGTTCCCCTCCGCCGCCCGGCGCGGCGCGTCCGGCGATCCCAACAGACCGTACGGCAGGTACCCGGACCGGACACCGAGTTCCCACCCATGGACCTGGACGGCGAGGCAGGCCAGGGCGAGGGTGCCGAGGGGGAGGAGGGACCGAGGCGCGGGATCACCAGCATCGGCTTCGACGCTCTCCCGGTACGCGACCAGCCGGGCGACGAGGGCGTCCTCGAAGGCGTGCTGGTCGTCGTCGAGGAGTACGCGGAGCAGCTGCTGGTCCGCGCTCAGCGCGTCGCCGACCTCGTCGAGCCGCCGGGCGGCCTCCGCGCGCTCCCCGGCGTCCGGCTTGCGCAGCGCAACCGTAGGCCAGTCGCGGGGCAGATGCCCGGCCGCCTCGGTGAGATAGGGGCACAGGGCGTCCATGGCGGCGAGGTCGGCGGGGTCGGAGACGGAGGTGTACCGGTTGTAGGGCACGCCGTCACGGATGGCCCGCGCGTAGTTCCCGCGCAGCAGCAGCCCGGTGACCTGCTCCCAGTCCCACACATGCCCGCTGACGACACAGATCTCGAACATGTCGAGCCAGGTCCGCGCGGTGGGCGCCTCCGTGACGACGTCCCGGAAGGTGATGGGCCCGTCCCCGAACTCGTCATCGTCCGGGTCCGTGCTGATCCGCTCCCCGACGAGGGAGAACCGGAGTTCCTGATCCCCGTCCGGGAAGCACATGATGCTCAACACTCCCTGCACACACTCCGCGGCGGTGACGGCGACCGTGCCGGCCGCGGCGTCGAGCCCTGGCTCCGTCACCGTTCGCGCGGCGACATGGTCGAGCAGTTCGTCCGCCATGGCCCGGATCAGCGTCGGCGAGATGCTGCCGTACCGCAGCGAGTGCCACCGCGTGTAGGCCCGCCCGTCGATGTCGTCGAGCGCCTCGGCCAACCGCTGCTCGCCGACCTGATGGCATGTCACATCCCGCACTTAGCACGTCCCTTTATGAACTCCACGACTGGACGAAGCACGTTATCAACGGGCACTGACAGCACTAGAGCGTGTCTCTTTGATCGGTTGGTCAGTTGATCGGATGTGTCTGTCCGATTAGTGATCACTGATGCGATGTGGGACCGGATCGAGCCGCTGATGCCGGCCGATCCGGTCCGCGGTCGAGGAAGCCGAGCTCCGTGTCCGGCCGGCACAGGCGACAGGGGGCGGTGCCGTCGGCGAGCAGCTGGATAGCCTGGCCACCGCCGTCGCAGCCGGCTGCGACGACCTGACCGTCTGCGCCTCTAGCGCCTGCTGCCCCATCCCCTTCACCGACCTCGCCGAGGAGAACCGCCATGCCGGGCCCTGCTGCTGACCTCCGCCCCCACTGCGCCCCGAAGGCGCTCGGGGGCCTGGCCGCCCTGGCCTGCGTGGCGTGCTGCGCGCTGCCCGTCTTGATTACCGCCGGGTCGTCGGCTCCGGGGCCGGGGCGGTGGTGGGCTGGCTGCCCGCCCTCGCCGTCGTCCTGGCCGTGCTCGGTTCGGCGAGCAGATCGCGCCGCTCGCAATAGCGCAGCGTCTGGACGTTCACCCCGGCCGCGTACGTTATCTACGGGTCGAAGGGTTCCTGCGCAGTTCAGGAGCATGATCGTCAGCGCAGGCAAGTAACGAGTTTGGGAGCGATTGAGATCGGGGCGTGCTGGCGGCTGGTGGTTGATCAGCAGGCGGTCTGCCGGACGAGCACCAGTTCGGTGCTGGTCTTGCGGCGGGTGGCCCTGCGAGCGGAGCGGTCCGAGACCAGCCCGGCGATCGCGAGATGGGTTTCGGCGTAACATACCGGTTCTTCTCGGTCGCATGAGGTGAAGCCTCCACCTGCTCTAGGGCGTGGCCTCACCATGGAGGGGTGATTTCGTCGAAGAGCAGTGAGTGTGCCCCGGCTATCAGTCTGTCCAAGGTGCTGGAGCGTGCGCCTGACCTGGTCAGTCTGTACAAGGAGGCGGGTAACAGTGTCCGCAGGCACGGGCTGGAGGGCGTGCGGGCCTCGGTCTACCTCGTGCTGGACCGCTCCGGGTCGATGCGGCCGTACTACCGGAACGGCACCATGCAGCACTTGGCTGAGCAGGTGTTGTCGCTGTCGGCACACCTCGATGACGACGGCATCGTCCCGGTGGTGTTCTTCTCCACAGACGTTGACGGTTCCACCGACCTGACGCTCGGCCGTCACCGCGGCCACATCAACAAGCTGCACGAAAATCTCGGTCACATGGGCCGCACGAACTACCACTGGGCCATGGACGAGGTGATCGACCACTACACAGGCTCCGGCAGCGACGCCCCTGCCCTGGTCATCTTCCAGACCGACGGCGGCCCCACCAGCAAACTCGCCGCCGAACGCTACCTCTGCAAAGCAGCCCGCCTACCTCTGTTCTGGCAGTTCATCGGCTTCGGCGACCCCGACGACAACGAGTTCGCGTTCCTGCGCAAGCTCGACACCCTCGCCGTCCCAGCCCGCCGCATCGTCGACAACGCTGGCTTCTTCCACGCCGGCCGCACCCCACATGCCACCAACGACCACCAACTCTTCGACCGGCTCCTGCAGGAGTTCCCCCAATGGCTGACTACCGCCCGGACCGCGCGCCTCGTGGAGTGAACCCCAGAGCAGCATCAGCCAACCTTCGTCCTGTTGCCCGCCACGATCACCGGGTGGGAATCTCGGACATCGCATCGATGGGAGGGCGGGTACCGGTCTGTTCAAGCCTTCATCCAGGAGGCAAACGCCTGGACGAGACCGTTATAGAACTGCTCACCGGGAACGGCCCCCGGATTCTTGCTGGCCTCGTAGAAGGCGACGTTGTTGAAGGTGGCCGATGCGGAGGCGTTGAGGTTCTTGTAGAAGGCGAGCTTGCCCCGGCCGAACCCGACGAACAGCCAGAACATGCCCAGTGCGGCGGTGTTCTGCAGCAGGGAACGGGCTTCAGCTTTGTCCCATGGCTCGTCGCCGACCTGGATGACCACAAAGGCCGGGTCGGATGCTCCGGACTCCTGGTAGTGGCTCACTGCCCGGCGCATGGCGTCGGCTACGTTGCCCCATCCCCAGTCCACCTGCGTATGCAACTGTTCGATGCGGCCGCGGTAGTTGTCCAGCCGGATCTCTTCAAGGAACGGCTCCTGTCCGCTGGAGAAGATCACCGGTACCGTGCCGTCATCGTCCAGGTTGGCCGACAAGGCGAGGACCCGCTCGGCGAAAGCCTGGACGGCGAACGACTCGTACAGCTCCTTCATGTGCCAGTCATGGTCAAGAACCAGATAGACCGCGGCGCGCCGTCCAGCGAGTCCTGTCTGGGTGAGAGCGTGCCCGGCCTGCCGGGCAGGCTCCAGTAGACCTGGGGCTTGGCGCTGCACCTTCGACAGGTCCACCGCTGTGCCGGCTGTGGACTGGGCCTGTGCCGGTACGGAAGCAGCCGACGGCTCGGTGCCGGGATCGTCGATGTCGACGCCGTAGTCGGTGGCCAGGCCCGCGAGCCCCGATGCGTAGTCCTGGCCCACCGCCCGAACCTTCCACCCGTCTCCGCGACGGTAGAGCTCCGCAAGGACCACCACGGTCTCCCCGGCGGTGAAGTCGGGTGCGACGAACGTCTGGGTGGGTGCGCCGGGCTGGGTGATGGACAGGAGCGGCGCCGTGGTGAATACGGCTTCCGGCTGCAGCGGGTCGGCGCTGGCGACCACGACGACGGTGGCGACGCCGGCGGGCAGGCGCTGGAGATCGGCCGTGACCGTCTGCCCAGAGAGACTGACACCGTCGTGCTTGGGCTGGTTGTAGAAGACCAGGTCATCGTCACCGCGGACCTTGCCGTCCGGCCCGAGGAGCAAAGCCGACACGTCCACGGCAAGCCCCGAGGCCGAGACAGTGAACGAGACCGGACCGGCCGACAGCACAGCGTTCTGCCCTTTGAGCAACGACGTAGTCACAGACACCCCAGTAGATCGTCGGCGTACACCAGCCGATTCTTGCCGAACTCCTCTGTACAGCGCAGCCGAACGATCAGAGCGGGCCAGCAGTGGCCCCGAAGGGCCTTCAGCGCCATCTACGGCGCCTTCCTCGGCCGCTGAGCGCCCTCCTCGAAGGAAGCAGGATCACCCTCCCTGCAGCACCGACCCATGGCGGTGGCAAAGGCCGTACCGGCGCGGATGAACACGCCAGCAGTGGTGGCCGCTTCTAGGTGCCCAGGACGCGGAGTTCCGTGCTTCGCCGGTCTACCCCGTAGGCACGCTCAAGCCCCCGCCTGGCCATCCGACGTCGATAGGCCCAGGTCTTGACGCATCGCCTGGCGCAAATCGACCAAGTGGTCCCAGAGCCCGTCGACCCGTTCCTCCAAGACTTCCAGGCTGTCTCCCGGCGCCGTTGGGCCAGTATCCAGACGCTTGACGAAGCCGTAGATCTTCCGCAAAGAGCCATTGACCCCACCGATCGCGCCGAGAACGGGATCGGAGGCGATGATGTGAGCTTCCGCGTGCTGAGCCACGTAGGCGTGCCAGCGTTCTTCCAGTTCCTCGCGGCGCGTGGCTTCCAGTCTGCCTTCACGCCGCAGGTCGTGCATGCAGGCTGCCAATGCGTCCCGAGCGGTTCGGGCTGCCGCGCTGAACCGCACATAGGAGGCCTGCCGTTCCTCAAGCAGACGGCTCTCCCGTGCCTGTGCCTGGTCCTCCTGCCGATGGCGCTCGATCCGTGCCTGCTCACGCTCGTTGGCACGCTCTGCCGAGCGCTGCGTGATGAAGACGGCGACGAGCGAAACAGCGCCTCCGATCACAGCGGCCGCTAGAACCAGTACTCCTGCTCCCACAGTCAAAACCCCCGCCTCTCGTCACATCGGCAGCAGGACTCCCCACCGCCCAGCTCCGGGCCGCCCCACCGCGGACAAGCCAAAGTTGTCCGCTCTGCGTCAGGCCGCATCGCCCTGACTGCGGCAAGCAGCCAGCCAGCCGCACCAGTCGACGCGGCCCTAACGCTTACCATGCGGCCCTAGCCCTCGGACGGTGAACCGACAACTGCCTGCCCCCAGCCGGTAACTCCCTACTGCTGGTCTCCCCGGAGACATGACCGGCCAGCAGGTGGGCGCGGCCCGGAGCTCAAGGCGTTCGGTGCTGGGCTGGGCTGGGCTGCCGTGTCGGTGCCGCGGTGTTCCCTCGGGCCCCTGCATCGCACGTGTTCTCCAGTCCGCCACGCTCCATTTCGGCCGCCTGAGCATCCCAGGCTGTTCAGGCCGCCGCGCTGAACCGCACATGCTCGGCCTGCCGTTCCTGCGGCAGACCGCGGCCTGCGCCACGTTCACCTGTGCTGGCGCTCGTCTCATGCCATGCGGGCGGTGGAACCGGTCACCTAGCATCCGGTTATGGCGATGTTCGTGCACGTGACCTCGGCGGCGAACGCGCCGCGCATCCGACGGGCCGGGATCCGCGCCGCGAGCTCCGGACAAGGCGGTACGCGCGGGGTGTACTGCTTTCCGGTACTGCCCTCGTACACCCTCACGCACCAATGGCTGCGTGAGCTGGCCCGTTTCGGCAGCCGGGGAGGGATTGTGGCCGTCCATGCGCGACTGGACGACGATCAGCATGTGCTGGTCGGGCGCTACGCGGACCGGCTGCGGGAGGCCCGGGCCGCCGTTCCAGCGGCTGAGGCGGTGCGGCGGATCGCTGCCCTGGACGATCCGCGGGGATGGGAGGTGTTCGTGCCCCGGGCGATCCGGCCGCGTGAAGTGCACCGGATCCGTACCGCGCCACAGGTGATGGGCTGGCGTTACCAGCCGGACGCGCATGGCGTTCGCCCCTGCACCTGCTTCGGATGCCGGGTGCGCGGCAGGTACGGGGCGCGGCGCCTGCGCGAGCGGTTGCCGCACCCACTGGACGGTCCGCCGCCACCGGCCAGAGTCCTGCTCACCCGGATCACGGCAGCCGGCGAGCCCGGAGACCCGGCCGTGCTGCAGGAGGCACTGCACTGGTTCGCAATGCGCCGACGAGGCCCCCTGGCCCAACTGGCCCGACTTGCCGCCCATCCCGACCCCAGCGTGCGGGAGGAGTTTGTGTGGGCGGTCGGCCGCTGGTCCACCCCCGGGGTCGCCGAGCTGCTGGACAGTCTCGCAAACGACCCGCACGCGGACGTCCGGGAAGCGGTCGAAGCTGTCCGCGAGACACAGTGATCGCTGGCACCCTTCGGGATCGATCATCTGGCCGAGCCTGCGCGCCCGACGGCCGTCCAGAATCACTTGGCGAGGGTCGTGCCGGAGATGCTCAGTGCACGCCGCCCCGGACACAGTTGACACGGCTCCGCAGGGGCCGGTCGTCGGGTTCGCGCTGCTCCTGCACGGCTCGACCACTATGCGGCGGCCAGCGTCCTTTCCGGTCCGAAGACATCGTCGAAGCGGTGGGCTCGCTCTGTGCGAACGAGGTGAAAGGCCCCGCTGCGGTGGCGCAGAGCGTGGGCGGTGTAGTGGACGACTTCGGCCGGGGTGAGGACTGTCAGGTTGCCGAAGACGTAGTACAGCGGAGTAGGGGCGTGAGCTGCCGTGAAGAGCAGGCCGGCGTTCACGGTGGCGGCGCTGATGGCGTAGCGATCGGTGTCGGTGCTGGGCATGCGGTCTTTGGCGTCGATGGTGACGAGGTCGGCGCCGCGGGCGGCGATCAGGTCGGGGAAGTGGCGCAGGGCGGAGCGGGTTCGGCTCAAGGCGTCGCGTACGGGGGGTGGGTAGGTGCCTTGTCCGCAGGGGTGGACAGTCCAGCCGCGTGCCGTCAGAGCGGCGGCGACCTGTCGTTCGTGAGCTTCGCCGACCAGTCGGCGGTCCTGCCATTGCGTCACCGTGACTCCCCCTTGGATAAGTTCCCCGACCTTTGTGCGTGATACGAAGCGTTCATGGTTCGTACTACCCTCCGGAAGCTATGATGCCCTTCATGGCGGCATACGTTGACCCACGCTTTCGTCCCACGCTTTGGCCGGGGAACCCTGTGCCCACACCGCAGTTGCGGCCTGTGCCCGGCGCACGCGCCGACGGCGAGTGGATCGTCTGGGAGCCGCACCTGCGCTCCGAGGGACAGACCGTTCCACTGCCCGAGGACTTTTACTTGCGTGAACTCATGGAGCTGGACCCCGCGGATCTCGACGCCGTCGCCGCCCTGATGCGCGCCTACGGCTACCTCGGCGGCAGCATCAACACCGGCAGCTGGGACGAACCCGAGTACGAGCGGCTCAAGGAGCTCACCGAGCGCCAGCACCCTCGCAGCGCCCCGTTCTGTCTGCACGGCGAACTGGCCACCCTCTATCTCACGCAGGCACAGTCAGCCATCACCACCTGGCTGGCCCTGCGCCGCGAGGGCGGACTCGACGCGCTCATCGAGCCCGAAGTGTGCGAGGAACAGCTGGCACAGTGGCGTTCCGGGAACACGCATCGCGACGAGAAGTGGCCGCGCGACCTGGACCACATGCGCGAGCTCGTCCTCGGAATGAGAATCGGCGACCTGGTCGGCGAGCTGAACGCCGCGCTCAAGCCGTTCAGCATCGGCATCGGCAGCCTGGACGACCGTTACCCCAGCATCCTGTCGGTCGCCTTCCTTCAGCTGTACAACCACCTCGCCGAGGAGGCCACGATCCGCGAGTGCGCCAACGAGACCTGCCGCCGGAACTTCGTCCGCCAGCGGGGCCGCGCCGAGTACGGGCAAAACCGCACCAGCGGCATCAAGTACTGCACCCGGGAATGTGCCCGAGCCCAAGCACAGCGCGAACTGCGCAGGCGCCGCAAGCAGCAGACAACCGCGGATCAGACGGGCTGAAAACCCGCACCCGAAGCAACCCAGCCGGAGCCGGCGTGCCAGCAGATGATCACCGAGGATGACAAGGAACGGGATGGCAGCGCAGGAACTCCGCCCTCACCAGCGTGAAGCCGTGGACGCGGTCGTCCGCGCACTCGAACCGCCCGCACGAGCCCTGGTCCCCGAGCGAGGACTCCGCACACAGGTGATCATGGCGACCGGGTCCGGGAAGACCTTGGTGGCCGTGCGCAGCGCGCAGGAATTGCATGCGGGCCGGGTGCTGGTCCTGGTGCCGTCACTGGACCTGCTGACCCAGACAGAGGCCGCCTGGCGCGAAGGCGGCCGGAGCGGCCCCGTGATCGGGGTCTCCTCGCTGCGAGGCGAGGAGACCGGATTCCCCAACACCACGGACATGGACGAACTGGTCGCGTGGGTGCGGCCATTCGACAAGATCACGGTATTCGCCACCTACGCCAGCCTCGGGCTCGGCACCCTGGAGCGGGCGCACGCCGCCGGCCTTGCCGCTTGGGACCTGATCGTGGTCGATGAGGCGCACCGGACGTCGGGCCGGATCGGCAAGCCCTGGGCGGTCGTCCACGACAACACCCGGATCCCCTCGCTGCGCCGGCTGTACATGACCGCCACCCCCCGGCTGTGGCAACTCGGAAACGACGAGGGCCAGGGTGACGTGCCCGGTGAGCTGGTCGCGAGCATGGACGACGACCCTGAGGGGCCCTTCGGCAGCAGGGCGTTCACGTTGAGGCTCTCGCAGGCCATCGACCGGGGAATCTGCGCCCCCTACCAGGTCGTATGCGTCGACGTCACCGACACCGCGCTCCAGGCCGCGCAGCTCCTGAATGCGGAAGGCCGCACGGAGGAGGTCCGCGGGGCGCGGCTCGCCGCACTGCAGACCGCCCTGGTAAAAGCCTCCGCCGAGGAAGGCTTCCGCCGCACGCTCGTCTTCCACCATCTGGTCAAGGAGGCCGAAGCCTACGCCGCCGGCCTGCCGGACGTCGCCAAGCGGCTGCACGACGCGGACCCTGAGCTGTACCCGAAGACGGTCTGGGCGAACTGGCTGTGCGGGGACCACAAGCCACTCCACCGGCGCCGGGTGCTGGGTGAGTTCGCCGCCGGGATCGCGACGGACGGCACCGTCGTCGAGAAGGCCTACCTGGGCTCCGTCAGGGTTCTCGGGGAAGGCGTCGACACGAAGAACTGCGACTCCGTGTACTGGGCGGATGTCCGCGGCTCCATGCCCGACCTGGTCCAGGCCGTGGGCCGGGCGCTGCGGATGCGACCGGGACCGCCGCCTTCCGTGCCCGCTTGGCCTCGCGAGATTCCTTGGGCATATAAGCAGCGTATGCCGGTCCAGCAGCCTGGGGAACTGTCCGTCGCACCACGGGCGCGGACGACGAGGTCCCCCTGGGCCCTTCGTGTCACCCGGCGGCGTTACGACAGGTCGGTGGAGCCGACGGCGACGCGGGGACGGTTGCGCGCCCAGCGCTTGAGATCGCCCACGCGATACAGGAGTTCAGCGCCGCGCTTGCCCACCGGGTCCGGGTAGGCCGGGTCCACGGCCGGCGGTGCGTCGGTGGGCGGCTCAGGGGCCTCGGCCGGGGCCCGTGGAGGCCCGCTCCGGGCGTCGGTGAGGAAGCCGGCGAGCGGGGCCTGGAGGGCGGCCTGCTTGTGCAGGGCGGGCCGGTCCTACCGCTCGCATGGACGCCGGACAGCGCCCACTCGCCGGCCTTCGCCTTCGAGAGGTTCAGTACCTGCATCTCGTGGGCCCGGCCGCATACGACGACTTGGACGCGACCGGGGCGCTCGGTCGGCAGGCGACCGACCATCAACGGGATCTCGACGAGCGCGTCGACGGCCGAGGACTCCCTGGGGTCACCGCTCCCTCCACTCTGTACCGATCGGCAAGCAACTGACCCCCATCATCGCCAAGAACGTCAGCACCAGACCGGCATCTACGACAGCAGTCAAGTCACCCACAACAACAAACTGAACAGCAAAGCCCGATACCTACCGCACTGACACCACGATGCCGAACCACCACCGACAAAAAGCCGCAGATCATCAAGGCCCGAGCACGAAGGCGTCTTCGAGGTACCGGCCGAACGTCTCCACCAGGCGCTCCAACGGACCCGGGCCAGATGGGAGGCCGCACTCCGAGGCCCTGCGCTCGGGTAGCTACAGCAAAGTGACAAGTAGCTCTCTGTAGCCGATGTGACGGCGTGTTATTCCGGGTTCGGGTGACCGCAGGCCGTCGGGACTTCGGATCAACGAGGCACGGATGCTCGACCTGGACGACGTCCGGTGGGAGTTTGGCCAGTTCGGCAAGCTCAACGGACGAAATGACAGACCTTGTCGGGCGGGCACGGCTCGCCAGTGCCGTGGTAGGTGCGCGCAACAATCACGCCGAGCACCACCAGCAGCAGCAAAAAGCCCCATATGACGATCGTTATCGGATGGAGGCTAAACCAAGCCGTTATCTTCTGGCGCCGGGTGCGGCGAGCTGGGCTGGCCGAACCGAGACGGTCACCCGTCATGATTCCCCCCGAGGATTGCTCACTCTGCGGACATGAGTACCTGGGCTATTCCCACCTCTGCCCGACCGCATGCGAATCGCCCGGGGGCGAGTAGTAGCCGTACGGCGGTTAACGGCGAGATTGATCATGGTGGCCGGAGCGGCTCGCGCTGCCGGTCGGGCTTCAAGAATCCAAAGGCCACGTTGACTACAGGCCGTTACTTGTCACTTCGTCGTAGCTACCCGAGCGCAGGGCCTCGAGTCCCGCGGGTTCAGCGAAACTGAGGGTTCTTCGTCGGGAACCGACGGGTGTTCAGGCTTTCTGGAGGCTTTCGACCCGTGTGTTCTGGGTGAACTCAAGGTGCTGCCTCATCGGTTAAGGGTGTTGAGCCGTGCATCACGCTGAACCTCTTCCCAGTAGTGGGCGGCGGCTGTGACGATCGCTTGAAAGTCGTGCAGTGACATGACTGCGACGTGGGGCGTGCGCGTCCCCACGGGCGGTTCGGCGGGCTCGCCGATCACGATCGCGTTCGTGCCGTGGACATACCCGCGGACCAGGCAATGGCCGAGGGACTCGGCGGCCCCAGCAGCGACGGTCAGCAGGCGCAGGGCGCCTCGCTCGGCCAGCTCCAGTTGCTCGCGCCGCTCGGGCCGGTCCTCGTCGGCCAGGGCCTGTTGGAGCGGGCCCAGGAGCAGGGTGAGCGGGGTGCGGAACTCGTGGCTGACGTTGGCGAAGAAGGAAGACCGGCTGTGGCCTGGGGCTTGTGCCGCGCTGCTGGATGGTGGTGCCCAACCCACTTGGTACTCGCGTGTGGGAGGGGGGCGAGGCGGCGATGTGGCGGGCCGACCGGACAGACTCCTGCCGGAGCACCTATGGGCACCAGCGTGCTGACCGTCGATCCGGAGTTGCCGGACGAGCGGTGGCAGACGCTGCACTCCTCGCCGGCCGCGCTGTCAACGCTGCGAGCGAGATGATCGCCTGAGTGGGCCTCAGAGGCTGCCCGGGTGGCGGGTCGGCTCGGACCGGTGCCCGAGGTCCGCTACAGCGGTATGTGGATGTCGAGGACGGGCCCTGTCGCGCGGGTGGGCGGCGCGTCCAGACTCTCCAGGACGTGGAGCATGGGTGCGTTGACCGCGGCGACCGAGGCGGTCAGGGTGTGGTGGCCGGCCTGGCGGGCCACATCGGCCGCGTGCGCGGCCAGCGCGGTGCCCAGTCCCTTGGACTGCCATGCGTCCTCGATCAGCACGGCGAGTTCGCCGACCCCTTGCTGATCGGTGCGCATGACGTTGGTCATGGCGATGATGCGGTCCGTCTGCTGGGCGGTGGTGGTGACCAAGGTGGTGCCGCGCTCCGGGTCGGACAGCACCCGCCATCCGGCCCGGGACAGCTCGAGTTTGCCCGCGTGATAGCGCAGCGCGCGGCTGCCCAGCGAGCACCGGCGGTGCAGCGCCTGGATGGGGCCGAGGTCAGCGTGGGCCACCTCCCGGGTCCGGGTGGCAGTGCCGTCGGTAAGCGTGATCGGGTGTGCGCTGCTTCGATGCCCGGTGTCGGACATGTGGCGGTCTCCTCAGATTTTGAACATGGCTGATGTGCGCGAGGCCCCTCCCCGGCCCCTGCCTGTCTCTGGCACAGGAGCAGTCTTTTGCCGCTCCCCGGCCGGACTCAAGAAAGGTTCAGGCCATATCGATTACGTTATGCGCATGCTTGATTACTCAACGGAGTTGCGCGCAGAGCCCCCGGACCTGACGCGCGGCCAGGTGGGGACGCAGCCCGTTCGGGGCGCACACACATTTTCATCACAATTGGATGACCTTCCCCCACATAGACCGCAAGCGGAGTGCCATGCTCAGGCCCTCTCAACCGGATCCAGAAAGCCTTGGGGGGCACATGTCAGGGAGAGGCAGCACACACCGGAACAGCACGCTGGCCGCCTGCGCAGGAGAGCCGGCTTTCTGCTGATCCCGCGGCTGATGCGGGGTGACCGGCGTGTGGTGGCGTCGTTGACTACGACATCGCGTGCATGAGAATCCGTCCCCCACGGGTACGCGAGTGAGGCCCGAACCGTCGCGGTTCGGGCCTCAGTGCTGCTCGGGGAACTACAGGTCGAACTCGATGTGCTCGAGGTCGGTGAATTCGTCCAGGAGGCCGCCGGCGCGGCGGCCGCGGTCCTTGAAGTAGATCTCCTGGAGCCCTTCGGCGGCGATGTCGCGCAGTTGCTGCTCACTGGCCCCGGCCTCTTGGGCGTCGAAGAGGCGGGCGGCGAACTCTGGCGGCAGCGCCACGGTGAGGTGGCGCAGGCGGCCGTCGTCGGTGGTGCCCGGGGCGGCGGTGTAGCCGAAGCGGGCGCGGGTGTCGACGACGATGCCGCCCGTGGTGGCGGCCCTCTCTGCGATGTACCGCCTCCATGACAGTGAGCCACCTGTGGATACACCGCTTCACGTCAGCCACCGGGACACAAAGCACCACCTCGTGTCAGCAGCCAGCCATTGCCCTATACCAGAGACCTGCAAGGAAAGCCCTATCTGATCAACCGTCACTGCCACCAGCTCACCGACATGAGGCCGACACATCGCACCGTACGGACCGATCTGGTCAATGCGGAGGCCAGGTTGTGCAGGTGGGCCATCGTCTCGCCCCCGGACAGCTCCACCCGCGCCCGGAACAGGACGTCATCCGGATTGGCGAGGGACAGCAGCACCCCCGGCCGCTCGAACGACTCGAAGCGGTCGACCGGTTCGGGGTGGGATGTGTGAAGGCGGGTGAGGGCGTGCCACATGTCGTCTGGATCGTGGCGCTGGAGTCCGTCCATGTCCTCTTGCAGCTTGTTTCGTTTCATGGCTCCGGTCTACGGCCAGCGAGGGGGCGTCGGCTGGCTCCGGGCCGCCGCGTCCCAGCCGGTTACGCCACGACCTCGGGAACCGTCCCGTCACGCGATCCGGACGCTGGGCAAGCCCTTCCTGCCGAGGGCTTGCCCAGCGGGACCCGTGACCGATCGGCAGGCCGAGCGTGACCGATCCGTCTCCCGCGATCGGTCAAACAGCACGTCAGCGCCGTGACCGACCCATGCAACTCCCGACCGATGCAGTGACCGGTCATCGGTCACCCGGCATCGGCCAGCCGCGGCTCGCCGGGAAGCCCAGGGAGGCCGTGACCGACGCCGCCTGGCCGGAGCACCTCCGGCCGGGGTGGGCAAGCCGCTCTCGCGGGTGGCTTGCCCAGGCTCGCCTGGGGCTTGCCCACAGCTCGCGGGGCCTGGCCTCACCGTGCCTTCGGCAGTGCAGCCAGGGCGCGGCGTTCCTCGCCGTGGCCGTTCCCGACGACCCGCCACACGCGCCCGTCGGCTCTGTCGTGGGTCAGGAGGGGCAGGGTCGTGGTGGCCAGGGTGAGCCGGTAGTTCACGCTCCCCACCCGGCGGGCCCGCTCGTGGAAGGCGGCCTCCCTCGTGGCCGGCGCCGCGCGGCGTGGGGCCGGGGCGAAGACGAACAGCACCGGCGGGAAGGGCCGGTCCAGGGACGGGCCGGCGTAGGTCTCCTGCCAGTGGGAGCGCGGTGCGCGGGCGGCGTTGCCGCGTCCGGATGCCGGGGCGTTGCGGTAGGCGTCGTAGCGCTCCAGCTTGGCGACCAGGCGGGCGTAGGACATGGTCCGGTCGATCTCCACGAACGCGCTGGAGCCGCCCGCCAGGAGCACCACGCCGTCGGGCACCAGGTTCCCGGCCGGGGTGGGGTGGGCGACTTCCACCTGCCAGTCGGCGTAGTCGGCCACCTCCGCCTGGTGGAAGGCGACGACGGTGTCGACCAGGGCGAGGCCGTGCTCGCGCAGGCCCGTCTTGCTGGCCGCGCGCTGGCCTGTGGTCCGGCCGGCCTTCGGTGCGAGCTCCCCGGAGGCGGCCGCTTCGGCGAGACCCGCCGGAGTGCAGTACCAGTAGCTCTGCTGGGCCCGGTGGGTCCGGCCGACCAGCCGGTCGTCGAGGAGGTTGCGCAGCGCCCGGCGTATGTGGTCGGTGCCCTGCTGGTGTGGCAGCAGCAGGGCCTTGAGCTGGCGGGGTGTGGCCAGGCGCAGCTGGGCGAGGGTGAGCAGGACCTCGCCGCGGATGTCCGCGCCTGCCTTCGCCGCCGCCGCCTTCCGGGCCCGGGACGCTTCTCCAGGTACATCAGTACTGGGAGAAGAGGAGTTGCAACCAGTCAGGGCGGGCGGACAAGGGGTGTGATCAGCGACAACGGCCAGACGGAGGCTTGAGGCTGCGGGGCTGGGAGCGGGGCTTGCCGCAGGGCTCGCTGTCGCAGCAGTATCCGGCGCGGTCGGTGGGGTCGGCGGGATGGGGGCGGTGGTCATCGCGTCCTCGTGGTTTCCCGGCCGCGGACGGCCGGATCGGTGACAGGTCCGGCCCGCACGCATGAAGCGCACGGGCCTTGGCCACCGTGAGAAGGCCCCCCTTGACCGCGGTCTGACAGCTGCCACTGACGGGTGTCCGTTTTCGCCTTGCCCACCCCCTTGCCTGGGCGCTTTGTCCGTGACCAGCGCCACAGCACCCGCAGCCCCGACCGTTCCCGGCCCGGGGAGGGTGATCTCTCCCCTCCTGGCACCGTCCCTCTGTCCACAGCCGCGCTCCGAAGATCGCTTCCGAGGCCGCCGCGATCGGCGGGGCAGCCCGTACGTGAGGAGTTCTCCATGGCTGTCGCTCTGCTCGCCCCGCTCTGCCCCACCGACGTGATCAGCGCCTTCAACTACCTCCGCGCCGTGGAGGCCGACGACGCCGAAGCCGCGGCTGGCTTCGCCGCAACCGAGCCGCGGATGCCCGCGCTGCTGTTGAAGTCGCTCAGCGCGTCGTCATCCCGGTCACCAACCTGTCCGACCCGGGCGAGGAGGAGGTGCCGTGCGACGACTCGTTCGCGCTGTTTGAGCTGGGGATCTGCTTCCCGGGCACCCTGCGGTCCTGGCACGAGCAGGCCGGCCCCGCCGCGGCCGAGGGCATCGCCCGCGCCGTCATCGGCTTCACCGCCCAGATCCTCACCGAGCCGCACGAGGACGTCGCCGACATCCTGGAGCAGCTGATGGCCGTCGCGCTGGGCCAGGCACTCGATGCGCACCCCGCACCGGGCCCGCACCCGGTGGACACCACCGCCGTGTAGTGCGGTGTGCGGTGCACTCCGGCCGGTGCGGGGTTCGGTGCACCGCATCCGGCGCGTGCACCGCGCCGGCTGGTGGTGCGCATCGGCGCATCGAGTGCGCACCGCCACCAGACGATGCAGCGCACCGTCCCCATCGCGATGCGCGCACCCGGTGCACCGCACTCGATGTTCAGCACCGGGTGCGCTACCCGTCCAGTTCCGGATGCACCGCGTGCTCGGCCCACCCCTTGACAGCGTGGGCCGAGCACGCTCTACCCCTTGACCAGGTTCGCTACCCGGCGCATTTCCCCTTGACCACGCCCGCTGGGGCCTCCGAACAGACCGTGGTCAAGGGGGTCTGTGATAGAGGCGCCTGTCCACGATGCCGCGCACACGGTGGGCGACATCGTGGCGAGCACGGGAGTGGACTCCACCGTCAGCCGGTGCGCACGGGAGTGGAGTCCACCGTCAGCCGACACGTACCGGAGTGGAGTCCACCCGGTGGCCGGTGCGCACGGGAGTGGAGTCCACCCGGTGGCCGCGCTGGATGCACGGCATCCGATGTCGTGCATCGTGCACCGGATGCAGAGCATCGCGCTGTCCACTCGGTGGATGATGCTCTGCATCGTCACCCCAGCCAGGCGTTCGAGTGCCGCATCCGGGACAGAGCGCGCGCATCGCGGCGCGCTGCGGCACTGCCGATGCGGTTCTGCCGGGGCCGGGGCCGGCGCGACTGGGCGCCGTAGAACCGGCGTATCCCGGCCGCCTTGAGTCGCTTGCGCTGCTTGCGCAGCTCCTGCTTTTTCTCCCGATCGGCCTTCGGCTTCCGGGGCCGCTTCCAGATCGGCTCCCAGGCCGGCGGCGGCCCGTAAGCGTCGGCGCGCTCCTGGGCGGCCTCCCTCAGCCGGGCGGCGACGGCTTCGATCCTCGGGTCTGCAGGCGGCGTGGTCATGTGACTCCTCCGGTGGGTGTGGTCCGGCCCGGCGCGGGCTGGACAGGCTGCTGGGTGCGCGGCGGCGTCGTGGCGGGCTGCGGTCTGGGGCGGCGAGCGGCGGCTCGTTCCCGGATACCGTCCTGGAGCCTGGCGGCCATCTCTGCGGCGGCGGTCTCGAACGTCCGGCGGTTCTGCTCCACCGTGGCGACGTCGGTCGCCAGCGCCCGATTCCGGCCTGTCCGGTCCGGCCGCGGCTTCGGGCTGGGGGTGGCGGGCACGGCGACGATGTGCGGCCGGGTCCGGGAGTTCAGGCGGTCCGCGCGGCGTACCGCGTGGGCCCGGGCGGTCAGCCCGCCGGCGGCGAGGCGGGCCCGCTCGTACGGGGACTTCGTGCGGGCGCGGGTCAGCGGGCGCAGCACGGCCTGGTCCTCGGTGTCGTCCGGGTACAGGGCGCGCAGGTCGGCGGTCATCATCCGGCGGCTGGCCGGGCGGGTGTACTCGTCGACGGCGCTCTGCACGATCTGTTCATCCAGGCCGGGCTGGTGGGGTCGGCCGCGCAGGACGTAGGCGAGGTGGCGGCGGGCTTCGGCAAGGAGGTGGTGGCGCTTGAACGCGCCGCGCATCACGTACACCACGGCGGCGACGTCGACGGCCGCCAGCGCTATGTCGACGGTCGGACGGACCCGCGCCCACACCGCTGCGGCCGCCGCCCGCGCCCGCTCCGCCAGCTGGTCGATGACGTCGGCGCCGTAGGCCCGGATCGCCGACTTCCGCCAGAGCTCGCGCAGCTCGGTCAGGGATCGCGGGTCCTTGCGCTTCGGTGGGCGGGTCCGGTCGGCGGCCTGCTGGCCCAGCGCGTATGCGGCGCGCTCCCCCGGCGGGTGCCCTTGCGTGGCTTCGTAGTCGGCGACGATGGCGGGCAACGCGTCGGCGATCTGCTGACGGCGGGTCGACTGCCAGCCGATCAGCCGCCAGTCGATCCCGGCGATCTCCATGACCGGCCTTTTGCCCGCGGTCACCTCGCGCGGCTCCCACGCCCACCCGAGCCGGGCCGAAACCTCTTCCATGAAGTAGAGGGAGTACAGAGTGCCGGCCGCCACGATGTGCGCCAGCATCCGGTCCTGATACCAGTTCCCCCACTTCCCGTCCGGCCGTCGGGCCCGGATCGACACCACCGCATGGTCATGGAGGAGGGGCCGTGATTCTCGGGCTCGGGACTCGTAGTGCCGGAACACCCCGACGATCAGCCCGTCCCGGATCGGGGCGCGGTGCTTGCCGCCGCTCCCCCAACGGATCTCCGCGACCGCCTCCTCCAGCCACGCCAGCGTCTTGTCCCGGGCGATGTCCTGACACAGCTCCAGAACCATGCGGTGCTTGTCATCGCAGAGCGCCCACGCGATCTGCGCGGTCGACGGCGCCCGGAACACCAGATCCATGGCCAGCCACGGCGAGCGCTCCTTGGCCTTCTCGGTGGCAGGCGACTGGTTGTGCTCGATGGGCCGGCCCAGCACGGTCGCACGCCGTGCCTTCGCCGGGTCGTCGCCCGCCGCCAGGCGCTCGTGCTCGATCCGGTCGGCGTCCGGGTGGCGGCCTTCCCCGATGAGGAGTGCGGCCTGCCGCTCGGTCACCACGTCCCCGGCGGCCAGGCCGACCGCGGGCAGGCCCCGGCCCGTCCAGAACCCGGCCGGAACGCCGGCTGCGTCCTGGGCTGCGCGCAGCGACGTGCCTGCACGGCGATGGCCGTCACCGACCATTACGCCGTTGCAGTAGTACGGCCAGCCATTCGGCCCGACCTTCCATGCTTTGAGCATCGGGCCATGAAACACGGGCCTTGACCTGCGCAAAAGAGTGATCCGGGGTGCTTCCCGCCGGGCGGGCAACTATCGCCAACTCTTGACCCCGGCTTCCCGTCAGGCGGGAAGCGCGGCAGCCCGAGACGGTAGGCCCACGGCGTGTGCAGAGTCCGCCGCGTGATCAACGAATCGCTGTACGCAGACCTCTGCCCGCTGTGCTCGCGTCCCTCTCCGGCCCGAGTTCCGTGGCACCCGCCCTTCGGCCCAGCAGGACGGCCCGGCCCGCGTCTGGTTCCACCGTTACCACTGCGCTGGCTGCGAGGCCGCCCGGCCCCAGCAGTGGGCGGACGTGATGCGCACCCTCTGCAGAACTGACCCGGGCCGTGCGAATGCTGCGCCACGACCACACGGGCCCCACCC
>NZ_VBVX01000760.1 GCF_005981925.1 Streptomyces albidochromogenes
GCAGCATATTTAGCACCAGTTGTTCAACCACCTACATCTTTTTGGGACTTAGATTGCGATATTTCATTCGAGAACGAGGAATTTTCCAAGTCAAAACTACTTCAAAGCTCGTACATATACATGTACTATATTTAATATAAAAGAGACTGCAAAGAAAGAAGGGGAAGCTTTGATTTATAGTGAGAGTGAACCATTTTAGTTGTTGGTGAAAGTTGAAAACAGATAGTTGATATCACAATTAACCAGTAAACCTATCGCATCCCGCAACTTTTCCTTTAGCCTGGTTGTTTCGTTTGAATGAAACAGGGTATTGTATCCTCTTAAATATTTTTGACATTGTTGTTTAGTCAATCTGTCAATGTCCTGAACTGACAGAATGGGAGGTAATTCTTCTTGGTTTTCTTCTTTATTTAAGAAAGGTACACTATCAGCATTATATC
>NZ_VBVX01000097.1 GCF_005981925.1 Streptomyces albidochromogenes
CTTCTCCCGAACGGAACATGCCACCCCCCACCCACCACCCCTAGCCTGCGAAGCAAAGAAGCGTCCGGAATACCCCCAGGAGCCCCCCATGACCGCAATCCCGCAGGAGCGCCGCGTCGTCACCGCGATCCCCGGCCCGAAGTCGGCCGAGCTTCAGGCCCGGCGCACCGCCACGGTCGCCGGTGGCGTGGGCTCCGTGCTGCCCGTCTTCACCGCGCGCGCGGGCGGCGGCATCATCGAGGACGTCGACGGCAACCGCCTGATCGACTTCGGCTCCGGTATCGCCGTGACCTCCGTCGGCGCCTCCGCCGAGGCCGTCGTGCGCCGCGCCTCCGCGCAGCTCCAGGACTTCACCCACACCTGTTTCATGGTCACGCCGTACGAGGGCTACGTCGAGGTCTGCGAGGCCCTCGCCGAGCTGACGCCGGGCGACCACGCCAAGAAGTCCGCGCTGTTCAACTCCGGCGCCGAGGCCGTCGAGAACGCCGTGAAGATCGCCCGTGCGTACACCAAGCGCCAGGCCGTCGTCGTCTTCGACCACGGCTACCACGGCCGTACGAACCTCACGATGGCGCTGACCGCGAAGAACATGCCGTACAAGCACGGCTTCGGTCCGTTCGCCCCCGAGGTCTACCGCGTCCCGGTCGCCTACGGCTACCGCTGGCCGACCGGCGCCGAGAACTGCGGCCCCGAGGCCGCCGCGCAGGCGATCGACCAGATCAACAAGCAGGTCGGCGCCGAGAACGTCGCCGCGATCATCATCGAGCCGGTGCTCGGCGAGGGCGGCTTCATCGAGCCCGCCAAGGGCTTCCTGCCGGAGATCGTGAAGTTCGCCAACGACAACGGCATCGTCTTCGTGGCCGACGAGATCCAGTCCGGCTTCTGCCGCACCGGCCAGTGGTTCGCCTGTGAGGACGAGGGCATCGTCCCCGACCTGATCACGACCGCCAAGGGAATCGCGGGCGGTCTGCCGCTCGCCGCGGTGACCGGCCGCGCCGAGATCATGGACGCCCCGCACGGCGGCGGCCTGGGCGGCACGTACGGCGGCAACCCGGTGGCCTGCGCCGGCGCGCTCGGCTCCATCGAGACGATGAAGGAGCTGGACCTCAACGCGAAGGCCAAGCGCATCGAGGAGGTCATGAAGGGCCGTCTGGCCACCATGGCCGAGAAGTTCGACATCATCGGCGACATCCGCGGCCGCGGCGCCATGATCGCCATCGAGCTCGTGACGGACCGCGACACCAAGGAGCCGAACGCGGCCGCCGCCGGCGCGCTCGCCAAGGCGTGCCACGCCGAGGGTCTGCTGGTCCTGACCTGCGGCACCTACGGCAACGTGCTGCGCTTCCTGCCGCCGATCGTCATCGGCGAGGACCTGCTCAACGAGGGTCTGGACATCATCGAGGCGGCCTTCGCCGGCGTGTGAGTGTGAAGAAAGGGTGGGGGGCCAATGGCGGGATGGAGATCCGGCTGTCGGTCCCCCACCCGCTGGCGTACGGTTTGCCCAGATGAGAGAAACACCCCGCTCGCAGGGGACTGCGGGTGGTTCCAGGTCGAGGCACCCCCTGCCCCGCCCTGGCCGTGCCTTCGCGCACATGACTGGAGCCTCTGGCTCTGGAACTCCTCACCGATCGGATGGCCGCCCGCCCCACACCCCCCGGGGCGCGCGGCAGCCCGGTCCAGGCGGCTGCCCCGGAACCACCCCCCCTGTTCCGGGGCAGCTGGCTTTCCTCTCCAGACTCCGCAGGCTCCTCGGGCCCGGCGGACTCCCCCGGCTCCCCGGGCCCCGCGGCCTCGTGGCCCTCTTCGCCCTCTGCGGGCTCGCCTTCGCACTGGTCACCTGGCAGGTCGCCGCCGCCGGCCCCCTGCGCCGCGCCGACGAGCGCCTCGGCCGGGCCCTCTTCGGCCGCGGCCCCACCGGCGTCACGGAATTCCTCGCCGACCTCGGCGGCACGGCGGTCGCGCTCCCCGTCCTGGCCGCCTCCATGGCGTACGCCCTGTGGCGCGGCGGCCGCGCCGCTCTCCCCCGCGTGGCGGCCGCCGCGCTCGCCATGGCGGCGGTGCCCGCCCTGGTGGTCCCGCTCAAGTCCTGGATCGCCCGTACGGGCCCGCTCACCCGGGACACCGGTTACTACCCGTCCGGGCACACGGCCACCGCCGTCGTCGCCTACTGCGGCGCGGCCCTGCTCCTGGGCGCGTACCTGCGCCGGCGGCGCTGGTGGCCGCCGGTCCTGGCGCTCGTACTGGCCCTGGCCACCGGCGCCGGTCTCGTCCTGCGCGGCTACCACTGGCCGCTGGACGTCGTCGGCAGCTGGTGCCTGTGCCTGATGCTCCTGCTGCTCAGCCACCGTCTTCCCGGGCGATCGAGGCGGCCGCCTCGTGCATCGCGAGTTCGAGCAGCGCCGGATCGGTGAGCGTGCCCCGGCCGTCCGGCAGGACGAGCCAGCGAACTCCGCCGGCCGCACGGCCGGGGTAGGGGACGACGATCCAGGTGCCGCGCCCCGCGCCGCGTACGCCGGTGCCGATCCAGCGGCCGACCGTGCCGGCCGGCACGAAGAAGCCCATGCGGGAGTCGCCGAAGTCGGCGAGCACCGGCCCGGGGCGGTCGACGAGCCGCGCCAGGATGTCGAGCGTGGGGTAGCCGAGCTCTCCCGGCAGGATCAGGACGTCCCAGCGCCTGCCGGCGGGAAGGAGAGCGACCCCCAGCGGGTTGCGCTCCCATTCCCACCGGCAGGCGTCGGGGTCCGGTGCCACCGATACGAGCCAGTCCACCGCGGTGTGTGCCCCCGAGCCGGTCATGTCGTCCAGCCTCCGTTCGTGTGCGCAGCCAGTGCGTTCACGAGGGAGAGGGGGGCGGGCCCGGACTATGACGCGGGTTCGGTCACCTCATTGGTGTGAGCCGGGTCCGAGCCGCACCCGCCCGCGCCGGCCGGGGCTCAGCTGTCGAAGCCGAGTCCCAGCTTGTCCATGGCCTTCAGCCACAGGTTGCGGTGACCCCCGTTGTCGTCCGACCGGGCCAGCGACCACTTGGTGATCCCGATGCCCGCCCAGGCGAAAGGTTCCGGCGGGAAGGGCATCGGCTTGCTGCGGACCATCTCCAGCTCCGTGCGCTCGGTCCGCTCGCCGTCGAGCAGGTCGAGCATGACGTCGGCGCCGAAGCGCGTGGAGCCGACGCCGAGACCGGTGTACCCGGCGGCGTACGCCACCTTCCCCGCGTGAGCCGTCCCGAAGAATGCCGAGAAGCGCGAGCAGGTGTCGATGGCGCCGCCCCACGCGTGGCTGAAGTTGACGCCCTCCAGCTGCGGGAAGCAGCGGAAGAAGTGCTCGGCCAGCTTGAGGTACGTCTGCGGCCGGTGGTCCATCTCGGCGCTCAGCCTGCCGCCGAAGGGGTAGACGGCGTCGTAACCGCCCCACAGGATCCGGTTGTCGGCGCTGAGGCGGAAGTAGTGGAACTGGTTCGCGCTGTCGCCCAGGCCCTGCCGGTTCCTCCAGCCGATGGAGGCGAGCTGCTCCTCGGTGAGCGGCTCGGTCATCAGCGCGTAGTCGTAGACCGGGACGGTGTACGGGCGCACCCGCTTGACCAGCGACGGGAAGATGTTGGTGCCGAGCGCGACCCGGCGGGCGAAGACCCGGCCGTACGGTGTGCGGACCGCCATCCCGGCGCCGGCGGAGACCAGGTCGAGGCCCCTGGTGTGCTCGTAGATCCGTACGCCGAGACCGAGGCACGCCTGCTTGAGCCCCCACGCCAGCTTGGCCGGATGCAGCATGGCGACGCCGCGCCGGTCGAACAGGCCGCCGATGAAGGTCGGCGAGTCGACCTCGGCGCGCACCTGGTCCCGGTCGAGGAGTTCGAGGCCGGTGAAGCCGAGCTTCCGGGCCTCCTCGTACATCTCCTTCAGTTCTTCGAGCTGGTGCGGCTCGGTGGCGACGTCGATCTCACCGGTGCGTTCGAAGTCGCAGTCGATGCCGTACGCCGCCACGGCGGCCTCGATGGCGTCGAGGTTGCGCTCGCCGAGCTCCTCCAGCTTGGCCAGCTCGCCGGGCCACCGGGAGAGGCCGTTGCTCAGGCCGTGGGTGAGGGAGGCGGCGCAGAAGCCGCCGTTGCGGCCCGAGGCGGCCCAGCCCACCTCGTGCCCCTCGATCAGTACGACGTCCCGCCCGGGGTCGCGCTCCTTGGCGAGGAGCGCGGTCCACAGTCCGCTGTATCCGCCGCCGACGACGAGCAGGTCGCAGCGCTCGTCCCCGGTGAGGGCGGGCTGTGGTGCGGGCTTGTCGGGATCGTCCAGCCAGAACGACACCGGCTTGGCGCCGGAAAGGGATTGTGCAGCAGTACGCATGGCAACTGGGGCCATGGTTTCCAACTCCTTCAGGGCTTACTTGGGCTGTGCGTTGTTCTTCCGGCGGCTCGCGACGAGCTGACCGCCGAGCACCATCAGTACGGCGATGACGAACATGGCCGTGCCGATGACGTTGATCTGTACAGGCGTACCGCGCTGCGCCGATCCCCACACGAACATGGGGAACGTGACGGTGGAGCCCGCGTTGAAATTGGTGATGATGAAATCGTCGAAGGAGAGCGCGAAGGCGAGCAGCGCTCCGGCGGCGATTCCGGGTGCGGCGATCGGCAGGGTCACGCGCAGGAACGTCTGCACGGGCCCGGCGTAGAGATCGCGCGCGGCCTCTTCGAGGCGGGGGTCCATCGACATCACGCGCGCCTTGACCGCCGTCACCACGAAGCTGAGGCAGAACATGATGTGCGCGATGAGGACGGTCCAGAAACCGAGCTGCGCGCCCATGTTGAGGAAGAGCGTGAGCAGCGAGGCGGCCATGACGACCTCGGGCATGGCCATCGGCAGGAAGATCAGCGAGTTGATCGCGCCACGCGCCCGGAAGCGGTAGCGGACCAGCGCGAAGGCGATCATCGTGCCGAGGACGGTGGCGCCGACCGTGGCCCAGGCGGCGATCTGGAGCGAGAGGGAGAGGGAGCCGCACAGGTCGGCGACGCCGCACGGGTCCTTCCACGCGTCCAGCGAGAATTCCTGCCAGGCGTAGTTGAAACGCCCCTTCGGATTGTTGAAGGAGAACACCATGACGACGATGTTCGGCAGGATCATGTAGGCGAGCGTCAGCAGCCCGGCGATGACGACGAGATTGCGCCGTATCCAGCGAATCGCAAACATCAGACCAGATCCTCCGTCCCGGACTTGCGGATGTACACGGTGACCATGGCCAGCACGATCGCCATCAGGATGAAGGAAAGGGCGGCAGCCGTCGGATAGTCGAGCACCCGGAGGAATTGCGACTGGATGACGCTGCCGACCATTTTCGTGTCGGTGGAGCCGAGGAGTTCCGCGTTGACGTAGTCACCGCTCGCCGGAATGAAGGTGAGCAGTGTTCCCGACACGACACCCGGCATGGAGAGCGGGAAGGTCACCTTGCGGAAGGTGGTCGCCGGGGTGGCGTACAGGTCGCCGGCCGCCTCGTGGAGCCTGCCGTCGATGCGCTCCAGCGAGGTGTAGAGCGGCAGGATCATGAAGGGCAGGAAGTTGTACGTCAGACCGCAGACCACGGCCATCGGCGTGGCGAGCACGCGGCTGCCCTCGGTCCAGCCGAGCCAGCTCGTGACGTCCAGGACGTGCAGGGTGTTCAGCACGTCCACCACCGGGCCGCCGTCCGCGAGGATCGTCTTCCAGGCGAGCGTGCGGATCAGGAAGCTGGTGAAGAACGGCGCGATGACCAGCACCAGGACGAGGTTGCGCCAGCGTCCCGCCTTGAAGGCGATCAGGTACGCGAGCGGGTAGCCCAGCAGCAGGCACAGCAGGGTGGCGGTGCCCGCGTACAGCAACGACCGTATGAACTGGGGGTAGTAGTCCGTCAGCGCGTCCCAGTACGTCTGGAAGTGCCAGGTGACCTCGAAGCCCTTCTCCAGCGAGCCGGTCTGCACGGACGTCGACGCCTGGTAGACCATCGGCAGCGCGAAGAAGACGATCAGCCACAGGATGCCGGGCAGCAGCAGCCAGTACGGTACGAGCCGCTTGCGGGTGGCGGGCTTGCGCGGAGCGGGCGGCTCCACCGGTGCGGGCGCCAGGGGCGGCGCGTCGGTCACGCTCACGCGCTCTCCTCCACCGTCTCCACGCCCGCGTCGATGTCCTGGTCGGCGTCGAGACCGAAGGTGTGGTCCGGGTTCCAGTGCATGACGACCTCTGCGCCGGGCGTCAGCCGCGCGTCGCGCTCGATGTTCTGGACGTACACCTCGAAGTCCGAGCAGGCCGGGCTGTCGACGATGTACTGCGTCGAGACGCCGATGAAGCTGGACGCCACGATCCGGCCGGTGATCCTGTTGCGGCCGTCCGCGATCGCGCCGGCGTCGTCCGCGTGCGCGACCGAGACCTTCTCCGGGCGTACGCCGACGAGCAGTTTGCCGCCGGCGCGGGGCCGGGAGACGCACCGGTCGCCGGGGACGCGGAGCTTGGCGCCGCCGCAGGTGACGACGGTGTCGTCGCCCGCGGCCTCGACGACCTCGGCCTCGATGAGGTTCGACGTGCCGAGGAAGTTGGCGACGAACGTCGTCCTCGGGTTCTCGTACAGCTCGGCGGGGGCGCCGAGCTGCTCGACGCGGCCGCCGTTCATCACCGCGACCTGGTCGGCCATGGTCATGGCCTCCTCCTGGTCGTGCGTGACGTGCACGAAGGTGATGCCGACCTCGGTCTGGATGCGCTTGAGTTCCAGTTGCATCTGGCGGCGCAGTTTGAGGTCGAGCGCGCCCAGCGGCTCGTCGAGGAGCAGCACCTGCGGGTGGTTGATGAGCGCGCGGGCGACGGCGACGCGCTGCTGCTGGCCGCCGGAGAGCTGGTGCGGCTTGCGGCCGGCGAAGGCGCCGAGCTGGACGAGGTCCAGCATGTCGTCGACCTGCTTCTTGTACGACTTGATGCCGCGCCGGCGCAGACCGAAGGCGATGTTCTCGGCGACGTCGAGGTGCGGGAAGAGCGCGTAGCTCTGGAAGACGGTGTTGACCGGGCGCTTGTACGGCTGGAGGTCGGTGACGTCCTTGTCGCCGAGGAAGACCGTGCCGGTGCTCGGGTCCTCCAGTCCCGCGATCATCCGCAGGGTGGTCGTCTTGCCGCAGCCGGACGCGCCGAGCAGGGCGAAGAAGGAGCCCTGCGGAATGGTGAGGTCGAGGGGGTGTACGGCGGTGAAGGAGCCGTAGGTCTTGCTGATCCCGGAGAGGCGGACGTCGCCGCCTGCTGTCTTCTGCGTCATGGGGTGTGGTCCCAGGGTGGTGAGAGGGGGGCGGAAGCGGACAGCGGCTCAGGCGCCGATGAGCTTGGCGAACTTCTCCTCGTACGCCGTCTCTTCCTTGCCGCTGAGCGAGCGGAAGGCGCGGGACTTGGCGGCCATCGCCTTGTCGGGGAGGATCAGCGTGTTGGAGGCCATCGACTCGTCGATCTTGGCCAGTTCGTCGCGTACGCCCTCGACCGGGCAGACGTAGTTGATGTACGCGGCGAGTTCGGCGGCGACCGGCGGCTCGTAGTAGTAGTCGATGAGCTTCTCGGCGTTGGTCTTGTGCCGCGCCTTGGCCGGGACCAGCAGGTTGTCGCTGGAGGTGATGTAACCGGCGTCCGGGATCACGAACTTGATGTCCGGGTTGTCGGCCTGGAGCTGGATGACGTCACCGGCCCAGGCGAGACAGGCCGCGAGGTCGCCCTTGCTGAGGTCCGAGGTGTAGTCGTTGCCGGTGAAGCGGCGGATCTGCTTCTTGTCGACGGCCTTCTGGATGCGGGCGACGGTGGCGTCGAAGTCGTCGTCGCTGAACTTCCCCGGGTCCTTGCCCGAGTCGAGCAGCGTCATGCCGATCGAGTCGCGCATCTCGGACAGGAAGCCGACCTTCCCCTTGAGGGAGGGGTCCTCCAGCATCTGGCTGACGGAGTCGACCTTCTTGCCGCCCGTCGCCTTGGAGTTGTACGCGATGACGGTGGAGATGCCGGTCCACGGGTACGAGTAGGCCCGGCCCGGGTCCCAGTCGGGCGACCGGAACTGCGGGGACAGGTTGGCGAACGCGTGCGGCAGGTTCGCCGGGTCCAGCTTCTGCGCCCAGCCGAGCCGGATGAGCCGGGCGGCCAGCCAGTCGGTGACGCAGACGAGGTCGCGCCCGGTGTCCTGGCCGGCCGCGAGCTGCGGCTTGATCTTGCCGAAGAACTCGACGTTGTCGTTGATGTCCTCGGTGTACTTGACCGTGATCCCGGTGCGCCTGGTGAACGCCTCCAGGGTGGGCCGGCTCTTCTCGTCCTCACTGACGTCCATGTACTCGGTCCAGTTGGAGAAGCTGAGCCGCTTTTCCTTGGCCGAGTGGTCGTCGGACGCCGGGGCGCCGCCTTCCCGCTTGGCGGGCGGGATGCCGCAGGCGCTCAGGGTGCCCAGGCCGCCGACCGCGAGCGCGCCCATGCCTGAGGCGCGCAGCAGGGAGCGGCGGGTGAGGGCGCCCCGGCCGCTCGTCGCGCTGCGTCGCATGGCGGCCACTTGGGCCGCGGACAGGCTGTCAGGCTCGTACTGCTCCATGCGCAAGTGCCCTTTCGGGTGGGTATGGCCGCTGGTCGTGCGGCTGGTTTATCGGTCCCCGAAGATCGTGCGGTGCCAGTCCTTGCGGGCGACCGCGGTGTTGTCGTACATCACGTGCTTGACCTGCGTGTACTCCTCGAAGGAGTACGCCGACATGTCCTTGCCGAAGCCGCTGGCCTTGTAGCCTCCGTGCGGCATCTCGCTGATGATCGGGATGTGGTCGTTGACCCACACGCAGCCCGCCTTGATCTCGCGGGTGGCGCGGTTCGCGCGGAACACGTCGCGGGTCCAGGCGGAGGCGGCGAGACCGTACGGGGTGTCGTTCGCCAGCGCGATCCCCTCGTCGTCGCTGTCGAAGGGCAGCACGACGAGCACCGGGCCGAAGATCTCGGCCTGGACGATCTCGCTGTCCTGCGGGGCGTCGGCGACGAGGGTGGGCCGGTAGTACGCGCCCTTGGCGAGGTCGCCGCCCGGCGCCTCACCGCCGGCCACCACGCGGGCGTACGCGCGGGCCCGCTCGACGAAACCGGCGACCCGGTCGCGCTGAGCGTGGCTGATGAGCGGCCCGAGGTCGGTGGACGGGTCGAAGGGGTCACCGAGCCGGACACCGTCCATCAGCTCCGCGACGCCGGCGACGAACGCGTCGTACAGCGGTCGCTGCACGTAGGCGCGGGTGGCGGCCGTGCAGTCCTGCCCGGTGTTGATGAGCGAGCCGGCCACCGCTCCGTGCACGGCGGCTTCGAGGTCCGCGTCGTCGAAGACCACGAAGGGCGCCTTGCCGCCGAGTTCCAGGTGGAGGCGCTTGACGGTGGAGGTGGCGATCTCGGCCACGCGCTTGCCGACGGCCGTGGAGCCGGTGAAGGACGTCATGACGACGTCCGGGTGCCCGACGAGGTGCTCGCCCACATCCTTGCCGGCGCCGGTGACGATGTTGACGACACCGTCCGGGATGCCGGCCTCCTTCGCCGCCTGCGCGAACATGATCGACGTCAGCGGAGTGATCTCGGCGGGCTTCAGGACGATGGTGTTGCCCGCAGCGATCGCCGGAAGGACCTTCCAGGCGGCCATCTGGAGGGGGTAGTTCCAGGGGGCGATGGAGCCTACGACACCGATCGGCTCCCGGCGTACGTACGAGGTGTGGTCCCCGGAGTACTCACCGGCCGACTTGCCTTCGAGGTGCCGGGCCGCGCCCGCGAAGAACGCGGTGTTGTCGACACTGCCGGGCACGTCGAACTCGGTCGACAGCTTGATGGGCTTGCCGCACTGGAGCGACTCGACGTACGCGAAGTCGTCGGCCTGCTCGGCGAGCACGGCGGCGAACCGGTGCATCGCGTCGGAGCGCTCGCCCGGGGTGGTGGCGGCCCATCCGGGGAACGCGTCGCGGGCGGCGGCGACGGCGGCGTCGACGTCAGCGGTGGACGCCAGCTCGTACGTGTAGACCGTCTCGCCGGTCGCGGGGTCCACGACGGCGTGGGTACGTCCCGAGGTGCCCGCCCGCAGCTGTCCGCCGATGTACTGCGCACCGTCCGCGAATCGGTCCTGCACCGGGAAGCGGTTGACCATGACGCACTCCGTAGCTCCAGCTGGATTTGAGTGCCGATCCTGACAGAGCTACTGATCACCAACAAGGGATTCCGTTGTTGCCTTTTGGTTACGCGACGGAATCGGTCGACCATGTGTCGAGGTCAGACTCAAATACGGGACGGAGTGTCCGTGGCGCCCGTCGACCCGGCGTGGCATGACCGGCTGTCGCGGATGAAACCGCAGGTCGGAAGGGCTGTCCGCAGGGGCCGTTCCCCTGCGGCGCGGCCGCCCCCGCCCGTACGGCGCGTGCGGACCTCGGTCCGGGACGCGCCGATGCCGGGAGGGGACGGGGCGGGGTGGAAGGAGAGCCCGGGCCGCGTGCGTCAGCGGGCCGGGGTCTCGATCACCAGGGAGGAGTTCGCGTACGGGTCGTACTGCTCCGAGTCGAGGTCGTTGTCCTTCTCGCCCTGGACGATCGCCCAGACGATGAAGCCGATGAACGCCGCGCTGAGCACGAAGCCGATGATCCCGAGGATGATCCCGGCCAGCGCCATACCGGCGTTCGTCGCCTCGCCGCGCTGCACCCGCTTGCGGCCGAGGATGCCGAAGATCAGCGCCAGGATGCCCAGGATGATCCCGAGGCCGTACGCGCAGAAGAACGTGACGGCGATGATGCCGAGCACCATCGCGGTGATGCCGTACCCGTTCGCCGGAGCAGGACCCTGCTGGCCGGTCCAGGCGGCCGGACCGCCGTAGCCCGGGTAGCCGGGGTAGCCGGGGTAGCCACCGGTGGCGTACGGCGCCTGGGGCTGGCCGGCGCCGTACGCCGGGTAGCCGTACTGCCCGGGAGTCGTCTGCGCCGGGCCGCCCTGCGCCACCGGCGCGGCCGGAGGCGGCGGCGGCACCGCGCCCTGCCCCTGTGCACCGCCCGGTCCGAAGCCCGGCGCCGGTTCCCCGGTCGGCATCGAGGTGACCGTCTGCTGGTCGTGCACGGCGGGACGGTCGGCCGGCGGCTTGTCCAGCGGCACCTTCCGCGCGGACTGCTCCGGCGGAGCCCAGGGGTCCCGCGGCTGCTCGGGCGGCGGGCCCGAGGGGTGGTGTGCGTTCTCTGACATGTGCTCCCCCATCGTGGTTCCGCCATGCTACGGCCTGTGTTCCGCCCCGTACCGCCCGCCTACGATGATCCTCGAACCCGCTCCACCTGCCCGATCCGGAGGATCCGATGACCGATCTGCACCCGTTCGTCGCGGGGCTGCCCAAGGCCGAACTGCATGTGCACCACGTCGGATCCGCCTCTCCCCGCATCGTCGCCGAACTGGCCGCCCGCCACCCCGACTCCAAGGTCCCGACCGACCCCGAGGCGCTCGCCGACTACTTCACGTTCACCGACTTCGCGCACTTCATCGACGTCTACCTGTCCGTCGTCGACCTCATCCGCACCCCGGAGGACGTCCGGCTGCTGACCTTCGAGGTCGCCCGCGACATGGCCCGGCAGAACATCCGGTACGCCGAGCTGACCATCACCCCGTTCAGCTCCACCCGCCGCGGCATCGACGAGAAGGCCTTCATGGAGGCCATCGAGGACGCCCGCAGGGCGGCGGAGGCCGAGCTGGGCACCGTGCTGCGCTGGTGCTTCGACATCCCGGGCGAGGCCGGTCTCCAGGCGGCGGAGGAGACGGCCAGGCTCGCGGTGGACCTGCGCCCCGAGGGCCTGGTGTCGTTCGGGCTCGGCGGCCCCGAGATCGGCGTACCGCGCCCGCAGTTCAAGCCGTACTTCGACCGCGCGATCGCGGCCGGGCTGCACTCCGTCCCGCACGCCGGTGAGACGACCGGTCCCGAGACCGTCTGGGACGCGCTGAACCACCTGGGCGCCGAGCGCATCGGCCACGGCACCAGCTCCGTCAAGGACCCGGCGCTGCTGGCCCACCTCGCCGAGCACCGCATCGCGCTGGAGGTCTGCCCGACGTCCAACATCGCGACCCGCGCGGTGGCCACGCTGGACGAGCACCCGGTCCGGGAGATGGTGGACGCGGGCGTCCTGGTGACGATCAACAGCGACGACCCGCCGATGTTCGGCACCGACCTCAACAGCGAGTACGTGGTGGCCGCCCGTCTGCTCGGCCTCGACGAGCGCGGCGTCGCCGGCCTCGCCAAGAACGCTGTGGAGGCGTCCTTCCTCGACCCGGCGGGCAAGCGGCGGATCGCCGCCGAGATCGACGCGTACACCGAGAACTGGCTCGCCCGGTAACGCCTCACCGGACAATGGGCCCATGCGCACTGTCACCGCCGTGGCCCACCGCGGCGACCCGTACCGGGTCCGTGAGAACACCCTCGCCTCGCTCCGCTCCGCGGTGGAGCGGGGCGCGGACGCCGTCGAGATCGACGTCCGGCTGACCCGCGACGGGGTTCCCGTCCTCCTCCACGACGACTCGCTGAAGCGGCTCTGGGGCCACGAGCGGCTGCTGGCCCACCTCACCGCGCGGGACCTGCGCGAGCTGACCGCCGACGGCGTTCCCACCCTGCGCGAAGGGCTGGAGGCCCTGGGCGCCCACCGGGTCATGATCGACCTGCCGGGCGCCACGGCGGAGTCGGTACGGGCCGTGGTCGGCGTCGTCCACGCGTGCGGGGCGGCGGACCGGGCGTACTACTGCGGAGGCGTCCGCGCCATGCTCGACGTGCGGGCCGAGGACCCCGGCGCCGAGATCGCCATGACGTGGACGACCCTCAACCCGCCGCGCGCGACGCTGCTCGACGCGGTGAAGCCCCGGTGGGTCAACTACCGGTTCGGGCTGGTCAGCCGCGAGCTGACGGACCGGGCGCACCGGGACGGGCTGCTGGTCTCCGCGTGGACCGCCGACACCGGGCGTACGATGCGCCGGCTGATCCGCCACGGCGTCGACTCCATCACCACCAACCGCGTGGACACGCTGCACCACATCCTGCGGCGCACGCGCTGACGCGGCCCGGGGAAGCGTCGCCCCCTACAGTCCGACGATCGCGTTCCACCTTTTCGCGAAGCCGGCCCGCTCCTGCGCCGTGATGTCCCGCGCGATCGCCAGCCGCCGGCGCATCGCGTCGTCGGGGAAGATCAGCGGGTCCTCGGCGAGCGCGGCCGTCTCCCGGTCCTTGGCGGAGGCCAGCACGTCGCGCGCCGCCGGCACCGGGCAGACGTAGTTGACCCAGGCCGCCAGCTCCGCCGCCACCTCGGGCGCGTAGTAGTGGTCGACCAGCTTCTCCGCGTTGCGCTTGTGGCGGGCGAGGTTGGGGATCATCAGGCTCTCGGCCCACAGCTCCGCCCCCTCCTCCGGTACGACGAACTCGATGTCGGGGTTGTCCGCCTTGAGCTGGATGACGTCGCCGGAGTACGCCTGGCACGCCAGCACGTCGCCGCTCGCCAGGTCCTTGATGTAGTCGTTGCCGGTGAAGCGCCTGATGTGCCTGCGGGCGACCAGCTTCTCCATCCGCTCGCACAGCGTGTGGAAGTCGTCGGCGCTCCACCGGGTGACGTCCGCCCCGTTCCCCTGCATGAGCAGCGCGAAGCTCTCGTCGAGTCCCGAGAAGAGCGTCACCCTGCCGCGCAGGTCGTCGGCCCACAGCTGGGAGGTGGAGCGGATGTCGTGGCCGAGCTTCCTGCGGTTGTACGCGATGCCGGTGATCCCGGACTGCCAGGGCACGGAGTGCCGCCGCCCCGCGTCGAAGGCCGGGCCGCGCAGTTGGGGGTCGAGGTACCTGGCGACGTTCGGCTGCTTCGCCCGGTCCATCTCCTGCACCCAGCCCAGGCGCACGAACCGGGCGGCCATCCAGTCGCTGATGACGACGAGGTCGCGGCCGGTCTCCTGGTGGTTCATCAGCGAGGGGCTGATCTTCCCGAAGAACTCGTCGTTGTCGTTGATCTCCTCGGTGTAGCGGACGGATATCCCGGTCCGCTCGGTGAAGGCGTCGAGGGTGGGCCGCCGCGACGCGTTCTCGTCGTCGGTGTCGATGTAGAGCGGCCAGTTGGCGAACTGGAGGCTGCGGTCCCGCTCCGACCGGTCCTCGGCGGCGGCCCGGTCGCCCGGTTCGACGTACGCGGCGGGCACCCCGCAGCCGGCGAGCGCGGCCAGCGCGCCCGTCGTCCCGAATCCACGGAGCAGCGTACGGCGCGACACTCGACCAAGATCACTCATGTCCCCACCCTCGCCCCGCGCGCGAAAGGCGGGCAATAGACAGTGTGTCTATTGCCCGCCCCTGGGAAACAGCGCCCTGATCAGCCCTCGATCGAGGTCATCACGTGCTTGATGCGCGTGTAGTCCTCGAAGCCGTACGCCGAGAGGTCCTTGCCGTAACCGGACTTCTTGAAGCCGCCGTGCGGCATCTCCGCGACGAGCGGGATGTGGGTGTTGATCCACACGCAGCCGAAGTCGAGGTTCTTGGACATGCGCATCGCCCGCGCGTGGTCCTTGGTCCACACCGAGGACGCCAGGGCGTACTCGACGCCGTTGGCCCACTCCAGGGCCTGCGCCTCGTCCGTGAAGGACTGGACGGTGATGACGGGGCCGAAGACCTCGTTCTGGATGATCTCGTCGTCCTGCTTGAGCCCGGAGACGACGGTGGGGGCGTAGAAGTAGCCCTTGTCGCCGACCTGCTGGCCGCCCGCCTCGACCTTGGCGTGCGCCGGCAGGCGGTCGATGAAGCCGCTGACCTGCTTGAGCTGGTTGGCGTTGTTCAGCGGGCCGTAGAGCACGTCCTCGTCGTCCGGCTGCCCGGTCTTCGTGTCCTGGGCGGCCTTGGCCAGCGCGGTCACGAACTCGTCGTGGATCGACTCCTGCACGAGCACGCGGGTCGCGGCCGTACAGTCCTGGCCGGCGTTGAAGAAGCCCGCGACGGAGATGTCCTCGACGGCCTTGGCGATGTCGGTGTCGTCGAAGACGACGACCGGCGCCTTGCCGCCGAGCTCCAGGTGGACGCGCTTGACGTCCTTGGCGGCGGACTCGGCGACCTGCATGCCGGCCCGGACGGAACCGGTGATGGAGGCCATCGCCGGTACCGGGTGCTCGACCATCGCGCGGCCGGTGTCGCGGTCGCCGCAGACGACGTTGAAGACGCCCTTGGGGACGATGCTGCCGATGATCTCGGCCATCAGGACGGTCGACGCGGGGGTCGTGTCCGAGGGCTTGAGGACCACGGTGTTGCCCGCGGCGAGCGCCGGGGCGAACTTCCACACGGCCATCATCATCGGGTAGTTCCACGGCGCGACCTGCGCGCAGACGCCCACCGGCTCGCGGCGGACGATGGAGGTCAGACCCTCCATGTACTCGCCGGCCGAGCGGCCTTCGAGCAGCCGGGCCGCACCCGCGAAGAAGCGGATCTGGTCGACCATGGGGGGCAGTTCCTCGGTCCGCGTGAGACCGAGGGGCTTGCCGGTGTTCTCGGACTCGGCGGCGATGAGTTCCTCGGCGCGCTCCTCGAAGGCGTCCGCGATCTTGAGCAGCGCCTTCTGGCGCTCCGCGGGCGTGGTGTCGCGCCAGGCCGGGAAGGCCGCGGCGGCGGCCGCCATGGCGGCGTCGACGTCCTCCTGGCCGGAGAGCGGCGACGTGGCGTACACGTCGCCGGTAGCCGGGTTGACCACGTCGATGGTCCGCCCGTCGGCGGCTTCGCGGAACTCTCCGTCGATGTAGTTGCGCAGGCGGCGCAGTTCGGTGGTCACAGCCACCCCTCCCTTGTCAGATGTCCGATTGCTGAGATCCCCACCCTAGTCGCTCGGGTGTCGCTTTCGACATACCCACCCGCCAGGAACTTCGGATTCAGCATGATCAGAAGCCTCAGACAACGAATTTCATCGGTTTGGGGTTGCGGAACGGGCGAGACGTCGTGCACAGTGAAGCCGTGGCCAGCAGAAGCACAGATTCCAGAACCGGGAACGGCTCGTCCCCAACGGTCGATGCCGTCTCTCTGGCGATCATCGAGCAGCTCCAGGAGGACGGCCGCCGTCCCTACGCCGCGATCGGCAAGGCCGTCGGCCTCTCCGAAGCGGCCGTACGCCAGCGCGTGCAGAAGCTGCTCGACCAGGGCGTGATGCAGATCGTCGCCGTCACGGACCCGCTCACCGTGGGATTCCGGCGCCAGGCCATGGTCGGCATCAATGTCGAGGGTGACCTCGACCCCGTCGCCGAAGCGCTGACCGCCATGGCCGAATGCGAGTACGTGGTGATGACCGCGGGCTCCTTCGACCTCATGGTGGAGATCGTCTGCGAGGACGACGACCACCTGCTCGAAGTGATCAACCGAAGGATCCGCACGCTCCCCGGCGTGCGTTCCACCGAAAGCTTCGTCTACCTCAAGCTGAAGAAGCAGACCTATATGTGGGGAACCCGATAGTCGTGAGCCAGGACCTCTCCAAGACCGCGTACGACCACCTGTGGATGCATTTCACCCGCATGTCGTCCTACGAGAACGCACCCGTGCCCACCATCGTGCGTGGTGAGGGCACCTACATCTACGACGACAAGGGCAAGAAGTACCTCGACGGCCTCTCCGGCCTGTTCGTGGTGAACGCCGGTCACGGCCGCCACGAGCTCGCCGAGACCGCGTACAAGCAGGCGCAGGAGCTCGCCTTCTTCCCGATCTGGTCGTACGCGCACCCCAAGGCCGTCGAGCTGGCCGAGCGTCTCGCGAACTACGCGCCGGGCGACCTCAACAAGGTCTTCTTCACCACCGGCGGCGGCGAGGCGGTCGAGACCGCCTGGAAGCTGGCGAAGCAGTACCACAAGCTCACCGGCAACCACACCAAGTACAAGGTGATCTCCCGCGCGGTGGCCTACCACGGCACCCCGCAGGGCGCCCTGTCCATCACCGGCCTGCCGGCCCTCAAGGCCCCCTTCGAGCCGCTCGTACCGGGCGCGCACAAGGTGCCGAACACCAACATCTACCGCGCGCCGATCCACGGCGACGACCCGGAGGCCTTCGGCCGCTGGGCCGCCGACCAGATCGAGCAGGAGATCCTCTTCGAGGGCCCCGAGACCGTCGCGGCCGTCTTCCTGGAGCCGGTGCAGAACGCCGGCGGCTGCTTCCCGCCGCCGCCCGGGTACTTCCAGCGGGTCCGCGAGATCTGCGACAAGTACGACGTGCTGCTCGTCTCCGACGAGGTCATCTGCGCCTTCGGCCGCCTCGGCACGATGTTCGCGTGCGACAAGTTCGACTACGTGCCGGACATGATCACCTGCGCCAAGGGCATGACCTCGGGCTACTCCCCGATCGGCGCGTGCATCGTCTCGGACCGCATCGCCGAGCCGTTCTACAAGGGTGACAACACCTTCCTGCACGGCTACACGTTCGGTGGCCACCCGGTCTCCGCCGCGGTCGGCTGCGCGAACCTCGACATCTTCGAGCGCGAGGGCCTCAACCAGCACGTCCTCGACAACGAGGACGCGTTCTTCTCGACGCTGAAGAAGCTCAACGACCTGCCGATCGTCGGCGACGTCCGCGGCAACGGCTTCTTCTACGGCATCGAGCTGGTGAAGGACAAGGCCACGAAGGAGACCTTCACGGACGAGGAGACGGAGCGCGTGCTCTACGGCTTCCTCTCCAAGGCCCTCTTCGAGAACGGTCTGTACTGCCGCGCCGACGACCGTGGCGACCCGGTCGTCCAGCTCGCCCCGCCGCTGATCTCCAACCAGGGCACCTTCGACGAGATCGAGGGAATCCTGCGCCAGGTGCTCACCGAGGCGTGGACCAAGCTCTGATCCCGGAGTGCGCCGGCCGATGCGCCGGCCACGGTCTGAGCTTGCTCTGATCGTATGACCCCGACCCGGCCCGGATACGCCCGTTCGAGTGAGAACGGACGTATCCGGGCCGCGCGCTTGCCACGCCACCACCCCTCGCGTCCTTACGGTGCAGTGACCGATCGGCCCCGTCTTCGTTCCCCCATACGGGGGACGGGATATCTGCTGTGACACTCAAGACGTGCTGTGACACTCAAGACGCGAGGTGTACGCCATGGTGGCCCCGCCCGACAACGATGTGCTGTGGGCACGCTCCCTGCTCTGCTCCCACGGCGGATCCCCCGCCCTCACCGGCGTCTCGCTGGGTGTGCGCGAGGGCGAGATCCTCGCCGTCACCGGTCCGCGCGGCAGCGGCAAGACGACCCTCCTGAAGTGCCTGTCCGGCCAGATCGTCCCCCAGGAGGGAGAGGTCTGGTTCAACAGCGTGCCCCTGCACACCATGAGCGCCCCGCTGCGCGAGAGGCTGCGCGGCGACCGGTTCGGCTGGATCGGCCCCGAGCCCCGGCTCGTACCGGAACTGAAGGCCTGGGAGAACGCCGCACTCCCCCTCCTGCTGCACGGCGTCTCGCACCGCGCCGCGAAGAAGACCGCCATGGAGTGGCTGGAGCGGCTCGACATCGGCTCGGTGGCGCGCAAGCGCCCGGCCGCGCTCCCCCAGTCCCAGCGCCAGCGGATCGCCGTCGCCCGCGCCCTGGTCACCGGCCCCGCGGTGCTCTTCGCCGACGAGCCGACCGCTCCGCTGCACCGGGCGGACGGCGCCCAAGTCCTGCGCACGCTCACCACCGCCGCCCGTTCGCACCGGATCACCGTGCTCCTGGCGACCCACGACCCGCAGGTGGCGACGCTCGCGGACCGTACGATGTCGCTGCTCGACGGGCGCCGCGTGGGCTTCGTGCAGCCGGACGGCGGCGACGGTGCGGAAGGCCGGGCCGCGTGCTCGCTCTCCGTCTAGCCCGCGGCACCCACCCGCTCGTCCTGCTGCGCCGGCTGCTGGTCGCGGCGGCGTCCGGCGGCGTGGGATTCCTCCTGCTGTGCACCCTCGGATACGCGCTGGGTCACCCGGAACAGTCCGCGGGCTCGGTGCGGCGCCTCCTCTGGTGCCTGCCTCCGCTGGCCGCCACGGTCTACTTCGCCGTCGCGGTCGCCCGCACCGACCCGCGGACGAACGCGCCGCGCACGGGGCTCTCCGCGGTGGGCCTCGGCCCGGTTCGGCTGGCCACGCTGGCGGCGGTCTCCACGGCGCTCTCGTGCACCTTGGGCAGCGCGCTCGCCCTGCTCTTCTTCCTCCACCTGCGCGGCGACCTCTCCGGGCTGCCGTTCGACGGCGCGGGAGCTCAGCTGCTGGCCGCGGGCCGGCCGCTGCCGGTGGCCGGCGCGCTGACGCTGCTGTGCGTGGCGCCGGTGGCGGCGGCGACCGCGTGCGCCCTGGCGCTGCGGCCCCGCGCGGCGAAGCGCCCGGACGCCGAGGCCACCGGCCCCGTGTCCCCGACGGGCCTGCCGTGGGGCGTGGCCCTCGTCGCGGCAGGCCTGGCGGTCGAGACGTACGTGAGCCGCGGCCGGCCGGGCGCGTCGCTCGCGCTGCCGGGCCGGCTGGACGTGGCCCCGGCCGGTGTCCTGGCCGGCTGGGCCCTCACCGCGTTCGGTCTCGCGCTGGCGGGGCCCGGGCTGACGTACTTCTCGGGACGCGTGCTCCAGGCGGTGCGCCCGGGCGCGGCCCGTCTCCTCGCGGGCCGGGTCCTGATGGACGAGGCCCGCCGCCTCGGCCGCCCGCTGGGGGTGCTCTGCGCCGTGGGGTCGGCGGCGATCGCGGCGGCCGCCCTGTACGACGCCGGGTCCGCCGCCGCTCCCTTCGGCCCCGTGGTCGGGCTCGGCGCGGCGCTGGTGCTGGCCTGCACGGTGGCCACGCTGATGATGGCGGCCCTGGAGATGCGGCAGTCCCGCGCGCCGACCACGGAGGCCCTGGTGGGCCTGGGCGCCCCGCCCCAGACGCTCCGGGCGGCAGCGGCCCTGCGCGCGGCGGCCGTCCTCGCGGTCTTCGCCCCCGTGACCGTCGGCCTGGCGACCCTGGCCGCCTTTCCGCTGACCGCCTGACCCGGTACGCCCGCCCGTCCGCCGACGGGGCGCGGCGGCTCCCCGGCCGGGGTCCGGTTCCCGCCGGGGCCGGGGCCCGCGCCGGGGCCCCGACCGCCTAGCATCGACGGGTGCCTCAACTCTCGGACCGTGCCCAGGACCCCGCCCCCGATCGCGAGATCGAAACCCTCGCCGAGTTCGACGACGTCGTCGCGAGCGGTGGGCTCGGCGGATACCGCGTACAGGCCGTCGATCTGACGGCCCGTACCGCCGACCTGCTCGCCGTCGCCACATCCGGCGCCGTGTTCCTCGGCTGCCCCATGGAGCCCGAGGGCCTCGCCAAGGTCCGCGCGGACGGCGCGCTGGTCTTCCCGCCCGTCCCCGACCTGCCATTCGACCCGTACCGAGGTCTCCTCTACACCGCGGGCGCCCTCTTCGACCACCTCGACCAGGGGTACGACGCCACCCCCGACGCCCTCGCCTACGCGTGGTTCCAGCGCACCAAGGCCGACGGCGACATATTCGCCTCGATGCTCCGCTCCATCCACGACGACGCCGTCTCCGACGCCCTCGACGAGCACCTCGCGGGCGCCCGCGTCGTCGGCGTCATGGGCGGCCACGCCATGGCCCGGGGCACCCGCGCCTACGCCGGCGCCGCCCGCCTCGGGCGCACCCTCGCCCGCAGCGGTCTGACCGTGGCGACCGGCGGCGGGCCCGGCGCGATGGAAGCGGCGAACCTCGGCGCGTACTTGGCCCCGGTAGAGGAGGACGCCGCACTCGACGAGGCGCTCGACCTCCTCGCCAAGACCCCGTCGTTCACGCCCTCCGTCACCGACTGGGCCCGCGCGGCCTTCGACGTGCGCGACCGCTGGCCGTCCGGCGGCGACTCCATCGGCATCCCGACCTGGTTCTACGGCCACGAGCCGCCGAACCCCTTCGCCGGCCACATCGCCAAGTACTTCGCCAACGCCACCCGCGAGGACGGCCTGCTCGCGCGCTGCAACGGCGGCGTCGTGTTCCTGCCCGGGGCCGCCGGCACGGTCCAGGAGATCTTCGACAACGCGACCCCCAACTACTACGAGTCGCGCGGCGAGCCGACCCCCATGGTCCTCGTCAACCGCGCCCACTGGACCGAGAAGCTCCCCACCTGGCCTCTTCTCCAGTCCCTGGCCGAGGGCCGCCCCATGGAGTCACGCATCGCCCTGGTCGACACCGTCGAGGAGGCCCCGGCGGCGCTGGCCCGGCTGGCCGCCTAGCCGCGCGACGAGCCGCTCGTACGACCGGTCCCGGCTCCACTCCGTGCGGGCACGTTCCCGCCC
>NZ_VBVX01000761.1 GCF_005981925.1 Streptomyces albidochromogenes
ACCTTGCGCGTGACCGGGCGGGCCGCGCCATCGTCTGTGAGGATCTCCGCCAGCTCCACCTGTGCGGGCTGCAGCGCCCCGTCGGGCCGGTCCCGCGCGCGCCGCTGGCTCCAGAAGGCCCGGTAACGGCCGCCCGGAACGGCGAACTCCACCTCGGCCAGGCATTCGGCGGTGTGCCGCGTCATCAGCTCATTGCCGCCTTGCGAGACGCCGCCGATACGCGGTGTCTGGTGGTAGAGCGCCAGGCAGATCGCATCGAGCAGCGTGGTCTTGCCCGCCCCCGTGGGGCCGGTGATCGCGAACAGCCCGCCGTCCGAGAACGGCGCCTGGGTGAAGTCGATGCGCCACTCGCCCTTCAGGGAATTGAGGTTCTTCAGCCGCAGCGACAGTATCCTCATGCGCCCCCCTCTTCCCGCAGGTCGGACAGCACGCCCC
>NZ_VBVX01000098.1 GCF_005981925.1 Streptomyces albidochromogenes
GCCGCCGCAACTCCAGCGCGACCTCCAACGCGAGCTGACGTACGACGCGCGTGGACGCCCGTCCCCTGGGCTGGCAGAGGGGGCGGGCGTCCGCTTGCGCCACGTGGTGGCTGCCGGGGCCGGGCTTCCAGAGAATCTTCCGGGCTTGCGTGGCCGAATCCAGGCGCTGCCTGCTGATACGGGCGGCAGATCGGGCGTTGTGCCCAGGCCAGATCGGAGGTCAGACACATGTCCCTCCGGCAGCGCAGGGCGGTCTGCTGTTATTGCTCGACGGTCAGTGCCCAGCGCACGTTGGAAGAGGTCGTGATGCGGAGGGACCCTTCTTCACGCGCCGTTTTGATGGTCAGTTCGTTGAGAGTGCTGCTGACCTCGTGGTCGACACATTTGAGCGGAAAGCTCATATTTGTTGGCTCGACCTTCACCTTGAGAGTGCCCGCTCCCTCGCAGTTGACCTGAATGGTGAGCCGCCCCGGCTTGATCCCACTGGGCAGGGGAAAGATTGAGTTCCCCTGGTGGCTGCTTCGCTGATTAGAGGCTTTCCACCGTTGAGGGGCTTCGGGGCTTCGGTGACGGTCTCGCCCTCGATGTGCTCTGCTCTGGTGGGCTCGCTGCTGGCAGGCGTTGGGGAGGCCGGGGCGGGCGTCGGCCCTTCGCTGGTGCATCCACCGGCGCTCAGCGCCGCGAGGATGAGGACTGTTGCCCGAACACTGGAGCTTGAGAGGAGCGAGTCCTTGGTCAGGATTCCCACAGGTGCCAGCCGACCTTCATAGGTGAGTAGCTCGTAATGTTCTTCTTCGCGCTGCCTTGGCAGTTGCTGTAGATGACGTAACTGACGCCAGTGTTCTTCAGACGCCATACACCGAATTTTGCGTTGGTGGTCGTCTTCGGCGGAGTGTCAACCGCAACATTGTTACCCAGCTTGGCCGTCAACTTCGCGCTCAGTTCGACGTCGTACTTGGCCTCAATCTTGCCAATCATGGCGTCGACGCTCGTGCTCAGACCGGCGGTGACAGAGACGCCGACCTCGCCGGTGACCTCCGAGATGAAGGTGGACCGTGCGGTACGCGTCGTGCCGTTGTAGTTGGATTGCGTCGCACCCACGCCTTTGTGCTTGCGGCCGTGGTTGGCCTTGGGTGTGTAGACACGCTTGTAATCGCAGTGCGGGGCGGGAAGCTTGCCGCCGGCGGGCGGGATGTCCCCGATGTCCGGCTCTCCTTCACCTGGGGTCACCAGATCCGGCTCCGTGGGCTCTTCCGGGGGCTCCGTGCCCACCACCACCACCTCCCCGTCGGAGTCTGTCGGCGGGGCGCCATCCGCGTAAGCCGGTGCTGTCATACCAACAAGAGCGACGAACGCGAGAGCGGAAACCAGAGATCTCCGCCTGCTGCTTATGTTCACCTTTCACCTTTCACCTGCACCGGCCCCCCGTCGGGACAGCTGCACGGGGCAACACCATCATGTTCCTGACACATGAAGTAGAGGAACGTTCTATTCCTGAGCACAACTTGAGCTTGAGAGGCCAGCCCGCCTGCCGAATACTCGCTCCAGGGCACACTCCCTCTGTACATACACTGGAGGTAGACCTACAACCACCCATGCCGGGCATCAGACGCGCTCGGTATGGGCGACACAGTTGAATGTAAGACGGCTTTTCCCTGTGGTGGTTGGCGGAACTAATTCTCGACTTCCAATGACCCCGTCAGATCTGCCAGACGGCCGGGCCGTAGGAGCGCTGTTACCGGGTGATGACTTCCCTGGGAAGGTGCGGCAACTGCATGAACGCCCGCATCTCTGGAGCGTTGAGTGCGAATGTCGGCTCCGGCCCGAACAGGCAGGTGCCGGTCGGTGAAGCCGAGCATCTGGCTGATGGCCCGCCGCAGTCGTGCGTCGGGGCGGCGGCCGACTGCGGCGTGGTGGGCGGCGAGCAAGTGTACCCCTGGCGGAATTCGTCAGCGAGGTTCAGCCGTGGACCGCGGCGGGGAGCGGAAGCGTCTACCGATTGGCTGACAGAAGATCAAAGAGGGACCAACCACGGCCGCCTCCAAGAAACTGCGGTCCGTGCCCACTTCCTCCTCCTCGCGCCGGGCTCCCACGCTCGTCGCCCTCGCTGTGCTTGCCGCCGCCTTCTCGAGTGGCTGCTCCACCGACTCCCCGCCGCAGCAGTCCAAGCGGCTGCAGAAAGCCGCCGGCCTGAAGGTCTTCCACGTCGAGACATCCGAAGACCTCTGGGAGAAGACGTCGGACCAGGAAGGCCGCGACGGCCCCGACCTGGAACTCGCGGCCAAGACCAAGAAGCTCGACAACGGCTTGACCGAGGTCGAGCTCACCGGGGTGAATCTTGCGAACTACCTGCGCGTCCTGGACTACATGGCCCACGGCGGCAACGACTCGAAGAACGTCGGCAAGCACCACAGCGCCGAGTCCATGCGCATGTACGACGAGATCGCCAGCGTCCTCGACGGCATCACCGGCGCCAACCTAAGACCATGTCCTACATGGTGAGTTTGCGGAAGCGCTTGTAGCAGCAGATGGCGGCTGCCAGCCCAAGAAATGCCAGGTAGTTGCCCGGGTGTTGCTCGTAGCGGTGGTTGAGTCTGCGGTACCCGGTCAGCCAGGACATGGTCCGTTCGATGACCCATCGGCGGCGCCCCAACCGTTCGCTGGAATCGACTCCCTTGCGGGCGATCCGGACTCCAATGTGCTTGCCCCATAACCATCGCCGCAGGTGAGGGACGTCGTATGCCTTGTCTGCGTGCAGGCGTTGGGGCTTTGATTCGGCTGCGTGGGATTCGTGTCCCATGTGGAAGTGGGACAGCATCGGCTTCAGCGCCTGGCTGTCGTGGGTGTTGGCCGCGGAGAGTCCGACACGTAGGGGCAGTCCGTCCGCATCGGACAGGACATGCATCTTGGAACCGGCCTTACCCCGGTCCACGGGGCTCGGACCTGCAAGTTCGCCCCCTTTTTAGCGCGGACATGGGCAGAGTCGAGAACCGTGCGCGACAGGTCGACCAGGTCCCGTTCGTCCAGGAGCCGGAGAACCTCCTGGTGCAGCCGGCCCCAAACCCCCGCCCGCGACCAGATGACGAACCGGCGATGCACGGTCGACTTCGAGGCTCCGAAGCACGGAGGCAACGCCCGCCAGGCACAGCCACTGACCAGAACATAGATGATCGCGGCGAAGACCGCCTCGTCATCGATGTTCGCGACCCCACCGCCTTGCGGCCGCTCCCGCGCGGCCGGCAGCAACGGCTCTGCGAGCTCCCACAAACCGTCCGGAACGATCCATCCCCACCGACCGCTCCCCATAGCAAGCCCAACGACCAACTCACCATGTAGGACACGGTCTAAGACGTCATCTCATTTGGTGAGTCTGTGCGACGATTCGTCGGCCAGTGGGAAGTCATGAGCGGGAGCGAAGGTCGATGGAGTACGTCAATCTCGATGCGCAGGTCGGCGACTTGTCAGGGGTCTTGAACCCGGCTCGCTACCTGGACCATCTGCCCTCGATCTCCGGTGACCTGCCGCCAGGCGCCCGGGCTTTCGCCACTGACGCGGGCCACTACGACTTCCGCAGCAGGCGATGTGTGAAGGACTTGACGGTCCGGGCCGTCCGGGGCGCCGGCGGTGAGGAGATGGAGGTCGAGTTCCAACACAACTGCTGGAAGCACGACCAGGACCTGCTGATCCGCTACGCAGGGGTGTCCAGCTTCGTCATCGATCCCGCCGACGAGGGCCGAGGAGCGGACCTCGGGGATGTGATTCTCGACGAGATCCTGCCCCACAGGGACGGCTGCAGCCACGAGATCGCCTGCTGGGACGGCACCCTCACCCTTGTCTGCCGCGACCTCCAGGCGACCTGGACCGAGACCACCTGCTCCAGCAAGGCGTAGGCACAACAGGTCATGGGGATTGTTGAGCGGCTGGTGCCGGATGAGCTGTGGGAGCTGTTCCAGAGAGTGGTGCCAGAGGCGCCGTCGCGGCCTCAGGGCGGTGGTCGGCGTCGGCATGGCGACCGGGAGGTGCTGGCGGCGATCGTGTTCGTGGCCACGTCGGGCTGCACGTGGGCCCTGAAAAGGGGGACCTGACAGGTCCGAATCCTGTCGACCGGGGCAAGTACGGCTCGAAGATCCACTTGATCACCGAGCGAACCGGTCTGCCCATATCCGTCGGAATCTCGGGCGCGAACCTGCACGACAGCCAAGCCCTGATCCCCTTGGTCAAGGGCATACCGCCGACCCGCTCCCGCCGTGGACGCAGGCGGCGCAAGCCGGGAAAGCTCCACGCAGACAAGGGCTACGACCACCCCCACCTGCGGCAATGGTTACGCGGACGCGGCATCACCCACCGCATCGCCCGCAAAGGAATCGAAAGCTCACAACGGCTCGGACGCCACCGGTGGACCATCGAGCGAACCATGTCCTGGCTCGCCGGCTGCCGACGCCTCCACCGGCGCTACGAACGCAAAGCCGACCACTTCCTCGCCTTCACCAGCATCGCCTGCACCCTCATCTGCTCCCGCCGACTCACCAAATGAGATGACGTCTAAGACGGTGTCCTACATGGTGAGTTGGTCGTTGGGTTTGTTATGGGGAGTGGGCGGTGGGGATGGATTGTTCCGGACGGGCTGTGGGAACTCGCGGAGCCGTTGTTGCCGGCTGCTCGGGTGCGGCCGCAAGGCGGTGGGGTCGCGAACATCGATGACGAGGCGGTCTTCGCCGCGATCATCTACGTCCTGGTCAGCGGCTGTGCCTGGCGGGCCTTGCCTCCGTGCTTCGGGGCCTCGAAGTCGACCGTGCATCGCCGGTTCGTCATCTGGTCCCGTGCGGGAGTCTGGGGCCGGCTGCACCAGGAGGTTCTCCGACTCCTGGACGAAAGGGACCTGGTCGACCTGTCGCGCACGGTTCTCGACTCTGCCCATGTCCGCGCTAAAAAGGGGGCGAACTTGCAGGTCCGAGCCCCGTGGATCGGGGTAAGGCCGGTTCCAAGATGCATGTCCTGTCCGATGCGGACGGACTGCCCCTACGCGTCGGACTCTCCGCGGCCAACACCCACGACAGCCAGGCACTGAAACCGATGCTGTCCCACTTCCACATGGGACACGAATCCCACGCGCCGGCACGCAGAGTGAACTGAACGATACTTAGCGTGACAGTAGGTTTTTCGTATCGTTCGCAGCGCCCCCTCACTGCCCGACACCACGGTCAGAAGGCAAAATCACCGCACGCAGCGGACTGCGATCGCCGCAACCCCCGCCACGGCACCCAGGACGGCAGCACCGACGCCCAATGGCTCAGCCAGCGACGGGTGGACATGAGCGAGGTAGACAGCGGCCCCCGCGATCAACAGCCCCACCGCCATGGCCAATAGGAGAACCACCAACCGCAGCTCCCGGTGGTCGTCGCGTCCCTCATCGGGCGTGTCCGAAGTCGTGCTCATGAGGTATCGGTCTTTCTCGATTCGTGCGGGCACGGCCACCGCCCCTCGGCAGGCACCGCGCCCGGCAGCGGGATGGCGTCTAATCTGGCTGATCCCCAACGGCGTTGGTACGCCATTGAGTTGCCACTTCACTGGGGGGGCTCTAAAACCGACCCGTAACCACGACTTGCGCCGGTACCTTCGCGCCGTGACTTCCACTACCGGCCCCAGCGCGGCCGAACAGCAGCTAATCGACCACGCGCAGCGCCATGGGCTCACCGCGACCGCCAAGCAGTTGACCACCTGGCGGCGTGCAGGGCTGCTGCCGGGAAACATCCCAGGCGGAAGCCTGGGCCGCGGCAAGGGCAGCAGCTCCCGACCTGCGCCAGAAAGCTTCGACCTGGTCCTGGGCCTTGCACGTCATGCCGGACCAGGCAAGCGCCCGAAGGACTTGGCGCTGCTGCTGTTCGCCGAAGGCCTTCCGGTGCGGGAAGGAACCGTGCGGGCCGCCTTCCGCGCCGCAGTGGACACCGTCACCATCCCCGGCGAGGACGACAATGCGGATGAGGACCTGGACAAGCGCCTCGACACGGTCGCTGGCCATCTCGCAGAGGCAAGCCAGGTAATAACCCTCGTCCCCGCCCGTGCGCGGCGAATTGACGAGCGGATCGCCCGCCTTGCCCGTGCCGCCGGCGAAACGTGGCCTCCCGCTGAGCTTGCCTCCTGGGACAAGAATCCTCAGCCGTCGCCGTCCACGCCGCAGGGCGCGACACTGACTGCCGCCTCGGCGGTCCTCACGGGATCACTGTCCATGCAGGAGATCGGGGACATGTTGCGGGCAATGAACCCAGGCACGCCCGCCAACCCCATCGCCTCTCTTGTCGAGACGACTCGACGCGACGGTCCTGGTATCGCCGACAAGCTCCTTGAGCCGGACGAAACTCTGGCTCTGGGGCCGGTGGGCGATGCCCGCGACCTCCTGTGCGACCTGGCCGACAGGGCTCCTCTGAGAGATCTCGCAACCGCCTGGCAGACCGTCCAGCGCGTACGGGAGTGGGCCTTGCACCTGTGCACGCGAGTCGAGAACGAACTGGATGCCGGACAACCGGGTGATGCAGTAGAGGAGTGGCTGCGCAGCCGCTACCTGGCGGCCGGCATGGCGGTGCTCGGCACTCTGCGCGACTGCCGCTGGCCACCCGCAACAAGGGCTCTCGACACGCTGATCCTGCTGAACCAGCTCCATACATTCCGAGAGTTGGATCGCATCGTGCCCGACTGCCAGTGGCACCTCCTTGGAGTGGAGGGGATGATGCCGCCACCCGTACGCGACCTGCTGAAGGACCTCATCGGCCAGGGATCCGCCCCGACGGAGTCGGCAGCGGACTAACGCCCTCGAGCCGCCCCTGTCAAGCTCACGCCCGGAAGCCCAGAGGAGTCCGCCGGTCAGTCGGGGACTTATGCCGCTTCGATCTGCCCCTGCTGAAGTTGCGCACGACCTTCGGCTGCGGCCGACAGCGCGGCGATACGTTGGTGCGTTGTGGAGCCGTACCGCTTCCTCGCATGGGCGTGGTGCTGCTCGGCGGCGACGTGGTCACCGATGCGCGCGTGGATCTTCGCAGTGTGGGAATCAACCGTTGCGGCGGGTGCTCCCCAGAGGGCTGCCCACCCCGTCATCTCGCCGATCTGCCCTTGTCTTGCCAGGTCGCGGCTCGCTCGGCTTCACGTAGAGCGTCAGCGGCCTTCCCTGACTCGGCGAGCGCGCGGGCACGGCAGATGACGAACAGCGACTCGGTTGCCGGGTCCGTGCCACGGCTCATGCTGAGCGCAGTATCTGCAAGTCCGAGAACGTGCGCAATCGCGCCTGCCATCCGTAGTGTGCCTGCTATGTCTGAGTTCCTTCATGACGATGCCACTGCTCAGCGAGCCCGCGATGTTATGCGAAAGCTGATCGAAGCACGTGACGAGATCGCTAGCAGACAAGGTGGCATCGCCTTCGAGCCCGCCCACAAAGCTGTTGCCCCGCACGGGTGGAGCTGGTGGATGCTCATCACTGACTCGGCCCGCGTCGTGCTGGATGAGGCCGACAGGGGATACGGCTTCGTCGTCGCGCCGGTCATGCGAAACCTGATGAACCACACCGTGGCGCTGAAGTGGCTCGTTGACGGCGGCGATTCCGCGCTCAAGGCGGTGGACGCCTACAGCGACGTGGAGTTGCTCAAGCTCATCGAGAACGCACAACGGGTCAAGTGGCAAGCGGATGGCCCGGTCGAGCAGAAGTTGCGCCAGGCGATCGCCGCCCGAGACGCCAATCCCGATCCCGACGTCACCAAGCTGGCCAACGAAATCAAAAACGCCGAGACCTTGATGGTGGCCTACGGCATTCCCGAGGGATATGTGCCGTACCGGCACCTCTCCGCTTACACGCACACCAGCCGCGAGACCGCCCAGCTGTATCTGGCGCCGGACGGCCAAGGCGGATGGGCCCTTTGCGAAAAGCCCAGGGAGAGCGGCCTCAACGATGTGCTCTGGGCATCGGTCTGCCTGATCCAAGCCGGCCGAGTCATCGACGGCATTTTGACCGGCCAACCCCTCGCGCAGGCGCTCGATGAGGCCACTGCTCACCTTGGACTGCCGGAGAACATCCTGCCGAGGCGTCGGGAGAGGCGCCGCAGGAAGTGAGTGATGCGCCGGGAGGCTCTGGCCGCCATTGACGCCATGGGTGCGGTCTTCCGGCTGGTGGAGTGGGTGGAGTCCACGCGCATCTTCCGGGTACAGGGCGAGTGGACCGTCACGGTGTCCGTCAGCGGGACCGACCCCATGGCCGTACGGGAGGCGTTCGCGGCCGGCCTGCCCGGTAGGCGGGATGAGGTCCTGGCGGACGTTCAGAAGCGCATCCCGCGTGTCTCCGGCTCCGTCCGTGCCGCCGCGCGGCTGGTCGTTCGCTTTGCCCCGGATGAGCGCCCGGGCGGCCTGTCGGGCGCGGGACAGCGCCGCTGGCCCCAGATCATGTCGTGGGGTGGGTTCCGCGGGTGGGGTGTAGGGCATGCGCAGGTAGGCGCAGATGACGTCCACGATGGTCTGGCGGTGCTCGGGGACCGTCTGGCCGAGCCGTTCTAGTGCGTACATGCCGCCCAGCCGGACGGGGGCTTGAGGGCTGCCGACCTGCTCGACGGCTTTGGTGTGTAGCTCGGTGATGCGTCGTTCCGCGGCGTCGTGTTCGGTCTCCGGCCTTATCTACATCTGTCAAGTAGTTCGGCTGGTCACGGGCTTGGAGTTTAGACAGGCATGTAAGGCACATTCCGCGTGGGTTCAGACGGCCACCACATCTCCGCTGGTGAGGAGCGCGCCGTTCCCTGGGTCGCGATCATGCCGGTCGTCAACGCCATCCGTGTCCTGGAACGCATCGTTCCCCAGGGCGAGCTGTTGTTCAGCTCCACCCACCACGATGTCATCGGCCAGCGCAAGCACCACGGCGCGCTGAAGCGGGGCACCCTGGACCGCCGCGTCGAGAATCTGGTGTCGTGGATCAACCAGGAGGCCACCGCCCATGACTGGACACCCAGATGGTGCCGGCGGACCCGCACGGCAACCTTGTACTGAGCCGCCTGCGCAGAATTTTGGCTTGGCACATCGCCCGCCGCCCCGGCGGTCTGGTCACCCTCGCCATCCAGTACGGACACATGCGTACCGCCCTGGACGCTCGCACCTCCACCGGGTACGGCGACCGCGGCCGTCGGGGGTTTCACGGGGAGCTCGACGTCGAGACCGCGCTCGCCGCCGCGCAGACTGCAGTACGGCTGCGCGACACTGCTGCGGCCGGCGAGAAAATATCCGGTCCCGCTGCTCGGCGGGCTCTCATCGGAGCCACCTCGATACCCGGCTTCGAAGGCGCCTTGACCACCCACCGCCGGCGCCGAAGTCGAAAGGCGACTGCGCAAAGAGGTTGTCCGGCTGAAGGAAGTCCTCAGTCCCGGCGTCAAGCGGAGCAGATGGCCCCTTGCGGCAGCCGTCCTCATCCTCCGGCAATCCGGCGGCCAGGACCAACCTGCCCCCAGCAATGTCATCCAGCCCTTCCCGTCCGGCGATTAATGGAGAGAGCAGGCCGTCACGCGCGACGCCGAGCTCCTTGCGGGTCGGGTGGACGAACTCGCGGACGGCCGGCTCGCGCCGCCAAGGTCACTCGTTCGGGCGCCCGTCCATGGCGAAGCGCGCCTGTACATCGGGGCTGTCGAGGAGCCGGGCCGGGTAGCCGGGTCCGGTCCGCACCGCGATGTCTTGGTGGTGCAGTGATTCGCCGCATGAGGAGCAGACGACTTTGGCCTGGGTGTCGTGGCCGCAGGCGGTGTGGTGCATGACCACAGGGATGCCGTCGTCATCGGCCAGCCACCGGTCACCCCAGGCGTTGATCGCCGCGAGCGCGCCGAAGAAGTCCCGGCCCTTGTCCGTCAGCAGGTACTCGTGACGGACCGGCTCGCTCTGGTAAGGGTGCCGCTGCAACAGGCCCGCGGCCTCCAGGCGCCGGAGCCGGTCGGTGAGGGTATTGCGCGCGATGCCGAGCGAGTCGATGAAGCCGTCGAAGCGTGACTCGCCGTAGAAGATCTCGCGCAAAACCAGCAGTGTCCAGCCGTCGCCCAGGATGTCCACGGTGCGGGCGATCGAGCAGGGCCAGCTGTCAAAGGACGTCCGTCTCATAGTGCTGACCATATCAGTTTCATCTTGAGATTCACTTGCCGTCGGCGGCCTACCCGACTACCGTCCAGTAGGTCTCATCATGCAACTTACGAGGAGGAGGGATGAGCTCTATGCCTGCGAGCACACCCGCGGTCACTGTTGAACGGGACGGTCACGTGCTGCTGATGGGCCTGAATCGGCCCGCCAAGCGCAACGCCTTCACCAAGCAGATGCTCAGCGAGCTGTCGGCCGCCTACGGTCTGCTGGAATCCGACGACGACCTGTGGTGCGGGGTCCTGTTCGCCCACGGCGACCACTTCACCGGCGGCCTGGACATGCTCGACGTCGGCGCCGAACTAGCCTCGGGGAAGTTCGACGCCCCCGAGGGCGGGCGCGACCCCTGGCGTCTGGACGGCCCCTGGTCCAAGCCCGTCGTCGCGGCCGCGCACGGCTGGGTGATGACGCTCGGTATCGAGCTGCTCCTGGCCGCTGACATCCGTGTGGCCGCCGAGGACACACGGTTTGCCCAGTACGAGATCCGCCGTGGCATCTACCCGTTCGGCGGGGCCACCTTCCGCTTCCCCCAGCAGGCCGGATGGGGCAACGCCATGCGCTGGATCCTCACCGGCGAGGAGTTCGACGCCGCCGAAGCCCACCGCATCGGCCTGGTGCAGGAACTGGTCACCGACGGGTCGGCCGCCATCGCGCGCGCCACCGAGATCGCCACCCTCATTGCCGGGAAGTCAGCGCCCCTGGGGGTGCGCACCGTCTTCGCCTCCGCCCACCTGGCCCGTGAGCACGGCGAGAGCGCCGCGATCGAGCGGCTGCGCCCGGACATCGCACGACTGTTCTCGACCGCCGACGGCGCCGAGGGAATCCAGTCCTTCATCGAGCGCCGCGACGCCGTCTTCACCGCCCGCTGAGCAGCCGCCCCACCCCTGTCAGGAGATCTGTTGTGACCAGCGCAAAGACGCAGCCTTCCTTGTTCGACCTGCCGCCCGAGATCGCCGAAGCCCGCGACTGGGCCCACGGCTTCGCCGAGAAGTACGTACGCCCCGTCGCCGCCGAGTACGACGAGCGTGAGGAGATGCCTTGGGCCGTCATCGAGGAAGCGGCCAAGGTCGGCCTGTACACGCCCGAGTTCGCGCTGCAGATGATCGCCGACCCCACCGGGCTCCAGCAGCCCGTGGTCGCCGAGGAGATCTTCTGGGGCGACGGCGGCATGGGCCAGGCCCTGCTGGGCACCTTCCTGCCCGCCGCGGCCCTGTTCGGCGCCGCCACCAAGGAGCAGATCGACACCTGGCTGCCCGCCTTCTTCGGTACCCCCGGTGACCTGGCCGTCGCCGCCCTCTGTGCCAGTGAGCCGGACGCCGGCAGCGACGCCGCCGCCATCCGCACCCACGCCCGCTACGACGAAGCCACCAAGGAGTGGGTGATCAACGGCACCAAGACCTGGGCAACCAACGGCGGCATCGCGGGCATCCACGTAGTCAACGCCGTCACCGACCCCGCCCTCGGCGCCCGCGGCCACGCCCTGTTCCTCATCCCGCCCGGCACCCGCGGCCTCAGCCAGGGACAGAAGTTCTCCAAGCACGGCCTGCGCGCCTCCCACACCGCCGAGGTCGTCCTCGAAGACGTACGCATCCCCGCCGACCTGGTCCTCGGCGGCAAGGACGCGCTCGACCAACGCCTGGCCACAGCCCGCGAAGGGTCCCGCGTTCGCGTCCCCGCCGCCATGGCCACCTTCGAGCTGACCCGGCCCGGCATCGGCGCCATGGCCGTCGGCGTCGCCCGCGCAGCCTACGAGTACGCCCTGGAGTACGCCGGCATCCGCGAGCAATTCGGCCGGCCGATCATCGACAACCAGGCCATCGCCTTCACCCTGGCCGACATGGCCATGGAGATCGACGCCGCCCGCCTCCTCGTCTGGCGCGCCAGCCACATGATGATGCGCGGCAAGCCCTTCACCCGGGCCGAGGGCAGCATGGCCAAGCTCAAGGCCAGCGAGGTCGCCGTCCGCACCACCGAACGCGCCGTGCAGATCCTCGGCGGCAACGGCTACACCCGCGACTACCCCGTCGAACGCTGGGCCCGCGACGCCAAGATCTTCACCATCTACGAAGGCACCAGCGAGATCCAGCGCCTGGCCATCAGCCGCGCCCTCTCCGGCCGCCGCATCCGCTAACGATCCGTGGCACCCCCGCTGGGTGCGGCACACCACGCGCCCAGCACCTCTTCCACCCAGACAGTGGGGCCGATGTCCCCCTGTCCGGTCCGTCCAACCCCCTACCTGCGCGGAGCATCCCATGAGCACCCCTACACCCTTGCTGGCCGGCAAGGTCGCCGTAGTCACCGGCGGCGGCCGCGGCATCGGCAAGATGATCACCCGAGGACTCCTCGAAGCCGGCGCCAAGGTGTACATCTCCAGCCGCAAGGAAGCAGACCTGAAGGCGGCCGTGGAGGAACTGAGCCCTCTCGGCCACATCCACGCGGTATCGGCCGACCTCGCAACCGCCCACGGTGTGCAGACCCTGGCTTCGTACATCGGTGAGCGCGAGAGCCGGGTGCACGCCCTGTTCAACAACGCCGGCGCCAACTGGGGCGCGCCCCTGGAGGAGTTTCCCGAGTCGGCGTGGGACCGCGTGCTGGCGGTGAACGTCAAGGGCGTCTTCGCCCTCACCCAAGCCCTCCTGCCCCTGCTGAAGGCGGCCTCAACGCCCGACGATCCCGCCCGGGTCATCAACACCGGCAGCATCGACGGCCTGCGGGCTCCCGCCCCCGGCTTCAACAACTTCTCCTACAGCGCCAGCAAGGCCGCCGTGCACATGCTCACCCAACAGCTGGCGGGAACCCTCGCCCCCGAGGTCCTCGTCAACGCCGTCGCCCCCGGCCTGTTCGAATCGAAGATGACGGCCGGAATCCTCAGCATGGGCGCGGACACCGTCGCCGGGCAGATCCCCGTCAAGCGCATCGGACGCCCCGCGGACATGGCAGGCATCGCCGTATTCCTCATGAGCCCCGCCAGCAGCTACATCACCGGTGCTGTGATCCCCGTCGACGGCGGGATCAACGCCACTCGCTGAACCCCCGACGCCGCATCCGCGCAGCGGGGTGGCTCGGCGCGGGGAGCCGCAGCGCCGAACCACCCCGGCTGGCCACTGACCTTCCTTCCGGGCCGCGGACGCACGCCAAGATCCGCCCGCACCGTCGGGCCGTTGCCCAAGACGCCCCGTGCCGGCGCCAGCACGGGTCGTCTTCGGCAACGGCCCACCTCGGACGACGACGTTCACAGTGAAGGACACCCCCTCCATGAGCACCTCCCCGATGCTGCCACCCGAACAGCCGGCGCCCGGCCCGTACGACAAGGGTCTGGCCCCGACGCCTGATGTCGGCGGGAAGCACGCGCAACGCCCCTGGCTGCGGTTCTACCCGCCCGGAGTCGGCGCGGAGATCCCCCCGGTGGCGTATACGTCCATCCCAGACATGGTGCGGAGCACCGCGAAACGCTTCGGCCCCGCAACGGCGTTCTCTCACCGCGGCGTCCGGCTGACGTTCACCGAGGTCGATGAGCTCAGCGACCACTTCGCCGCCTACCTGCAGCAAGAGCTCGGCCTGGCGGAGGGAGACCGCATCGTGCTGCAGATGCCCAACCTTCTGCAGTACCCGGTCGCGTTGTTCGGGGCGCTGAAGGCCGGGCTGATCGTGGTCAACGCCAACCCTCTGTACACCCCGGTCGAACTGGCCAAGCTGGTGGCCGACGCCCGGCCGCGCGCCATCGTGGTCCTGGCGAACTTCGCCGGGAAGGTCGCTGAGATCCTGCCCGGCTCAGGCATCGAGCACGTGATCGTCACTCAGGTCGGCGACCTCTGCGGCAGGCTGAAGCGGGTTGTGGCCAACACGATGGTGGCGAAGGTCCGGCGGCTCGTGCCCCCCTACGAGATACCCGCAGCGGTCGGCTTCCGCACCGCACTCGACCGAGGCCGCCGCCACCGGCTCACCGAACCTGCTCTGGGGCATCAGGACGTCGCGTTCCTGCAGTACACCGGCGGCACCACCGGGGGCACCAAGGCCGCCGTCCTCACGCATCTGAACCTGCTGGCCAACCAGGAGCAATTCCTCGGGCAGCTCCAGGCCAGGTTCGGCTCGGAACACCTGACGGTGATCGCGGCGCTGCCGCTGTACCACGTGTTCGCACTGACCGTGAACGGCCTGGGGCTGTTCCGGTTCGGCGCACACAACGTCCTCATCACCGACCCCACCGACACAGCCGGGCTGGTCAAGACCCTCGCCACGACACGCCCCGACGCGATCCTGCTGGTCAACACGCTCGCGCGGGCGCTGCTGGACACTCCCTCCTTCACTGGCCTCGACTTCACTAACCTCAAGATCGCGGTCGCCGCCGGCGCGGCGGTGCATGCCGCGGTCGCCAGCCGCTGGCACGAGGTAACCGGCCTGCCCATCACCGAGGGCTACGGGCTGACCGAAGCCTCGCCCGTGGTCAGCCTCAACCCCGTACACCTCGAACCCAGGGTCGGCAGCATCGGGGTCCCTCTGCCGTCCACCGACGTTCGCATCCTCGACGCCGACGGTCAGCCGGTCCCTGCGGGCCAGCCGGGCGAGCTTGCCGTCAAAGGCCCCCAGGTGATGCGCGGCTACTGGAACAGGCCCCTGGAGACCGCGGAAGTGCTCACGTCCGACGGATGGCTGCTGACCGGGGACATCGCCGTCAGCGACGACGACGGCTTCCTGCAGATCGTCGACCGGAAGAAGGAGCTGATCATCGTCTCCGGGTTCAACGTCTACCCCAACGAGATCGAGGAAGCGGCGGTCAGCCATCCCAAGGTCGCCGAAGCGGGCGCCGTCGGCGTCCCCGACGCGAAATCGGGCGAGGTCCCCAAACTCGTCGTCGTCGCCCGCGACGCGAGCCTGACCGAGGCGGAACTCCGCGAGCACCTCAAGAGCCGACTCACCGGATACAAGCGACCCCGCTACATCGAGTTCCGGGACGCCCTGCCCAAGAGCAACGTCGGCAAGGTCCTGCGCCGCGAACTCAAAGACACCTGAGGCGCCGACCGCCGTCCTCCGCCCGCACCCACCCCCCTGTGCCAACCCCGTAAGAAAGCGAACAGCAGACATGACAGATGCCTTCATCTACGACCACCTGCGCACGCCACGCGGACGCGGCAAGAAGACCGGAGCGCTGCACGAGGTCAAGCCGATCGACCTGGTGGTCGGATTGCTGGACGCAGTGCAAAAGAGGAACCCCTCCATGGACACCGAAGCCATCGACGACGTCGTCCTCGGAGTCGTTGCCCCGATCGGTGACCAAGGCATGGACATCGCCAAGACCGCCGCGATCGTCGCCGGCCTTCCGGAGACAACCGCCGGTGTCCAGCTCAACCGGTTCTGCGCCTCCGGGCTGGAAGCCGTCAACCAGGCCGCCAGCCGCGTGCGCGGTGGCTTTGAGCAGCTGATCCTGGCCGGCGGCGTGGAGTCGATGAGCCGGGTGCCGCTCGGCGCCGACGGCGGTCCGCTGGCCATGGACCCCGCCACCTCCCTGGCCGCCGGGTTCGTCCCACAGGGCATCGGCGCCGACCTCATCGCCACCCTGGAGGGCTACACCCGCACCGACGTCGACGCCTACGCCGCCCAGTCCCACAGCCGGGCAGCCGCCGCGTGGGCCAACGGCTACTTCGACAACTCCGTCGTCCCCGTCCTCGACCGCCTCGGCCAGGTTGTCCTCGACCATGACGAGACCGTCCGCCCCGGCACGAGCGTGGAGTCCCTCGCCGGCCTCAAGCCCTCCTTCGTCGAGCACGGCCAGGGCGCCGGCTTCGACGACGTCGCTCTGGCCAAGTACCACTGGCTGGAGAAGATCGACCACGTCCACCACGCCGGCAACAGCTCCGGCATCGTCGACGGCGCGTCCCTGACAGTGATCGGCTCCCAGAAGATCGGCACCCGCCTCGGCCTCACGCCCAAGGCGCGCATCGTCGCCGCGGCCGTCTCGGGTGCGGACCCGACGATCATGCTGACCGGTCCCGCCCCCGCAGCCCGCAAGGCCCTGGCTCTCGCCGGTCTCGACGCCTCCGACATCGACCTGTGGGAGATCAACGAAGCCTTCGCCGCGGTGGCAATGCGGTTCGTCAAGGACATGGGCATCAGCCACGAGATCACCAACGTCAACGGCGGCGCGATCGCGATGGGCCACCCGATGGGAGCCACCGGCGCGATGATCCTCGGCACCCTCGTCGACGGACTGATCCGCCGCGGCCAACGGCGCGGCCTGGCCACGCTCTGCGTCGCCGGCGGCATGGGCATCGCCACCATCGTCGAGATCGTCTGAGACCAGCGCCCACAGCAGGAGACCACATCATGAGCACCCAGACCACACCCACCAGCGCTGTCCGCTACGAACGCGACGCCGACGGCATCGTCACCCTCACTCTGGACGACCCCACCCAGAGCACCAACACCATGAACGACCTCTACGCCGCCTCGATGAAGGCCGCCGTAGACCGGCTGTATGCCGAGGCCGACTCCGTCACGGGCGTGGTCGTCACTTCGGGGAAGGGCACCTTCTTCGCCGGTGGCGACCTCAAGAGGATGATCCATGCGACGCGAGCCGACACCGTCACCGTCTTCACCGAGGTGGAGGCCGTCAAGGCGACCCTGCGCCGCCTGGAGACCTTCCCCAGGCCGGTGGTGGCAGCCATCAACGGAGCCGCGCTGGGGGGAGGCTTGGAGATCGCGCTGGCGACCAACCACCGCATAGCGGTCAACGGTAGGTACGACATCGGCCTACCTGAGGTGCAGCTCGGACTGCTGCCCGGAGGTGGCGGCGTCACCCGCACCGTCCGCATGTTCGGCATCGTGACCGCGCTCTCGGACGTCCTCGGCCAGGGCACCCGCTTCCAGCCGGTCAAGGCGAAGAAGAAGGGACTCGTCGATGACCTCGTGGACTCCGCCGACGAGCTCATCCCCGCCGCGAAGGCGTGGATCAAGGACTACCCCGACGAGTTCGCCCAGCCCTGGGACAAGCCGGGCTTCAAGATACCTGGCGGCGCACCGTCCAGCCCTCGCCTGGCGGGCATCCTGCCTGCCCTCCCCCCGCTGCTGCGCAAGCAGATCAAACAGGCCGACTACAAGGCGCCCAAGGCAATCCTGTCGGCGGCGGTAGAGGGAGCGCAGGTCGACTTCGACACCGCCTCGCGGATCGAATCGCGCTACTTCACCGAACTGGTCAGCGGCCAGCAGGCGAAGAACATGATCCAGGCGTTCTTCTTCGACATGGGCTCGATCAACTCCGGCGCCCTGCGTCCCGACGGAGTGGACAAACACACCGCCGTGAAGGTCGGTGTCCTCGGCGCCGGAATGATGGGCGCGGGCATCGCCTACTCCTGCGCCCGCGCGGGCATGCAGGTCGTACTCAAGGACGTGACGTCCGAGAACGCCGAAAGAGGCAGGGCCTACACGGCGAACCTGAACGAGCGGGCCGTCTCGCGCGGAAAGCTCACCCAGGAGCAGGCCGCCGAGCTGCTAGGCCGCATCACCGCCACCGCCGACCCGGCCGACCTGGCCGGCTCCGACTTGGTCATCGAGGCCGTCTTCGAGGACGTCTCACTCAAGCAGAAGGTCTTCGCCGAGATCCTGCCGCACATCAACCCGGACGCGCTGCTGTGCACCAACACCAGCACGCTGCCCATCGCCGACCTCGCCAAAGGCATCGACCGGCCGGCCGACTTCATCGGCCTGCACTTCTTCTCACCCGTCGACAAGATGCCACTGATCGAGATCATCCGCGGCGCGCAGACGTCCGACGCAACCCTGGCCAGGGCGTACGACGTGGCTTTGCAGATGAAGAAGACCCCGATCGTCGTCAACGACAGCCGCGGCTTCTACACCTCGCGGGTCATCGGAACGAGGATCGAGGAGGGCCTCGCGCTGCTCAGCGAAGGCTTGGCGTCCTACTCCCTGGAGCGGGCCGCTACCCAGGCCGGCTACCCGGTCGGCCCCCTCCAGCTCGCCGACGAGCTCAACTTCGAGCTCATGCACAAGATCGCCAGGACGACCCGCGAGGCGGCCGGAGACGAGAACCTCACCGTCACCGAGCGAGTCGTCGGCCCGATGATCGAGCAGGGCCGCGCGGGAAAGCTCAAGGGCGCCGGCTTCTATGACTACACCGACGGCAAACGCGGTCCCATCTGGCCGGGCCTGGCCGACCTGATCCCCGTCGCCGACAAGCAGATCCCGCTCAAGGACGCCCAGGACCGCATGCTCGTGCGCGAGGCAATCGAAACTGCGAAGTGCTTCGAGGAGGGTGTCCTCACTTCGGCCGCCCATGCCAACATCGGCTCCATTCTCGGCCTGGGCTTCCCGCCGGCCACCGGCGGTACCGCCCAGTTCATGACCGGCTACGAGGCCACCGACGGCTCCACCGGTCTCGCCGCGTTCATCAGGCGCGCGGACGAGCTGGCCGATCAGTACGGCGAGCGCCTCCGCCCGACAAAGTACCTCCGCGACCTGTCCGCCGACGGCAAGGCATTGCCCGCCTGACCGGCTGCCACCGTGCTTGAGGGCCGGAGCCCCTTGGCCCTCAAGCACGTCAACTTCCTGGGCCGCTACCTGTTCAATCGCAAGGCTGGCGGCCCAGGCCCCGGCCGACGTCGTGGCCGGAGCCTGGGAGTGGTTCAGTCGGCCTGGTTGTCGGCCTGCTTGGGCAGGCAGAACATCAGGGCCCACATCAGGGCGAGGAGGCTGCCGACCCACCACAGCACGGTGATGAACGCGTCGCGGTTGAGTCCGGCGTCGGGAGAGCCGCCGGTGGTGGCGAAGAACACCAGGGCGGTCAGCGCAGTGCCGAGGGCGATGCCCAGGTGCATGACGGTGTTGAACAGGCCCGAGGCCGACCCGGCGTCGTCGTGGGGGACCCGGGCCAGCGACATGTCGGCGAGCGGGCCGCCGACCATGCCGAGGCCGAAGCCGATCAGTACCACCGGAGCGGTCATCCCGAGCAGGGTCAGGTCCCCCTGGCCTGAGTCGACCTGGACCCCGTAGGCAGCCATTGAGGCGAGCGTGACGAGGGCTCCGGTCTGTGGCAGGCGGCGGGCGAAGCGCCCGGCGCTCTTTGTCGTGACCGTCGCGCCGGCCAGCTCTCCGATGGAGAGCAGCACGAAGGCCAGGGCCGCATGGAAGGGGCTCATGCCCAGGCCGCGCTGGAGGTAGAGCGTCCAGGTCATGAAGAACAGCCCGCACAGCAGGCCGTGCATCAGCTGCGCGGCCATGCCGCCGGAGAACTGCCGGCTCCGGAAGAGGGACAGGGCCACGAGCGGGGCGTTGCCATGCTTGCGCTGCTGCTGGTGCAGAAAGACACCGAGGACGAGGAGGCCCGCGGCGAGCAGGGCAAAGCACCACAGCGGCCAGTGGTGGAGGTGCCCCTCGGTGAGCGGGAAGACGATCAGGACGATGGCCAGTGCGGACAGCAGCATGCCGGTCAGGTCGAGTCGGTCGGCCTTCTTCACGGTCGACTCGGGGATGAACTTGCGTCCCAGGAGGATCACGGCGAGGCCGACGGGCACGTTGACCAGGAAGATCGGCCGCCAGGACAGCCCGAACAGGTCCGCCTCGGTGAGCAGGCCGCCCATCACCGGGCCCAGGACATTGGCGAGCGACATGACGGCCCCGTACAGACCGAACACTTTGCTGCGGTTCTGCCCCTCGAAGGTGACATGGAGGGTGGCCAGGATCTGCGGGATCATCAGGGCCACCCCGACGCCCTGGAGCCCGCGGGCTCCGATTAGCCCGCCCGGCCCGGCAGCAAGGCCGCACAGCAGCGAGGCCGTGGTGAACACGACGGTGCCGATGAGGAGGATCTTTCGCCGGCCGTAGAGGTCGCCGAGGCGTCCGCCGGTGATCAGCCCGATGGCGACGGGCAGTGAATAGCCGGTGGTCAGCCACTGCACCGCGTCCGGTCCGGCGCCGGTCGACTCCTGGATCGCGGGCAGGGCGGTCAGGACGACCGACTGGTCAATCATGTCCATCAGCTCGGCGCCCAGCAGCACCAAGAGGGCGATCCAGGCGGCCAGTCCCATCTTCGACAGGCCAGGTGTTGGGTGAGTTGGGGGCTGGGCGGTGTGCTGCGGCTCGTTGTCGAGCGCGGAGGAAGACACGACGGGAAAACTCCTGATCCAAAGGAATCGGGGAGCCCTGCCGGCAGCCGCACCGGGGCCGGAATACACGAAACCCGGGGCAGACGGCAGAGCTGCACCCGGGAAGGAAACTGCGGGGGAGGGTGACGCAACTCAGGCCAGCGCGACGTCCGCCCCCGGACACGTGCGACACAACAGCACGCGGGGAACACGGACGACTACATGGCCTGGTTAATAGGACGTCACCTCAAGATCGACACAGAAGGAACAGGAAATCCGGTCACTGCCGCCGAAGCCTCCGCCGCAGGAACTTGTCTACGGTACGACACCCCCCGGGCCTCTCGCACATCTGATACTGCGTCCCCTCCATCCCTCGCCTACGCCTGTCGACCTCACATACGCATCCGTTTCCGCCACGAAGCTGACAGTCCCCCTGACTGGCACGCGGCTCAGGTCCCCAGTCGCGGTGAGCTGATCCTGAGCATCGGAGTTGTCTGCCCGGGCCAGGTATCGCGCTCAGTCACAGCGGGCCGTCAACACCGGGTCGGCGCGTGAGTGACCCAATCGGCCCAGAGGCCGTTGAGCCCGGCGTGACCACGACGATGCGGTTCACGCCCGTCATCGGCGTGCAGCAGGCAAGCAGCGAAGCGGTTCCGCGCCCCGAGCCGGAGCCGATCTTCACCGCACTCGCCGAGCGGTGGGCGAGCACCGGCCGGGCCGTACCCGGTCGGGCGGATGAGGAGTGGACGGTCCTCGCCCGCCGTCCCCCCTGGCCCGGTCGCTGACCACGCGTGCGGGCACGGCCCCCCAC
>NZ_VBVX01000762.1 GCF_005981925.1 Streptomyces albidochromogenes
GCCACCACCAGCAGCACCTGCTCGCACTCACCGGCGAACGCCGCGTTCAGCCGTCCCAGTTCGTCGCGGAAGCGGCGGCCGCTCGCCGTGGCCGGTACGACGCCCGAGCCGACCTCGTTGCTCACCGCCACCACCGTCCGCCGCGTCCCGCGCACCGCGTCCACCAGCTCGGTCACCCGTTCCTCCAGCGCCCGCCGCCCGTGCGCCGCCCACTTCTCGTCGTCCCACGCCCCGACCCGGTCCATCGCGTCGGTCAGCCACAGCGCCAGGCAGTCGATCAGCAGCGGCGGACCCTGCGCCGCCAGCAGCGGAGCCAGCTCGCACGTCTCCTCCGTGCGCCACGCGCCCGGCCTGCGCTCCCGGTGCAGACCCACCCGCCGCGCCCACTCCGCGTCGCCCTCGCGCGCCCCGCTCGTGGCGACGTACACGACCT
>NZ_VBVX01000763.1 GCF_005981925.1 Streptomyces albidochromogenes
GTACAACGGAGTATTGTAAGCAGTAGAGTAGCCTTGTTGTTACGATCTGCTGAGATTAAGCTTCAGTTGTCCGATTTGTTTGTGTTACACAACACAATCTCCTCTAAGTAATAGTTGACAGAAGTTAACTAATATTTAGAGAAGTTTAACATTTCCAAGTTGTCTTTAGTCCGGGTAACATACCTGTTCTTTTTGCAACTGGTATTATAATAGAGTATAGTATATATGCTTTTTATGTTAAGAATATGGTTCAGAATTTGACCATATTCTTTCAATTTTTCTTATGTATGGTCGTGTATTACTCATAATATGACAGGTTAACAAGTTTGGTATTCCCAGAGGATAATTTATTTTCAAATGGTGATAACAATCAAGCAAATACAAAAAACAATGGAAACACTCAATGTACAAATCCGAAGGAAGTATATGGGAG
>NZ_VBVX01000764.1 GCF_005981925.1 Streptomyces albidochromogenes
TCTCGATCGTCTCCATCACCGCTCGCTTCACCACTTCGTCGGTGGGATTGGTCACCACTTCCTCGATGATTGGGTTATCGCATAACTTGGCAAACGTGTAGAAAAAGCGGCTGGCATAGTTTGCATATATCACCTGTGTCGTAAATAGAACTGGTACCTTTAATATACCCTCTCGCAACATCCGGTTGTAAATGGGATGCGTGCCCTTCAAATGTGGCCTGTCCTGGAGAATATACTTCTTGACGGCCTCAAACACCGGTATACTTTCTTCCTTGTTTTCGCTGTGTAAGTACTGCGGGTATCCCTTTCCGTAATATAGGTTGGCGTTGATTGTGCGGAGGAACTTGTCCTCGTGCCGGAGATGGGTATGCGGGCCTTCGATGGTTGTCATTGAAGTGGGCGGTTTGGTGTCTTCTTTTTCGCGGTATAAATA
>NZ_VBVX01000099.1 GCF_005981925.1 Streptomyces albidochromogenes
CGCGGGCGACGAGCAGAAGCACGGGACGGGCCGCACCGGGACCCCGACCGCCACGCCCCACACCCAGGACGACCCCAAGGCCCCCACCGACGACTCCCCCACGCCCCAGGACGGCGGCGCGATACCCGCCGCCTACCTGGGCACCTGGACCGGGAGCCTGGAGGGCGGCGCCGGCCGCAGCACCCGCCGGCTGACCCTCCAGCAGGGCAAGGTCGGCGACACCGTCCTGTCCCTCACGGCGGACGGCCCCACCGCGGGCGGCGGCACGTACCACTGCGTGTTCCAGGCGGAGCTGTCCGCCGCGCCCGCCGGATCCGGCGCCCCGCTGCGCATCGGCCCGTCCCGGGTCACCACCGGCGAGCCGATGAGCTCCTGCTCGCCGGGAGCGGCGACCGAGATCACGCTGCTCCCGGACGGCCGCCTGCGCCGGACGAACCCCGCCAACGGCGAGTCGCTCACCTACGACCGGTCGAGCTGACGGCCCCCCGGGCACGACGAAGGGCCGTGGCACGACGCCACGGCCCTCCCCCGTCGAGCGGGAACCGCTAGATGAACGAGTTGATCTCGATCGTCTCGGTGCGGCCGGGACCGACACCGATCGCGGAGATCGGCGCCCCGGACATCTCCTCCAGCGCCTTCACGTACGCCTTCGCGTTCTTCGGAAGGTCGTCGAAGGTCTTGGCCTTGGTGATGTCCTCGGACCAGCCCGGAAGCGTCTCGTAGATCGGCTTCGCGTGGTGGAAGTCCGTCTGGCTGTACGGGAGCTCCTCGACGCGCTTGCCGTCGATCTCGTACGCCACGCACACCGGGATCTCCTCCCAGCCGGTCAGGACGTCCAGCTTCGTGAGGAAGAAGTCCGTCAGACCGTTGACCCGCGTCGCGTACCGCGCGATCGGCGCGTCGAACCAGCCGCACCGCCGGTCGCGGCCGGTGGTGACACCGCGCTCGCCACCGATGCGGCGCAGCGCCTCGCCGTCCTCGTCGAACAGCTCCGTCGGGAACGGACCGGCGCCGACCCGCGTCGTGTACGCCTTGAGGATGCCGATGACCCGGCTGATCTTCGTCGGCCCCACACCCGTGCCCGTGCAGGCGCCGCCCGCGGTCGGGTTCGACGACGTGACGAAGGGGTACGTGCCGTGGTCGACGTCGAGCAGCGTGCCCTGGCCGCCCTCGAACAGGACGACCTTGTCCTCGTCGAGCGCGTTGTTCAGGATCAGCGTCGTGTCGGCGACGTACTGCTTGATGTTCTCGCCGTGCGTCAGCAGCTCTTCGACGATCTGCCCGGCCTCGATCGCGCGGCGGTTGTACAGCTTCGTGAGCAGCTGGTTCTTGATCTCCAGAGCCGCCTCGACCTTTTGGGTCAGGATCGACTCGTCGTAGAGGTCCTGCACGCGGATGCCGGTGCGGTTGATCTTGTCCGCGTACGTCGGGCCGATACCGCGGCCCGTGGTGCCGATCTTGCGCTTGCCGAGGAAGCGTTCCGTCACCTTGTCGACCGTGACGTTGTACGTCGTGATGACGTGGGCGTTGCCGCTGATCAGGAGCTTGGACGTGTCGACGCCTCGCTCGTTCAGACCGCTCAGCTCGGAGAGCAGGACCGACGGGTCGATGACGACGCCGTTACCGATGACCGGCGTGCACTCTGGCGTGAGGATTCCGGAAGGGAGAAGATGCAGCGCGTACTTCTGGTCGCCGACGACAACCGTGTGGCCGGCGTTGTTGCCGCCCTGATAGCGCACCACATAATCAACGGATCCACCGAGCAGGTCGGTGGCCTTTCCCTTGCCTTCGTCACCCCACTGAGCACCGAGCAGCACAAGTGCGGGCACAGGCGTACACCCCTTCCGGGCGGGGCATGTCCAACGTCAGGGGGCGTACGTACGGCGTACACCCGATACTGAGCCGTCGGACCGGTTGCCCCGGAATAGACGAAGCCCCTGGCGCAATAGCGCAAGGGGCTCTTGCACAAAGATGCTACCCGAGGAAGGACCGAGGTGTCGGCTCCAGAGCCCGCCGCGAACACCGCGCACCCGCTGCTGGTGGTCATCGACCCGGTCGCCCGGCGTACGGACGGCGAGTCCGTACGGATCGCCAAGGACGTCCTGTGTGCCGGCGCCAACGCCAGAATCTGCCTGCCCGAAGGGCCCGAGGAGTTCGCCCGGGCGCTCGCCCGCCGGGGCAGCCGCCGCCCCGTGGTCGTCGGCGACGACCGGGCGCTGCTGCGCGCGGTGGCCCTGCTGCACCGCGAGAGGGAGCTGGGCGCGGGCGCGCTCGCGCTGATCCCCGTGGGGGCGTCGGTGGACATCGCGCGGGCGCTGGGCGTGCCGATAGGGGCGGTGGCGGCGGCCCGCGCCGTGCTGGAGGGCGCGGTGCGGCGGCTGGACCTGCTGGTGGACGACAGCGACGGCGTGGTCCTGGGCGACCTGCGGATTCCGGCCGCGCCCTCGAAGGCGGCGGACGCCGCGTCCGTGTGGGGGACGTGCCGCTCGCTGGTGCGCACGCTGGTGCGGCCCGCGCCGCAGTCCGCGCCCGCGCAGCCCGTCCGGACGTACCGGCTGCGCGTGGAGGCGGACGGGGTGCTGCTGAACGACCTGGACCGGCCCGTGGAGGACGTTTCGGTGTGCTCGCGCGCCGGGCGCGCCGAGGTGGTGATCCGGCAGCAGGGCGGAGAGCACGTACGGGTGCGGGCGCTCGCGGTCACGGTGTCGGGACCCGACTTCCGCTACCGGGCGGACGCGCTGGTGGCGGGCCCGGTCCGCACCCGGACGTGGACGGTGCGGCCGGACGCGTGGTCGCTGACGCTGCCGGCCTGAGCGCCCCGGCGGCGGGCCCGCGAAGGCGCGGCGGGGCCCTGTGACACTTCTGTGACGGCAGCGCATTGGGAGCGCGGCCGGGAAGTCGGTAGCGTCGGGGCGCACAAGAGACGGCGATCCGCGCACCGGGAGGGCATGTGGCCGAGGGCCCGGAGTCGACCAGGAAGGTCGACGAATCCGAATTCCTCGAAATGAGCGGTCAGGACCCCGCGCAGGCGGGCGTGCTGCGCAGATCCCTCGAAGAGCTCGCCTCGGGACGCGGCGGCGACGCGCTGAGGGAGATGGCCCAGGAGGTCCTGTCCGGGCGCGCGAGCCTGCGGGACGCGGTGGACGTGTCCGCGTACTCCGACCAGCTCGTCGCGCATGCCGCGCCGATGGCCGAGAAGTGGGCGGCGCTCTCCGACGCCGAGCGCGAGGCGCTCGCCGCCGAGGGTGAGCGGAGCATGGCCGAGGCGCAGGCCCGGATCGACGAGGAACGCCGTACGCCGCAGGGCGACGGCGGCAAGAAGTCCCGCCACGACGGCCGGGGCTGGTCGCTGTACTGAGCGGCGGCAAACGGCCGGGGGGCGTGCGACCACGACCCGGAACCACCAATCTTCCAGGGGCAGGAGCAGACGGTGAGCTTTCGGGTGGAGCCGAGCGCGATCGACGGCTTTTCGAAGCTTGTCGCACGCGCCGCCGACGGCAGTACGCAGGCAGTCGCGTTCACGGGCAACGCGCAGATCGACACGGCGCTGGGCGGAGCCGCCTGGGACATGGTCGCGGGCGACCACGACCGGTACGTGAGCGAAGCCAAGAAGGCTCTGCAGAAGGCCCAGAGGGTCCTCGACGCCTCGGCGCGTGAACTCGCCAAGTCCGCCACGTACTACCGCGAGACGGACCGGGGCGAGGCGTCGAAGCTGGACGCCACGTACCCGGGTTCCAAGGGAGCCGGCTCCCCGCCGGAGGGCGGCGGCGCGGGCGACTTCTCCGACACGAGCAGCGCCGCGGACCTGCTGAAGATGCCGTCGGAGAGCAAGAACCCGCTGGTCAAGTTCGGCCAGGGGCACGTCGACGAGTACAACATGAACCCGGTCCAGAAGACCCTCGGCAGCATCCTCGACCTGGGCAGTCCCTCGGCGATGGCGGTGGAGGCGTCCAAGCTGCTCTTCGGCTTCGACCCCTTCGGCGAGATGAACAACTGGATCCTCGGGGACTGGAACAAGTACAACGACTGCGCCGACGTGTGGGGCAGCCTCGGCGGGTTCTGCGACGCGGTGGCGGCGAACCTGCGCAAGGGCACCGGAAACGTCGCCCTGACCTGGAGCGGAAACGCCTCGGACGCCGCCCGGGTGTACTTCGACGAATTCGCCAAGAAGCTCACCGATTTCAAGGACACCTTCGACTCCCTGCGGACCAGCTACAAGCAGGCGGCGCAACTGGCGTTCCAGTTCGCCGAGTTCCTGAAGTCCTTCATGGTCGCGCTCTGCGACGCCCTGGTCACCTGGCTGGTCAACCTGGCCGCCGCCCAGGCCGCCAACCTGATCCCGGTCGGCGGACAGGTGGCGTCGGCCGCCATGTTCGCCCTGGCCGCGGCGCAGGCGCTGCGGATCATGAAGATGTGGTCCGACGCGGCGGGGAGCTTCAACCAGTTGCAGATGGCCCTGACGACGCTGGGCCTGGCCATGTCCGCGGCGGTGAACGGCTTCTCCGCGGCGGACGGCTTCCCCGAGGTGGCCGCCGCCGGCTACGACCACCAAGCGGTGTAGGAAGGACCGGCCCGCATGTTCCCGTACGACAACATCGACAGCATGGAGACGTTCCTGTCGAGGGTCCGCTTCGGCACCCTCATGACCGTCCCCGCCTACCTGGCGCTCCTGTTCTTCTTCACCCGCGAGGAGGGGTGGCACTGGAGCTTCCTCGTGTTCTGCGTACTGCCGCCGCTGACGGCGTTCCTGGGCTTCCAGGCCAAGCGGGACATCCGGCCGGGGCTCGGGATGGCGGCCCTCGCGCTGGCCGTCGCGCCCCTGCCCCTGGTCGGCGCCGTCGAGTTCCTCTAGCCCCGGTACGCCCGCCCGTCACACCTCGACGCGCAGCTCCCGCAGCCCGCGGATGACGAACCCCGGCTTCCACTCCGGTTCCTCGGCCAGCCGCATCTTCGGTGCGCGGCGCAGCAACTCGCCGAAGGAGGAGGCCAGTTCGAGCCGGGCCAGCGGCGCCCCCAGGCAGTAGTGGATGCCGGCCCCCAGGGACACGTGCGGGTTGTCGGTCCGGCCGAGGTCGAGTTCACCGGGGCGGTCGAAGGCGGCCGGGTCCCGGTTCGCCGAGCCGAAGAGCAGCGCCACCTCGGAGCCCCGGGGGATCGCCACGCCGCCGACCTCGATGTCGTCGAGCACCCACCGCTCGAAGAGCTGGAGCGGGGTGTCGTAGCGCATCAGCTCCTCCACGGCGGTGGGCAGGAGCCCGGGGTCCGCGCGCAGGGCCTCCAGCTGCCCGGGATGCCGCAGCAGCGTCCGCCAGCCGTTGGCGGTGGTGTTCACCGTCGCCTCGTGCCCCGCGTTCAGCAGCAGCACGCACGTCGAGATCATCTCCTGCTCGCCGAGCCGGTCCCCGCCCTCGTCGTGCGCGGCGATCAGCGCCGAGATCAGGTCGTCGCCCGGACTCTCGCGGCGTACGGCGATCAGGTCCCGCAGATACGCCGAGAACTCGACCGAGGCCCGGACCGCGCGCCGCGCCGTCTCCTCCGGCGGGTTCAGCTCGTACATCCCGCAGATGTCCGCCGACCAGGGCCGCAGCAGCGCCCGGTCCGGCTCGGGGACGCCGAGCATCTCCGCGATGACGGCGACCGGCAGCGGCTCCGCGACGGCGGACAGCAGGTCCCCGCCGCCCTGTGCGACGAAGTCGCCGACCAGTTCCGCCGCCAGCCGCCGCACGGTGGGGACCAGCCGCTCGACCGTGCGCGGTGTGAACGCCTTGGAGACGAGGCGGCGGATGCGGGTGTGATCCGGGGCTTCGAGGTCCAGCAGCCCGTGGTCGTTCAGGACGTGGAACGGCTCGTGGCCGGGCGGCGGCGGCGTACGCCCGAACTCCTCGTGCGTGAACCGGTGCAGGTAGGTGCGGCCGAGCCGGCGGTCGCGCAGCAGCGCCGAGACGTCCGCGTGGTGCGGGACGAGCCACTGACGGGTCGGCTCGTACCAGTGGGCCCGGCCCCGGGCGCGCAGTGCGGCGTAGGCGGGGTACGGATCGGCGACGAAGGAGGGCGACCAGGGATCGAACGTCTCTGCCATGTGCAGACGCTAGCGGACGAAGTCCTTGAGGTCCCCGCCCGCCCGCACGGGAGTGACCGGCTACCCCGGCGTCACCAGCCGCGCCTCGTACGCGAACACGGCCGCCTGCGTGCGGTCGCGCAGGCCCAGCTTCACCAGGACCCGGCTGACGTGCGTCTTGATCGTGGACTCGGCCACCACCAGATGGGAGGCGATCTCCGCGTTCGACAGCCCCTGGGCGATGAGGACCAGCACCTCCGTCTCGCGCTCCGTGAGGTCGCCGACCTGGGCGAGCGCGGGCGGGCGGGGCGCCTCGGACAGTTTCGAGAACTCCGAGATCAGGCGCTTGGTGACGGTCGGGGCGAGCAGCGCCTCACCGGAAGCCACCACCCGTACGCCGTCGGCGAGCTGCCGCGCCGAGGCGTCCTTGAGCAGGAAACCCGACGCGCCGGCCCGCAGGGCCTGGTAGACGTACTCGTCCAGGTCGAACGTCGTCAGGACCAGCACCTTGGCGTCCGCGTCGGCGGCGACGATCTCGCGGGTGGCGTCGATGCCGTTCAGCTCCGGCATGCGGATGTCCATCAGCACGACGTCCGGCCGCAGCGCGGCGACCTGCGCGATCGCCTCGCGGCCGTTCACCGCCTCGCCGACGACCTCGATGTCCGGCATCGCGTTCAGCAGGACGGAGAAGCCCTCGCGGACCATGATCTGGTCGTCGACGATCAGTACCCGGATGGTCATGACGCCGACTCCGGCGTGACGGCGGGCACGGCCGGGGCCACCGGAATGAACGCCGCGACCTCGTAGCCGCCGTCCTCCGCCGCCTGTGCCGTCATCTCGCCGTTCAGCATCGTCACCCGCTCCCGCATCCCGGTGATCCCGTGCCCGGCCCCGGGCGACGGCTTGACCAGGCCCTGCGGCGCGGTGTTCACGATCCGCAGGCCCAGGCCCCCGAGCACGTACGACACCTCCACCTTCGCCGTCGAGCCGGGCGCGTGGCGCAGGGTGTTGCTCAGTGCCTCCTGGATGATCCGGTACGCCGAGAGCTCGACGCCCTGGGGCAGTTCGCGCACCGAGCCGGTCACCGTCCTGTCCACCGTCAGACCCGCGTCCCGCACATTGGCTATCAGGCCGTCCAGGTCGGCCAGCGTCGGCTGCGGCGCGTCCGGCGCCTCGTAGTCCTCCGCCCGTACGACGCCCAGCACGCGGCGCAGCTCCGTGAGCGCGGCCACCGCGTTCTCGCGGATCGTGACGAACGCCTGCTCCAGCTCGGGCGGCGGGTTCTCGACCCGGTACGGAGCCGCCTCCGCCTGGATGGCGACCACCGACATGTGGTGCGCGACCACGTCGTGCAGCTCGCGGGCGATCGTCGTCCGCTCCTCCAGCAGCGTGCGCCGGTCGCGCTCCACGGCGGTGACGGTCTTCTGGACGGTGACCTCGCGCTGTGCCTCGCGGCGGATGCTCACCAGCGCGGTGGTGAGCAGCGCGAACGCGGAGAACACCAGCATCTGCGGGCTGTCGGAGCTGTATCCGACCCCCAGGAAGCCCTCGGCGAGGAGCGCGTACACGGCCGTGCACGCCCACATCCAGGCGGCGGTGCGCGGCCGGGTCCTGGCGGCGACCACGACCATGACGGCGAGGTGCGCCACGAAGGAGGACGGCGTCCACGGCCAGCCGTCCCAGTAGTGGCCCAGGACGCCGACGACCGGCGTGGACAGCAGCGACACCCACCACGCCCCGGCCGGCCTGACCAGCGTCATCACCAGGGCGGCGGCGGGTATGAAGCCCGCCAGGAGCGCGCTGAGGCTGCCCCCTCCGCTGTCGGCCACGACGGCGGACAGCAGCAGCACGAACATCGCCGTCCCCACCACCACGGCGTGCGGCGTCCACGCGGCGTACTTGCGCAGCCGTCCCGGCAGCCGCCGGGTGATCGGCCCGTCCGTGCGCATCGGCGGCAGCGGCCGGTAGGCGAAGGCGTCGTGGAACAGGTCCTGGCGCAGGCCGCTCAGCGCGCCCATGGCCAGATGGAACTCGGGACTGCGGGTCTTCTCGGTCACGTACGAAACGGTAGGCGAGGGGACGGCCGCGGTCGTCAGCCGCGGTGCGGATCCTCCCGCGTCCGTCCCAGGTACTACGCCCCGCCCCTGGTCAGCCCTGCGGCCGGAACGCGTCGGCGTGCTCCGCCGCCCACTGGGCGAAGGTGCGCGCCGGCCGCCCGGTGACCCGCTCCACCGTGTCCACCACGGTCCGGCCGATCTCCGGGGTGTTCCCGTACACGTCCAGCAGGAAGCCGACCGTCTCCCGGTCCATTCCCGCGCCCTGCCACCGCTCGACCGCCTGCGCCGGGGTCAGCTCGGTCAGGCCGATCTCGCGGCCGCGCGCCGCCGCCAGCGTCCGGACCTTGTCGCGCACGGTGAGCGCCTCGGGGCCGGTGAGCGTGTACGTGCGCCCCGCGTGCCCGTCCTCGGTCAGCGCGGCCGCGGCGACCGCGCCGATGTCGGCCTCGTGGACCATGGCGCTCAGCCGGTCGACGAAGGGCTCCGCGACGCCGTCGCGGGTACGGATGCCGTCCGCCCACTCCAGCGCGTTCGCCATGAACTCGACCGGCATCACCAGCGTCCAGTCCATGTCACCGGCCTCGACCGCGTCCTGGACGCCGCTCGGGCCGCCGCCATGGAGGACCGTGATCCGCCGCACGCCCGCCTTCGACGCCAGCGCGACGATCTCGGGGCCGGTCGTCAGCGGGGTGAAGTACGCGCCGCCGAAGGTGATCAGGTGCAGGCCCGTGACGCCTTCGAGGGCGGGGATCAGCGTCGTCGGGTCGGTGAGGTCCGCGCGTACGGTCTCGACGCCGCCCGGGAGGTCCGCCCGCGCCGGGTCGCGGGTCAGCGCCCGCACCCGCTCGCCCCTGCGGACCAGTTCGGCGACCACCTGACGGCCCACGGTCCCGGTCGCTCCGGTCACGAGAATGGTCATGTGCGGGCTCCTTCGCTCGGCTTTTCCCTCACCGTAGGAGCCCTTGCGGACAGCTTCAGTCCGCGATCTCGTGCTTCCCGTCCGTGCGGACGCGCTCGCGGGAACGCTCAGTACGCGAGCTGCTCGATCTCCTCCGCGACCACCGCGCAGGCGTCGGACGCCGGGTCGATCAGGGGGAAGTGCCCGACGTCCTCCAGCAGCGTCAGCCAGACCGGCTCGCCCGCCTTGGCCGCCGCGTCGGTGTAGGACTCCGCGACCGCCCGCGGTACGACGATGTCGGTGCGGCCCTGCACCAGGACGGTGGCGATCCCGGTCGGCAGCAGTGCGGCCGGATCGGCGTACGGCCTGCGCTCGTCGAAGTGCTCCTTGCCGCCGAGCAGCTGGGCGGTCGCGCCCCCGCACACCCCCAGCTCCTCGGCCGCCGTGAAGTCGGCGATCGGGGCCAGCGCGACGACGCCGCGCAGCGCGGGCGCCGCCGGCAGGTGCCACGCGGAGTCCGGCGTCAGGACGTGCCGGGCGGCCGCCCACAGCGCGAGGTGGCCGCCGGCCGAGTGGCCGGTGACGACGATCCGCCGCGTGTCGGCGCCGGGCAGGGCCTCCCGCGCGAGGCCGGGAAGCAGGTCCATCGCCGCCGCCACGTCGTCGAACGTCTCCGGCCAGCGGCCCGCGACCGGCTCGGTGCCGCGCGGGCGGGGCAGTTCGCCGCCCCGCCGGTACTCGACGCTGGCGACGGCGAAGCCCCGGCGGGCCAGGAAGTCCGCGAAGGGCGAGATGTGCTGCCGGTCGTACGGGGCCCGCCACGCGCCGCCGTGCAGCACGACGACCAGCGGGGCCCGGTCCCGGCCGTCGCGGGGCGCGAAGAAGTCGATCACCTGGTCGGGGTGTTCGCCGTACGCCGCGGTGGCGTCGGGGGCGACGGCCGGGTGAGAGAAGGCCGACTCCGCCTCGACGGCGTCCCGTTCGGCTGAGGGGTCCGGCATGCGGGGGACCAACCCTTCGGTGCGTACAGCCAATTGATCCAGCGGTCGGGACGCTACCAGCCCCCGGGCCTGCGGCCCCGCCGGGTCCGGCGCCGTGTGCCGGCGCCGGACCCGGCGGGCTCGCACCGGTCTCCGGTGCGGGTCGCGCTCAGTTCCCCGCCAGGACCTCACCCAGTACGCGCGCCGCCCGCTCCGCGTCGCGGAAGCCGACGTACAGCGGGGTGAAGCCGAAGCGCAGCACGTCGGGCCGGCGGAAGTCGCCCACCACACCGCGTGCGATCAGCTCCCGCATGACGGCGCCCGCGTCGGCCCCTTCCTCGCAGCGCAGCGAGACCTGGCTGCCGCGCTCCTCGTGTGCGGCCGGGGTCACCGAGGTGACCCGCCCCTCGGGGACGTACGTGTCCACACATTCCAGGAAGAAGTCCGTCAGAGCGAGTGACTTCTCGCGTACGTCTTCGACCCGCACCCCGTCCCACACGTCGAGCGCGGCCTCCAGCGCCAGCATCGACAGGATGTCGGGGGTGCCGACCCTGCCCCGGGCCGCGCCGTCCGCCGGGGCGTAGCCCGGGGTCATGCCGAAGGGGTCGCTGTGCGAGTTCCAGCCGGGCAGCGGGGAGTCGAAGGCGGCCTGGTGGCGCTCGGCGACGTACAGGTAGGCGGGCGAACCGGGCCCGCCGTTCAGGTACTTGTACGTACAGCCGACGGCGAAGTCGACGTCGTGGGCGTCGAGCCCGACCGGCAGCGCGCCCGCGCTGTGGCACAGGTCCCACACGGCCAGCGCGCCGGCCTCGTGGGCGGCGGCGGTGAGTCCGGGCAGGTCGTGCCGGCGGCCGGTGCGGTAGTCGACGTGGTTGACGAGGGCCACGGCGGTGCGCGGGCCGAGGGCGGCGCGCAGGTCGCCGGGGGCGACGGGGACGACCCGGCGGCCGGTCATCCGGGCGGCGGACTCGGCTATGTAACCGTCCGTGGGGAAGGTCGAGGCGTCGACGAGGATCTCGTCCCGGGACTCCGGCGCCAGCCGGGCCGCGCCCACGACGGCCTTGAACACGTTGACGCTGGTCGAGTCGCCCACCACGACCTGGCCGTCGGCGGCGCCGACGAGCGGCGCGATCCGGTCGCCGATCCGCTCCGGCGCGGTCCACCAGCCGCTCTCGTCCCAGGAGCGGATGCGCAGTTCGCCCCACTGGCGGGTGACGACGTCGGCCATGCGCTCCGGCACGTGGCGGGGCAGCGCGCCCAGCGAGTTGCCGTCCAGGTACACCGTGTCGGCGTCGTCCAGCGCGAAAAGGTCGCGGTGCTTGGCGAGCGCGTCGGCGGAGTCGAGCGCGGCGGCGCGTCGCTGGAGGTCGTTCAGGGCCTCAGACATGGCTGCGCGCCGTCCACAGCTCGGGGAAGACGTTCTTGGTGGCGCGCTTCTCCAGCCAGGCCACGCCGGCCGAGCCGCCGGTGCCGACCTTGGAGCCCATGGCGCGCCGGGTCGCGACCAGGTGGTCGTTGCGCCAGCGCCACACCAGCTCGCCGACGTCGGTCAACAGCTCGCCGAGGCGGACCAGTTCGGCGTTCTGGTCGCCCTGGTAGAGCTCGGTCCAGACCGCCTCGACCTCGGCCGACGGCTCGTACTTCTGCGACAGGTCGCGGTTCAGCACGGAGGCGGGCACCGGCAGACCGCGCCGGGCGAGCAGCCGCAGCGTCTCGTCGTACAGGCTCGGCTCGTGCAGCGCCTTCTCCAGCTCCGCGTACACACGCGGGGCGCCGCGGTGCGGGACGAGCATCGAGGCGGACTTGTCGCCGAGCAGGAACTCCATCCGCCGGTACATCGCGGACTGGAACCCGGAGCCCTCGCCGAGGGCGCTGCGGTACGAGTTGAACTGCGCGGGGGTGAGATGGGCGAGCGGCCGCCAGGAGGCGTTGAGTGCCTCCAGCTCACGCAGGGAGCGCTTGAGCGCGTCCGTCGCGACCGGCAGGTCGTCCTGGCCGAGCGCCTTCGCCGCGGTCTCCCACTCATGGACGATGACGGTGAACCACAGCTCCATGACCTGGGTCGTCACCAGGAAGACCATCTCTCCGGGATCGTCGGAGAGGGTGTGCTGGAGGTGGGTGAGGACGTCCGCCTGGACGTAGTCCTCGTAGGGAGTGGTGCCCGCGAAGTCGAGGTTCGGGGTGTCCGAACCTGCACCGGGGGCATCGGGGTGTTGCGACATCGCTGTCTCCTCGACACGTGCTTGCAGGTAGCGGTCCGCCCCTTCCTTGTGGTCATGGAGCCCCGGTCCCTTCCCGGCATCATAAGAGGTCCTCGCGGAACGCGGGAGGCCCGTGCCGGTGGCACGGGCCTCCACTGCCTGTGACCTGCGCGGTCTCAGCCGAGGGTGTCGGCCGCCGCCGGGGACGAGTCCCGCAGGAAGGTCGAGCAGCGCTCGTACTCCTCCTGCTCACCGATCGACTGCGCGGCGCGGGCGAGGGCGTGCAGCGCGCGCAGGAAGCCGCGGTTCGGCTCGTGCTCCCACGGCACGGGGCCGTGGCCCTTCCAGCCGGCGCGGCGCAGCGCGTCCAGGCCGCGGTGGTAGCCCGTGCGGGCGTACGCGTACGACTCGATCACCCGGCCGTTCTCGTACGCCTCGTCGGCGAGCTGGGCCCAGGCGAGGGAGGAGGCGGGGTACTTCGCGGCGACGTCGGTCGGCGCGGAACCGCTTCCGAGCAGCTCGCGCGGCTCCGGGTCGTCGGGCAGGTGGGTCGGGGGCGGTCCCCCGAGCAGGTCTTTGTGAATGGCCATGAGCCCCAGTCTGCCCTCTCGGGCGGCCGGGATCCCCACCACCCGGACTCGGCGGGAGCGGGTCGCCCTAGTCGCTCGTCCGCTCCAGCGGCGGCGAGGTCACCCCGCAGTGCACCTTGCACTCCGGGGCCCCGCACGCGCGCCCCGGCGTCCGTACCGTCGCCCAGGCGATCGCCGCCCCCAGCACCAGCACCCCAGCGCACATCGGCATGGCCCGCCGGAAGGTCACCCCGAACTCGGCCGCCGACCGGTACGCCTCCGGGCCCATCCCCGCGAGCAGGGGCAGCGCCGCCACCGCGACCAGGCCCGCCGCGCGCGCGGCCGCGTTGTTGATGCCGCTGGCCAGGCCCGCCTTCCCGGTGTCCACGGAAGCGAGGACCGTCGCCGTGAGCGGTGCGACCAGCGTGACCATGCCGGCGCCCATCACCAGCATCGCGGGCAGCACGTCGGCGACGTACGACGATCCCGGCCCCACCCGCAGCATCAGCAGCATCCCGCCGGCGCACAGCAGCGGCCCCACGGTGAGCGGGACGCGGGGACCGATGCGCTGGGCCAGTTCGCCGGACTTGGCGGACAGGAAGAGCATCAGCGCGGTGGTGGGCAGCAGCGCCGTACCGGCCTGGAGGGCGGAGTAACCCACCACGACCTGCAATTGCAGGGCGGTGAGGAAGAAGAAGCCGCTGAACGCGGCGTACACGCACAGTGTCACGGCGTTGATCGCCGTGAACTGCCGGGAGGCGAACAGCGTCAGGGGCATCATCGGATCGGGCCGCCGCTTCTCGACGGCCAGGAAGACCGCCCCGAGCGCGACCCCGACGGCCGCGGAACCGACCACCACCGCCGAAGGGCCCTGGTCCGGGGCCGCGATCAGCGCGTACGTCACGAGCGCCAGGGACAGCGCGGCGAGCCCCGCGCCGAGCACGTCGAAACGGCCGTGCGCCTGCGGGTCCCGGGACTCCGGTACGTGCTTGAGGGCGACCGGGACGCAGAGCGCGGCCAGCGGCACGTTCAGCAGGAACACCCAGCGCCAGCCCGGGCCGTCCACCAGCCAGCCGCCCAGGAACGGCCCGACGGCCGCGCCGACCCCGCCGAGCCCGGACCACACCCCGACCGCCCGGGCCCGGTCGTCCGGGTGGAAGGACGCCTGGATGAGCGCGAGGGAGCCGGGCGTCAGCAGGGCTCCGCCGACGCCCTGGAGGGCCCGCGCGGCGATCAGGATCCCTGCGTCGGGCGCGAGCCCGCACAGCAGCGAGGCGACCGCGAACCACACCACGCCGACCACGAATACCTTCCGGCGCCCGAACCGGTCGCCGAGCGCGCCCCCGAGCAGGATCAGCCCGGCGAGCGTGAGCATGTAGGCGTTGACGGTCCACTGGAGGGCGGCGAGGTCGGCGTCCAGGTCCTCCCCGATGCGGGGCAGGGCGACGTTGACGACGGTGGAGTCCAGCATCGCCATGGAGGACCCGAGCACGGTGGTGAGCACCACCCACCGGCCCCGGGGGGAGGACAGCCGAAGGTCCATGCGGGCATCCTCCCGGCTCGCGCCCCGGCGGACCAGTCGAGAGCGTCCGCGCCTGCCCTTGCCCGCGGCGGAGCGTGGAGCCGGTCGCCGCACGCGAGGGGCCCGGCACCGGAGGAGATCCGGTGCCGGGCCCGTTCACGTGGCGTGCGGCGTGCGGCGTGCGGCGCGTGGCGTGTGGCGTGTGCCGTGCCGTGTGCCGTGTGTGCCTACTTGATCCTGGTGCCGGTCGAGCGCAGGTTCGCGCACGCCTCGGTGACGCGCTGCGCCATCGACGCCTCGGCCAGCTTGCCCCAGGTGCGGGGGTCGTACGTCTTCTTCGAGCCGACCTCGCCGTCGACCTTCAGGACGCCGTCGTAGTTGCGGAACATGTGGTCCGCGATCGGGCGGGTGAAGGCGTACTGGGTGTCGGTGTCGAGGTTCATCTTCACGACGCCGTTCTCCAGCGCGGTGGCGATCTCCTCGGCCGTGGAGCCCGAGCCGCCGTGGAAGACGAAGTCGAACGGCGACGCCTTGCCGTACTTCTCGGCGACGCCCGCCTGGAGGTCCTTGAGCAGCTCGGGGCGGAGCACGACGTTGCCCGGCTTGTAGACGCCGTGCACGTTGCCGAACGAGGCGGCCAGCAGGTAGCGGCCCTTCTCGCCCAGGCCGAGGGCCTCGGCGGTGCGCAGCGCGTCGTCGACGGTCGTGTAGAGCTCGTCGTTGATCTCGTGCGAGACGCCGTCCTCCTCGCCGCCGGTCGGGGTGATCTCGACCTCAAGGATGATCTTCGCGGCGGCGGCCTTCGCGAGCAGCTCCTGGGCGATGGCCAGGTTGTCGGCGAGGGTCTCGGCCGAGCCGTCCCACATGTGGGACTGGAAGAGCGGGTTCTGGCCCTTGGCGACGCGCTCGGCGGAGACGTCGATCAGCGGACGTACGTACGTGTCCAGCTTGTCCTTGGGGCAGTGGTCCGTGTGCAGCGCGACGGTCACCGGGTACTTCTCGGCGACGATGTGGGCGAACTCGGCCAGGGCGACCGCGCCGGACACCATGTCCTTGGCGTACTGGCCACCGAGGAACTCGGCGCCGCCGGTGGAGATCTGGATGATGCCGTCGCTCTCGGCCTCCGCGAAACCGCGCAGCGCCGCGTGCAAGGTCTGGGTCGAGGTCACGTTGATGGCCGGGTAGGCGAACTTGCCTGCCTTCGCCCGGTCGAGCATCTCGTTGTAGACCTCGGGGGTTGCGATGGGCATCTGTCCGCTCCTTATGACGTGCGGGTGTGTGGTGCTGGGCCCTGACCTGGGGGCGACGTCATCGTCGCCCCTATCTTTCCAGACTCTTGCCGCGACTCCACAGGGCGCACGGCCCGTACCTGCGCGAAGGGCGGACTGTTTCACGTGAAACAGTCCGCCCTTGACGAAAGGCACAGGTCAGGCCGGGTGGCCGAGCGCGCTAGGCGAGGCCGAGCTCCTCCAGCGAGTAGGCGTTGATGTACGTAAGACCGGCCTCCGCGATCTTCGGAGCCGCGCCCCGCTCCACGATCACGGCGACGCCGACGACCTCGCCGCCCGCCTCACGGACCGCCTCGACGGCGGTCAGCGGCGAGCCGCCGGTGGTGGAGACGTCCTCGACGACCAGGCAGCGGCGGCCCTTGACGTCGGTGCCCTCGATGCGGCGCTGCATGCCGTGCGCCTTGCCCGCCTTGCGGACGACGAACGCGTCGAGCCGCTGCCCGCGCGCGGCGGAGGCGTGCAGCATCGAGGCGGCCACCGGGTCGGCGCCCAGCGTGAGGCCGCCGACGCAGTCGTAGTCCAGCTCGGTGGTGGCGTCGAGCATCACCTGGCCGACCATCGGCGCGGCCTCACCGTCCAGCGTGATCCGGCGCAGGTCGATGTACCAGTCGGCCTCGATCCCCGAAGACAGGGTCACCTTGCCGTGCACCACGGCCTTGTCCTTGATCTGCTGGAGCAGCTCACCACGTACGTCAGTCATGCCATGAGCTTAAAGCCGCCGCCAGGTCCAGATGGTCTCGATCTCCAGCGGCTCGATGGGTGTCACGAACCGGGGCATCGTGTTGAGCCCGTCGGGCGGCCCCGACTGCGGCTCCACACACACCGCTTCGGCCTGCTCGTCGTACACGACGACCCACTCCGCGCGGCTGGTCACCTTCAGCTCCAGCTGCCCCGGCCAGGTGAGCGTGACGTCCACGCCGTCCGGCATCCCGAAGCAGTCGTCCCAGGGGCCCGGGCGGGGAGGGACACGCTGCCCGCTGGGCAGGTGGTCGTCGCCCCGCTCCTCCTGCCAGGCGGGAGCGAAGTCGATCACCACATCCTTGTCGTCCGCGCCGCCGAGGTTGCGCAGGAACCAGGGGTGCCAGCCGGCCTGCGCCGGGAAGGAGTCGCCGTACGTCTCGATGCCCATGGTCAGGACGAGCGAGTCCTCGGACAGCCCGAACGCCTGGGTGACCCTGCCGTCGTACGGCCAGGGGTCGGCCAGGTCGTAGGTGAACGCGGCCTCGCTCTTCTCGGCCCGCGCGGTGCGCCAGGCGGCGTCGCGGCCCGTGCCGTGGATGGCGTGCGGTGGGGAGTTGAGCGGCAACTGGTGCATGGTCGCGCCGTTGAGGAACCTGCCGTGGTTCAGCCGGCCGCACCACGGCACCATCGGGAAGCAGCCGTACCGCTCCCCCTGGCGCAGCAGTTCGGTGCCGCCGATGCTCAGGCCGGAGATGCGGCAGCCGTTGCCCTGGTCGATGGTCAGCTCGGCGTCGCCCGCCGCCAGACGCGTCTGTTGGGTGCTCACGACCCGACCCTACGGGTCCGCCGCCCCGCCGGGGCACGCGCAACGGGCGTTGTGCACCGGACCTCAGCGCCGCCGCCGCAGTACCCGGCCCACCACCACCGCCGACGCCAGCGCGAGCGCCGCCGCCGGGGCGATCCAGCGCAGCGTGTCGGTCGTCGACGTCGACTGCGGGGCCGGGACGGGGGCGTAACGTCCGCGCGGCGGTGCGTGGTCGACCTCCTCGGCGCTGCGCCCGATCATGGTGCGCCGTGCGTGGGCGGCCTCGGCCGGCGGCTGTGTCGGCGACGGCACCTCGGGCACGTCGGCCAGGTCGTCGGGGATGTCCGGCACCTCGGCCATCGGGTCCAGCGCCGGCGGCGGCACCTCGGCGTCGAAGACCGACTGCCGCGCCCCACCCGCCGCGTCGGCGCCGGCCCCGGGGCTTTCGGGCCGGGGCTCGGCTGCGCCGCCCTCCGCCGCCACGTCCGCCAGCCGGGTGGCGAAACGCTCCAGCAGCCGGTGGCACGCGGACTCCGTCGCCTGCGCGTCGAGCTCCGCGATGCGGCCCTCGCCGCTCGCGGTCCCCGCGAACGTCACGGTCGTACCGCCGTCGGCCTCCGCCAGGCGCACCGTCAGTGCCAGCTCGACCGCGCCCGAACCGCGCGCCTCGGTGCCCTCGCCCTCGACGGCGAAGGTGCCGTCCGGCCGCGCGGCGACGCTCAGGGCGCCCCGGTACGTGATCGTGTGCCCGTCGATGCGGACCTTCAGCCGCCCCGCGAGCGGCCCGGACTCCTCGTCGGCGTCCTGCTGGAGCCCGGGGACGCAGCGCGCCACCCGGGCGGGATCCTCCAACGCCTGTCGGAGGGCCTCTGGCGGAACCGGAACGAACACCTCATGCTCCATGGGAACCGAGCCTACTCACGCGCGCCCGCCCCGCACCCCTCTCTGCGCGGAATCGGGGCACGCCGTGGCCCGGGGGATTCAGTGGGTGTACCGCGGATGCACCAGCGTCGAGGGCCGCACACCCGGCACCCGCGCGCCCTCGGCCGACCGCTCCCCCGTGCGCAGGACCGCCGGCGAGAGCGACCGCAGCCGGGGCGCGTCGGCGGCCAGCCCGAGACCGGGGCGCGCGCCCCGCGCCGCCAGGACGAAGCCCCAGTCGCCGGGCGGCCCGGCCGCGTCCGACGCCCGGTCAGGGCCCGCCGTGAAGCCGGAGAGGCGGCCCGTCGCACGGTACGGACGCGTCCGCAGCCCCGCCGCCCGCAGCGTCGCCTCGACCGTCCAGAAGGCCCTCGGCCGCGTCGCCAGCGGCCCCGCGTGCACGACCAGGCGCCCGCCGTCCGCGAGGACGCGCGACGCGAGCCCGTAGAACTCCTGCGAGTACAGCTTCGTGCTCGGGGTGATGCCGGGGTCGGGCAGGTCCGAGATCACCACGTCGTACGGCCCCCGCAGCCGCCCCCGCTCGCGCAGCCAGGTGAACGCGTCGGCGGTGGCGACCCGCAGCCGGGGGTCGCGGTGCGCGCCGCCGTTCAGCGCGGACAGGGCGGGGTCCGTACGGGCCAGCTCCACCACGGCCGGGTCCAGCTCGACCACGGTGACCGACTCGACCCCCGGGTAGCGCAGCACCTCGCGCGCCGCGAGCCCGTCGCCGCCGCCGAGGATCGCCACCCGCGTGTGGCGCCCGCGCATCGCGGGGTGCACCAGCGCCTCGTGGTACCGGTGCTCGTCGCGGCCGCTCACCCGCAGCCGCCCGTCGAGGTACAGGTCGAGCGGCCCGCCGGGCGCACCGGTGACCACGATCTCCTGGAGGTCCGTCTGTGCGGCGACCCGAACACCCTCCCCGTACACCGCCCGCCGCGCCGCCCGTTCGAAGTCGCCGACCAGGGCGGTCGCGGTGGCGAGCAGCGCCAGCACCACCGCGTTCACCACGATCAGCAGCCGGCGCTCGCGGCGCGTCAGCTCACGCCGGAAGAGCCACAGCACCAGCGCCCCGCCCGCCACCGCGTTGACCGCGCCGGTGACGAGCGCACCCGTCAACTGCCCCAGCAGCGGCAGCAGAAGGAATGGGAAGGCGAGCCCGCCGACCAGCGCCCCGACGTAGTCGGCGGCGAAGAGGTCCGCCACGTCGCCGCTGGTGTCCCGGCCCTCCCCGCGCCGGGACATCCGCTGGATCAACGTCATCAGCAGCGGGATCTCGGCGCCGATGAGCACGCCGATCGTGAGCGAGAAGCCGACCAGCGCGTACCGCGCGCCGCCGCCCCACGCGAACGTCGCGTAGAGCATCAGCGCCGATCCGCCGCCGACCAGTGCCAGCGCCGCCTCCAGCAGGCCGAAGCCGACGGCGGCGCGGCACCGCAGGCGCTTGGCGAGCAGCGACCCGATGCCCATCGCGAACACCATCACCGACAGCACGACGGACGCCTGGGTGACCGAGTCGCCGATCAAGTACGAGGCGAGGGCGACCAGTTCCAGCTCGTACACGAGTCCGCACGCGGCGCAGACGAAGACCACGCCGAGCACCAGGAACCGGCCGGTCCGCGGCCGCACGGGCAGGGCCGCCGGGGCTTCCGGCACCGATAGCGACACAGGCGAATCGATCACCATGCGAACGCTACGTCACGGAGGACTGACCACCCGTCACCCACACGGGTGCAACTAGAGTGCGGCAGGCATACGCACGCCCACCCGTGATCTCGTCACCACCAACTGCCCCTCCTGTGGGTAGGCGTGCCACGTACGCCATCGCACCTGCCCCTCGTGCCGCTGGGCCAGCATCGCGGTGAAGGCGTGGGGGCTGCCGGGAAACGTTCCGGCGAGGCTGTTGGGGTGGTCGGCGACCAGGGCGAGGAGCTCCTGCGCCCGTCCCGCGAACTGGCCCCGGGTGAGCGTCTCCACGCGTGCGGCGAATTCGTACTCCCATTCGCCGAGCCTTTTCGCCACCCCGAGCGGAAGCGGCGTACTGCTGCCCGGCATGCAGGCGACCGTCTCGGAGCAGGAGCCTTCGTCCTGCTCCAGAAGCACTTGATGGGAGGCGCCGAGAAGCCTCAACTGGAGCTGTGCGCCGTCGAGTTGGAGGTCGAGTACGGCCAGGGCCGGCAGCGGCTCGCGCCCCAGCGCCCAGGCGAGATCGTCGGCGCGCGTGTCGGTGTAGGCAGTCTTGAGAGTCGTGAGCATGAGTGGGCTCCGCAGACAGGCGTTTAGAAAGGTGGACCGGGGTCACCCGGAAGATGGGGTACGAGGAGGTTCGGGGACCGCCCGCTCGGGTCCACATGAGGTCCGAGGGCTGTTGTCTCGACAGCGAGGGAATCATGAAGTGCGCTGCGCTCACAGCGTTTTTACCCAACTTGCAGTGGTTTCCATCCCCCCGGGGGCCAGACGGTTCATCTGTTCAACGACGAAGCGCCCGACGGGAGTTAACCCGCCGGGCGCAGCGTCCCGATGCCTGGGAGGGCGCCGCCGCGGTACGCGCGACGGGCGCCCCCGCATGCCCCCGCACCCGCCGTCGCACCCGGCGTGCGGGCGGAGCCGACTGCCCCGTGTCAGTCGCCTCCGCCCGCGCCCGGCCGCCGTGTCAGTCGCCGCCGCCACCGCCGCAGCCGCCGCCTCCTCCGCAGGAGGAGCCGCCGCCGCACGAACCGCCGCCCGACGACCCGTGGTGGCCGCCCTCCCACCAGCTGCCGCCGCGCTTGCGGGGCCGCCGTCCGCCGCGGCTCCCCGCGACCACCGTCAGCCCCACGATCACCAGTACCACCAGGCCGACTGCCACCATCTCCACGGCCCTCACCGCCCTTCCGTTCCCCCGAAGCGAGGCGCTCGCTTCCTGTGTGACTGGGGGATGCCCTCGGCCGTGAAAAGCCAAAGCAGACTTGAGCAACTCCAGAGCTTCGACCCAGGATGGCCGCCATGACGACGCCGACAGAGC
>NZ_VBVX01000009.1 GCF_005981925.1 Streptomyces albidochromogenes
GTGCTCGGGTGGGCGGGGACGCCGGCCGACCGGCCGCTCATCGACGCGGCCAAGGTGAAGTTCCGCCACCGCAAGCTCACCTCCGACATCGTCACCCGAGCTTTCCTCGCGGCCGGGCTGACCAAGGCGGATCAGGGTGTCGCGTTCCCGCAGCCGATCCGGCAGGACGGCGACGGCTGGCGGGTGGTGGTGGACCTGCCGTACGGCAAGACGTTCTCCGACGCGGTCAAGAAGCGCGACGCCCTCGCGTCCGGCATCGACGTGGCGGAGACCCAGGTGTTCCTGGACCGCGATGCCACCAGCTCACGCCGGGTGTCAATGTGGGTAGCCAACCGCGACCCGCTCGCCGTGCCGACCGGCCGTTCCCCGCTGCTGGGCATGGACCGGGTGGACTTCTGGAAGCCGTTCCCGTGGGGCCGTGACGAGCGCGGCAACGAGGTGCAGATCAGCATGCTGTGGGTCTCGCTGCTGGTCGGCGCAGTACCCCGGCAGGGTAAGACGTTCTCCGCCCGCACGATCGCGCTCGCCGCCGCCCTGGACCCGTACGTGCGGCTGTACGTGTTCGACGGCAAGGCGTCGCCGGACTGGCGCAAGTTCTCCAAGGTCGCCCACCGGGTCGGCTTCGGCACCGTCCCGCAGGCCGGGATCGACCCGGTGATGCACCTGGTCAACTCACTGCAGGAACTCAAGGCCGATGTGGAGGACCGTTACCACCGGCTGTCCGAACTGCCGTTGCACGTCTGCCCGGAGGGCAAGCTCACCCCGGCGATCTCGCGGGACAAGAAGTACGACATGCCGCTCGTGCTGTTCGTGGTGGACGAGGTGCAGGAGTACTTGATGCACCCCGTACACGGGAAGACCATCCTTGAGCTGTTGGTCTTCCTCGCCCGCGTCGCGCCGGCCGTCGGTGTCTCGGTGATGACCGCGACGCAGAAGCCTGACGACACCGCCTGCCCGTCCGTGCTGCGCGACCAGCACCAGGCCCGGTTCGCGCTGCGGGTCGGCGCCTACCAGGTCTCCGAGACCATCCTCGGTGCCGGATCGTACGGCGAAGGGCTGGACGCCTCCCGGCTGCTCAAGTCCCACAAGGGCGTTGGGCTGCTCAAGGGCATGACCGACGATGCCGGGATCGTGCGCACCTACCTGGCCGATGGCCGGGACGCGGAGACGATTCTCACCCGCGCGCAGGTCCTGCGCGGGGCAGAAGGCACCCTCACTGGCGACGCCGCCGGGGAAGCGCCGGCCGATGCCGCGCTGGCGACGATCCTGGACGACATTGCCGCCGTGCTCGGCAAGGGCGAGGCCAAGCTCTGGTCCGAGACCATCGTGGACCGCCTTGCCGAACTGCGGCCCGACGTCTACGGGCCGTGGGCCGAGATGGAGCCCAAGCCCAAGGCCGAACAGCTCACCGCAGCGCTCAAGCCGTACGGCATCGGTACCGAGCAGATCAGCCGCCGCATCGGCGGCAAGACCGTCAACAAGCGCGGCATTCTCCGCTCCGACCTCTCCAGGGTGATTACGGAACGCAACAAGAAGCGGGACGCGAGCTAGGCCCCGGAGGTCGCTTGCGCAAGCATCAACCGTCGCTTGCGCAAGCGACCCCGCTAGCGACCCAAACCACACCTGATCAGGTCGCTAGCAGATAGCGGCCGACCTGCGCAAACCCCGAATCCCGCCCCGGAGGTCCTTCATGACCCTTCCGCTGCTCGCTAGCACCCTGCTGATCATTCTCACACTCTGTTACGCCTGCGTGTGCGCTGCCCAGCCGTTCGGCCGCTGCCACAAGTGCGACGGACTCGGCTTCGCCCTCAGGCACGACCGCAAGGGACGGCCCAAGCGCGGCAAGCACTGCCGCCAATGCAACGGCCACGGCATCCGCATACGGCGCGGCCGACACCTCTACAACCTGTGGGCCCGCACCTACCGCGACGGCACCCGCTGACCCGGACACAAAGCGGCCGACGGTGCCCGTCATGAGACGTACCCCGCTCCGAGCAGGAGCTAGGCGGGCGCAACCGTCGGCCAGACCCTCGAGCTTGCCAGCACCCGAGAGCGCTCGCAGCTTAGCCAGCCACCCCGACACACAGTCAAAGGAGTTCACGCCATGGCAGTCACCGTCTCGCTCGTGGCCCTGTTCGCCCTGGTCCTGTTCTTCCTGCTCCGCTCCAAGTCCCTGGGCTACGGCTCCGCGTTCGTCGCCGCCGGGTTCGGCTTCTTCCTCGCCTCCACCGGAGCCTCCGGCCCCATTAACCAGCTCGCGACGGCCGTCATCGACGCCGTCGGCAACCTCTAGGGAGCCGTGATGAACGAGCCGATCCTTGCCCCCAGTTCGCTCGCCGTGGTCCTTCCGAAGTTGGCCCCGGCCATCGCCACATCGACCGTGCTCATCCTCGGCCGGATCTGGAACGCCAACGGGGCTGAGCACTCCGTCGGCAACGCCACGCTGATGGTCGTGCTGGCCACCGGAGCCGCGGCGGCCGGCGCGTTCGCCTCCGCCGGTCGCTCCGGTGACGGGGTCCTCGCCGGAACATGTTTCGCCGCATCTGGAGGGCTCGCGCTCGCTGGTGTTGCCGGATACGCCGACGGCTGGTCGCTGCCGCTGCTGCTGTGGGCGCTGGCGACCGCTGTGGCGTACGGGCTCGCTGCCCGCCATTGGCGCACCGACCGCCGCGACACCGTGGCCTACGAGCGGCAGACCACCGAGCGCCGCGAGACCCACGCCCACACCGAACGCGTGGAAGCCCTACGCGCCGGGGCACAGATCGAGGTCGCCCGCGAGGGCGCCGCCTACGCCACCGCCCTCGCCCAAGCGCTCACCGCCCGCGCGACGCTGCCCGGCTTCGACCCGGTGGAACTCACCCGCGCCGGACTGCCCGAACTCCCCGCCATCGACAACACCAAGGAGCACTGACCATGCTCGAGATTCGCATCATCTGCGACCCGTCCGACACGGACCGCGTGACCAAGACCCTCACCGCAGCATTCGCCACCGGCCCGGTACGCCAGTACGCCACCCGCGACGGTGACCGCGCCCGGCTCTACATCTCGGCCGACCACTTCACCGACGGCGAGCCGGAGCCGGAGGCATGGCCAACGCCGGAAGAGGCGTACGCCCTCGCCCCGAGCGTCATCAGCGAGATCGGTTGGACCACCAACGAGGCGATCGGCCGCCCGTCCTTCGCGTGGCTGGATCGGGAGTTCTGGCTTCGTAAGGCCGCCGTCCTGGACCGCATCGCCCTCACCGATGACGCCCCCTGTGACGCGGGCGAGGTGGCCATCGAAGCGGCCCGCCGCGTGATGGAGCTGGACGCCCAGGCTGATGCGAGCGACCCGCGCGGCTACGTCCGCCAGCAGTACGCCCACTGGGCCAAGACCAAGTAGCTACGCCCGGGGCGGTCGCTCTCTCGCCAAAGACCGCGACCGCCCCGGCTCTCCGTCCCTCCGAAGAAACAGGAGAACCCACAGCATGACGCAATCCACCCCCGTCCGGCGAGCGCCCAGCTACCGGGCGCCGCTCCCGGACGCTCTTCACTCCGCGCTCCGTCTCGCATCGGCCGGCGTGCCCGTGCTGCCCCTGCGCAAGGGCAAGGTGCCCTTCGGGAACTGTCCCGCCTGCGCGGGCAGCGCGTGCGGCGACCGGCCGCACATGAAGGCCGCTGGTCCCTGCCGTTGCCCGCAGGCGTGCCACGGCTGGGCAGCCGCCACCACGGACCCCAACGTCATTACCTCCGCTGCCTGGGCGCCAATGTGGCGCACGGCCGCAGCCGTCGCCTACCACCCCGCCGGGGCGAGGCTGACCGTCGTTGACCTGGACGACGCAGATGCCGTTGCCTGGGCCCGCGCAACGCTGACTGTCACCAGGATCGTGCCGACGACGCGCGGAGAGCACTGGATCTACCGGGGAACGATGCGGTCGGCCAACTCCGTACGGCCGGGCGTGGACATCAAGTCCGCGATGGCCTACACCCGCTGGCTCGGACCGGGCACCGGCGCCATGACCGACCTGCCGTCGGCCGTCCGCGCCTTGGTGGACAAGGAAGAGACCACCCCCGCCGGGCGAGGCGTGGTCTCTTCACCTCCCGAGCGCGCGGTGTGGGACCACACCGTGGCCACCGGGTGTCGCCACACCGAGCGTTACGTGCGAACCGGCCTGGAGCGAGGCTTGGCCAAGGTACGCGCCCGCACGGAGTCCGGCGCCGGATCGCAGGCGTTCGGCGTCGCCCAGTTCCTCGGAGCCCAGCACGCGGAGTGCCCCGGCCCTTGCGCACTGGACACCTTGGGACAGCAGGTCGTTGCCGCTGCGGTATCGGTCGGTGTCCCCGAGCCCTACGCCCAACGGGCGGTCGCCAACGGCCTCACCGCTGCGCTCGGGAGGGCGGCATGAGGATGCCCGCCGTGCACTGCCCGCATGCCGCCGACGAGCCGACCCTCGCGGTCACAGAAGGCGTGGAAGTCGCCGCCCGACAGGGCGTCCTTTCTGCCCTCTGCCCTGGCCAGGCTGCCGAGGACCGACACCAGGCCACAGCCGGAACGGGGACCGCAGCATGACCACCACGAACAACACCGACCTGTGGGAGGGCTTTGACCCTCTCGCCGTCGAAGAGATCACCGGCCCCGTGTGGGACGAGCCGGTACCGCTCACCGCCCGCAGGGACCTGCCCGACTTCCCCGTGCAGGCCCTGCCCGACTGGCTCAGGAACATGGTCGCGGCCGTCGCCGAGGAGACCCAGACCCCGGCAGATCTCGCCGGGTGCTTGGCCCTCGCAGTCGTCGCCACGGCGGCCGGCGGCCGCGCCATGGTCTGCGTACGTGGCCGCTGGCGCGAGCCGGTCAACCTCTACACCGCCGTCGCGCTCGATCCGGGCAACCGCAAGAGCGCCGTCTTCGCGCTCATGACCGAGCCGCTGATGGCCGTGGAAAAGACCCTCGTGGAACTTTCTGGTCCTGCCCGCGCTGAAGCCGAGACCACCGCCCGCCTAGCCAAGGCAGCCGCAGACAAGGCAGCGGCCAAGGCGGCGAACGCGGAGGCCGGGATGCGCGACCAGCTCACCGCCGAAGCCGTCGCGCTCGCTCAGGCTGCCGAGGAAATCAAGGTCCCCTGCAAGCCACAGCTCGTTGCGGACGACGTGACGCCAGAGAACCTGGCCACTCTGCTCACCGAGCAGGAGGGGCGGATCTCAGTGCTGTCGCCGGAGGGCGGCATCTTCGACATCATCGCCGGACGCTACAGCGGCGCCCCGAACATGGAGGTCTTCCTCAAAGGCCACGCGGGCGACATGGTCCGGGTCAACCGGCAGGGCCGCGACGCCCAGCACATCGAGCGGCCCGCCGTGACCATGGGTCTCGCGGTGCAACCGGAAGTGCTCGAATCCATCGGGCAGATCAAGGGCGCCGACGGGCGCGGGCTGCTCGCCCGCTTCCTGTACGCCCAGCCTGAATCGCTGGTCGGTCGGCGCAACCTCACCCCGCAGCTCATTCCCGACGACGTCGCGGACACCTACGCGCAGCGTCTCGGAGGGCTGGCCATGGCCCTGAACGGATGGACCGACCCCGCTCTCCTCACGCTCACGCCGGAAGCAGACGCGGTGATGCTCGCCTATCAGAAGGTCACCGAATCCCGCATCGGCAAGGGCGGGGCGCTCGCGGCCGTCGTGAAGTGGGCTAGCAAACGAGACGGAGCCGTAGCCCGCATCGCCGGACTGCTGCACCTTGCCACCCACCCCGACGGCGCATGGCAGCGCCCCATCGAGGCCGCCACGCTCGCCGCCGCAACCGAGCTGGGCGACTACTTCACCGCCCACGCCCAGGACGTGTTCGACGCCATGGGCGCCGACCCCGCGCAGGAAGCCGCCCACCAGGTCCTCACACACCTTAGGGACACCCGGTTCAGGGGCTTCACGAAACGTGAGCTGTTCCGGCAGCTCTCCCGCGGTGACTTCCCCGCCATGGCCGACCTCGATCCCGCCCTGGTGTTGCTCGAGGAACACGGCTGGCTCCGCCAACTGCCACCACCCCCGCGCACTGGGCGCGGCGGCCGGCCGCCCTCGCCCCGCTACGAGGTGCATCCGCGCCTCACCCGCAGCGCCTGACACAACCCCCGCCGGACCGACACAACTGACACAACCTGCGGCATGCCCCGCTGACCTGCGGCGACGGTCGAATCGGCCGCTCCGACAGAACCTCCGGAAACTCTGACAGAACCTAACCCCCGCTCCCGGCGGCCCGGTCGTGACAGAACCTCGCACCGGGAGTTTTGTCAGAGTCTTCGCGAGTTCTGTCACGACGCTCCCACGCGCCGAAACCGCAGGCCAGCGCCCTGGACGGCAGGTTCTGTCAGTTCTGTCAGCGGTTCCGCCCACGAGCCACAGAAACGTGCGATGCAAGGAGCCCACCCGTGGCCAAGTCCCGCGAAGAAATGCTGACCATTCCCCAAGTGATTGAAGAGATCGGAGTACCGCGAGCGACGTTCTACCGCTGGCGACAGCTCCGCAAGGGTCCCAAGGCCATCAAGCTCCCCAACGGTTCGGTGCGCATCAAGCGATCGGAACTGGAGCGCTGGATGCGGGCGTTGGAGGAGGCGGCGTGAATCACTGCAAGATGAGTCAGGCCCCGGGCGCCCGCAACAGCGGGCGCCCGTCCGGGCCGGAAGAGCCGACCCTCTCCACTGACGTTCGGGTGTGGAAAGTCAATAGGGTCAACAGCAAGCGCGCTCCCTACCAACTCCGTTGGACGGTTGCGGGAAAGGTGAAAACCGCAAGTTTCGCCACCGTGGCACTCGCTGAAAGCCGCCGCTCGGAACTCTGGCAGGCGATGCGCAAGGGCGAGGCGTTCGATGTGGATTCCGGGCTCCCGGAATCAGAGATCCGTGCCGCTGCCGCAAAGGACAACGAGACGCTGGAACCCACGTGGTGGGAGTTCTCACGCGAGTACATGGCAACACGTTGGCGTACTACGGCAGCCAAGACCCGCGAGGGCCTGGCAGACAGTCTCGCCACGGTGGCGCTCGCAATGATGAGCGACGGGCCCAAGAAACCGACGCTTGGAGAGGTGCGGTTGGCAGTCCGTTGGTACGTCGTGCCGGCGCACAAGGACGAGGACCCTCCGCCGGACCTCCAAGCTGCATGCGTCTGGCTGGCGGCCCGCTCCTTGACGTTGTCCGCACTCACAGATCCGAAGGTGCTGCGGGACGTGCAGTACCGCCTTGCCTTTAAGCTGGACGACACCCCGGCAGCGGGGGAGACGTATAAGCGGCGCCGTCGCGGCTTCAACACGGCCATGGAATACGCGATAGAGCGCGGGTACCTCGAAGAGAATCCGCTCGCGTACGTGAAGCGGGCCAAATACAAGGGCGACGACGCAGTAGACCCCAGAGTCCTGGTCAACGCCGTGCAAGGGACGCAGCTTCTTACAGCCGTTTCTTACGTCGGATCTGTTCACCGCAACCGCGGGCGGCGTCTGGTCGCGTTCTTTGCCTGCCTGCTCTACGCGGCGATGCGGCCGGCGGAAGTGGTCGGGCTTCGAGAGCAGGACTGCTACCTACCGGAGAAGGGATGGGGGACTCTGACGCTCCACGAGACGCACCCAGTGTCCGGCAAGAAGTGGACCGACACCGGGAAACGTCACGACAAGCGCGGTTTGAAGTCCCGTGAAGCAAAGGCAGACCGCCCCGTGCCGATCCCGCCGCTGCTGGTCGAGATGCTTCTAGACCACATCAAGGAGTTCGGCACGGCGAAAGACGGCCGGCTCTTTCCGAACGAGCGTGGCGACGTGCTGGGAACCTCCAGCTACTGGCGTGTCTGGCAAGAAGCCCGGCTCATCGCTCTTCCGCCGGACAAGGAGAGCTCCCCGCTCGCCCACCGGCCCTACGACCTCCGGCACACCTGCATCACCAACTGGCTGAATGCCGGAGTGCCCGTCGCGGAAGTAGCGCGCCGCGCGGGCAACTCACCTGAGGTGATCCACCGCCGGTACGAGGGTTGTATCGACGGTCACGAGGCGCTCAACAACAGGAAAATCGAGCAGGCGATGGGGTGGTCAGGCAAGGGTGTGGATCGTTCGGGGTCTCATGAGGCCTGACATCGGGTCGAGTTGGGGCGCAGGGAAGCTGACAGCTACCGTTGGTCGTCCTCTAGGCCCAACTCCGTCTCGCAGCAGGGCTCATGGTGGGAGCATGTGGCGCATGGCCACCCCGCCCGTCACCCTGCCCATGACGTCTTACGGATGTCGTCTCGGCCGCCGTGAGCTCGACTCCCTTTTCACCGTGGCGTCGCAGGGCTTCAGGCCCACGGAGATCGAAGTCTCACACGAGCGCCACAGCCGCGTCTTTAGTGCGCCGAGCCTCACAGAGCTGATAGCGGCGGTTCAGGCAGCCCCGCTGCCCGGCAATCCGGAGGAGTGGGACAACGTCAAGTTCACCGCTACTGACCCGTCCGGTAGGCGCACGGTGACCATGCATCTCACGCCGCAGATGGTAAGTGCGACGGTCGCCGGCACTGACGCCAATCTCGTTTACGGCACCCATACCCAAATCCGCATCTTCCTCGAAGACAAGGCGATCGGCGGCAGGGACAGCCCAGTGTCCGAACCGAGGAAGCAGCTGCAGAAGTCTCTGACGGGCCTTGTGATCTTCGGCTTCATGCTGGTGTATGGGGTGTTCTGGTACACCCCTGAGCCGGGGAGTGCGCCGCCGCCCCTGACATTCCTCGGGCTGATTGTGACCGGGTTTTTTGGCTTCGCCGTCAAGGAATGGTTGCAAGACCGGACCAGCAGAGGATGCCTGGAGCCCACCCGCAACCTGTTGGTCGGCAGCTTGTGGAGTCGGCTACCCATGATGGAGCGGTTGACAGCGATTGCCGCGGTGATTGCTGCCCTGGCCGCTGTCGGCACCCTCGTCTCCGCCGGTAGCGATCTTTTCAAGAGCGGATGAGCCCCTAGGTGCGGGGTGGCGCTGATCGGCCCCTTAAGGCTCACTCGCCACTCACTCGGGAACAGCGAATGAGAACGACAAAGAGCCGGACCCAGTGGGACTGGGTCCGGCTCTTGAAGTCTGGCACTTCCGCAGGTCAGCGGGTGTTTCACGCTGGTCCGGCTTCTGTGCCCCCGGCAGGATTCGAACCTGCGCACACGGCTCCGGAGGCCGTTGCTCTATCCCCTGAGCTACGGGGGCGTACCGCCGCGGTGAAGCGGCGACGGGTTGAACACTACCAGCTCCGGTCGGGTGTTCATGAACAGGTTTCGGGAGGTCGCGCGGCTCGGGTCGTGCGACCTCCCCGTGCGGGTGGAAGTCGGCAAAAGCCGGACGCGGTGGTCGGGGGCGACCTACTCTCGAGTTGTGCCAGGCGTGTCCGGCCGCGTGCTTGTTGTGGACGACAACAAGGTCATCCGGCAGTTGATCAGGGTCAATCTCGAGCTGGAGGGCTTCGAGGTGGTGACCGCGGCCGACGGTGCCGAGGCTCTGGACATGGTTCACCGCGTCTGCCCCGATGTCGTGACGCTGGACGTCGTGATGCCGCGCCTCGACGGGCTGCGTACGGCCGCGCGGCTCCGGGACGACCCCGGGACCCGCCATCTGCCCCTCGCGATCATCAGCGCCTGTACGCAGTACGAGGTGGAGAGCGGCCTCGCGGTCGGTGTCGACGCCTTCCTCTCCAAGCCCTTCGAGCCCGCCGAGCTGGTCCGCCTCGTACGGCAGTTGGCTCGCCGCGAGCGCACATCGGCTGTTGACGGCAGCGTCGAGGCCAGCGGTGGTGACGACAGTGCCGAAGGCCGGATCGAAGGCCGGAACGACGGACGGGCCGATGGCCGGAACGACGGCCGGGCCGACGACATGCACGAAGCCGGGCAGGCCGGCCGTACTGTCGGCTGACCGGGCTGAGTGGCTGACCGGGCTGAGTGGCTGACCGGCTGGACGGCCGAGCGGCCGAGCGGCCGAGCGGCCGAGCCGTGACCGTTGAGTGGATCCCTGTCGGCCTGCCCTCCAGGCCTCGCCCACCCCGATCGCCGATGCGCCTCCCGGCTCGAAGCCCGTCACCCGGTCGGGTGGCGCCCCCGGTGCCCGCATGGCGAAACCGGTTCGCGTTCAGGCCCCCCTCCTCCCATACGCTTGTGCCGTGACCCCCGCAGAGCTCTCCCGTACCGTGCTGCGCGCCGTGCGTCGCGCCGTGGACGCGGACGTGCTGCGGGCGCCGGTGCCGGAGCGCGCCGTCGTCGAGCGGCCGCGGCCCGGCGGCCGCGGGGACTACGCCACCAACGTCGCCCTCAAGCTCGCCGGCCCCGCCGGCCGCCCCGCCCGCGAGGTCGCCGAGATCCTGCGGGCCCAGCTGCTGCTGACCGGGTACGACGCGATCGTCGACGTAGAGGTCACCGGCCCCGGGTTCCTGAACTTCACCCTCGCCCCCGACGCCCACTCCTCCGTCGTACGCACCGTCCTCGCCCAGGGCCGCGCCTACGGCCACGGGGCCGCCCTCGCCGGTGACGTAGTCCGGGTCGGCACCGGGACGCTCGCCCGCGCCGTCGCCCGGATCGCCCACGCGCTGGGCGCGAGCGTCGTCCGTACGGGCGGCGGTGAGAACAGCACGGCGGGCGGCGAGGACGGTACGGGAAGCGCCGGGAACGGAACGGGCGGCGCCGCGTACAGCACGGCAGCCGCCGAAGGCGGCGAGAACCCCGCCGAACGGGCCCTCGTGGCCCTCCTGGGCCGCGACGCCGCCGTCTGGCACCTCGTCTGGCCCACCGCGACCGCCTCGGCCGACGACCTCCTCGTGCAGCGGGAGACCAACCCCCTCTTCCGCGTCCGGTACGCCCACGCCCGCACCCGCGCCGTCGTCCGCAACGCCGCCGACCTCGGGTTCCACGGGGAGGACGCCGAGGGCACGGGGAGAGGCGCCGAGGCTCAGGCGCTCGTACGCGCTCTCGCCGATTACCCCGCCGTCCTCGAAGCCGCCGCCCGCCACCGCGCGCCCGACCGGCTCGCGCGGCACCTGGACATGACAGCGGAGGCCTTCTTCCGCTTCCACGACGCCCACCCCGTCCTGCCCCTCGGCGACGAGAAACCCTCGGTCGCCCACCGTTCCCGGCTGGCCTTCGCCGAGGCCACCGGGACGGTGCTCGCCGGCGGCCTGTCCTTGCTCGGCATCAGCGCACCCGAACATCTGTGAGAGAGACAGAAGGACCATGAGCCGTTCCGCACACCCCGCCGGGCCCCGTCACGCCGATGTCTACCCCGAGGGCCACTACACCGCCCCGGCCGCCGACCTCAACGCGCTCGACGAGAAGGTCTGGGCGCGGACCGTACGACGCAACGAGGACGGCGTCGTCACCGTCGGCGGCATGGAAGTCAGCCGCCTCGCCGAGGAGTTCGGCACACCCGCCTACTTCCTCGACGAGAGCGACTTCCGCGCCCGCTGCCGCGCCTGGGCCGACGCCTTCGGGCCGGACGCCGACGTCTTCTACGCGGGCAAGGCGTTCCTCTCCCGGGCCGTGGTCCGCTGGCTCAAGGAGGAGGGGCTCAACCTCGACGTCTGCTCCGGCGGGGAACTGACCACCGCCCTCGACGCCGGCATGCCCGCCGAGCGCATCGCCTTCCACGGCAACAACAAGTCGGTCGAGGAGATCGAGCGGGCGGTACGTGTCGGGGTGGGGCGGATCGTCCTCGACTCCTTCCAGGAGATCGTCCGCGTCGCGCACATCGCGCAGAGCCAGGGCAAGCGGCAGCGCGTACAGATCCGGGTGACCGTCGGCGTCGAGGCCCACACGCACGAGTTCATCGCCACCGCCCACGAGGACCAGAAGTTCGGCATCGCCCTCGCGGACGGCCAGGCCGCGGAAGCGGTACGGCGCGCCCTGCGGCTCGACGGTCTGGAGCTCATCGGCATCCACTCGCACATCGGCTCGCAGATCTTCGACATGGCCGGCTTCGAGGTGTCCGCCCGCCGCGTGGTGCAGCTGCTCACCGAGGTGCGCGACGAGCACGGCGTCGAGCTGCCCGAGATCGACCTCGGCGGCGGCCTCGGCATCGCGTACACCTCCGAGGACGACCCCCGCGAGCCGCACGAGATCGCCAAGGCGCTGACCGAGATCGTCGGCCGGGAGTGCGAGGCCGCCGGGCTCAGCACCCCCCGCATCTCCGTCGAGCCCGGCCGGGCGATCGTCGGGCCCACCGCGTTCACCCTCTACGAGGTCGGCACGATCAAGCCGCTGGAGGGGCTGCGTACATACGTGAGCGTCGACGGCGGCATGTCGGACAACATCCGCACCGCCCTGTACGACGCCGAGTACAGCGTGGCGCTGGTGTCGCGCACCTCGGACGCCGAGCCGATGCTCGTCCGTGTCGTCGGCAAGCACTGCGAGAGCGGTGACATCGTGGTGCGGGACGCGTTCCTGCCCGCTGACCTCGCGCCCGGCGACCTCATCGCCGTGCCGGCCACCGGCGCCTACTGCCGCTCCATGGCGAGCAACTACAACCACTCGCTGCGCCCGCCCGTCGTCGCGGTGAATGATGGTGAGGCCCGGGTCATCGTCCGACGCGAGACGGAGGAGGATCTCCTGCGTCTCGATGTCGGCTGATGAAATAGATGTCTCGCAATCTGGACCACGGACAGAAAGTCCCGTCCGGTGAGTGAGACTGGTTCACATTCATGCAAGAAACGCTGTGCCGAATGAAAGGCGTAGGTCGAATGATGCGTACGCGTCCGCTGAAGGTGGCGCTCCTGGGCTGTGGTGTGGTCGGCTCAGAGGTGGCGCGCATCATGACGACGCACGCCGAAGACCTCGCCGCCCGCATCGGCGCCCCGGTCGAGCTGGCCGGGGTCGCCGTGCGCCGCCCCTCCAAGGTGCGCGAGGGCATCGACCCCTCGCTGATCACCACCGACGCGACCGCGCTGGTCAAACGGGGTGACATCGACGTCGTGATCGAGGTAATCGGTGGCATCGAGCCCGCCCGGGCCCTCATCACCACCGCGTTCGAGCACGGCGCCTCCGTCGTCTCCGCGAACAAGGCACTGCTCGCGGAGGACGGCGCGGCCCTGCACGCCGCCGCCGAGGCGCACGGACGGGACCTGTACTACGAGGCCGCCGTCGCGGGCGCCATCCCGCTCGTACGGCCGCTGCGCGAATCCCTCGCCGGTGACAAGGTCAACCGCGTGCTCGGCATCGTCAACGGCACGACGAACTTCATCCTCGACAAGATGGACACGAGCGGAGCCGGTTACTCCGAGGCGCTCGACGAGGCCACCGCCCTCGGGTACGCCGAGGCCGACCCCACCGCCGACGTCGAGGGCTTCGACGCCGCCGCCAAGGCCGCCATCCTGGCCGGGATCGCCTTCCACACCCGGGTGCGGATCGGCGACGTGCACCGCGAGGGGCTGACCGAGGTCACGGCCGCCGACATCGCCTCCGCCAAGCGCATGGGCTGCACCGTCAAGCTCCTCGCCATCTGCGAGCGCGCGGCCGACGGCAATTCCGTCACCGCCCGCGTCCACCCGGCGATGATCCCGCTGACCCACCCGCTGGCCTCGGTCCGCGAGGCGTACAACGCGGTCTTCATCGAGGCCGAGGCGGCCGGGCAGCTGATGTTCTACGGCCCCGGCGCCGGCGGGGCGCCGACCGCGTCCGCCGTGCTCGGCGACCTCGTGGCGGTCTGCCGGAACCTGGTCGCGGAGACCACCGGGCCCGGCGAGTCCGCGTACACCCAGCTTCCTGTCAGCTCCATGGGGGAGGTCGTCACGCGGTACCACATCAGCCTCGATGTGGCCGACAAGCCGGGTGTGCTCGCCCAGGTCGCGACGGTCTTCGCCGAGCACGGCGTCTCCATCGACACCGTGCGCCAGCAGAGCCGACAGGACGGAGTCGGCGAGGCATCCCTCGTCGTCGTCACCCACCGCGCGCCCGACGCCGCCCTCTCGGGGACCGTCGAGGCGCTGCGCAAGCTCGACACCGTGCGCGGTGTCGCCAGCATCATGCGTGTTGAAGGGGAGTAAGGACCCATGACCAGCATCGGCACCCACCAGTGGCGCGGCATCATCGAGGAGTACCGGGACCGTCTTCCGGTGACGCAGACGACGCCCGTCGTCACGCTCGGCGAGGGTGGCACGCCGCTCGTACTGGCGCAGGTCCTCTCCGAGCGCACCGGCTGCGAGGTGTACCTCAAGGTCGAGGGCGCCAACCCGACCGGTTCCTTCAAGGACCGCGGCATGACCATGGCGATCACCCGGGCCAAGGAGGAGGGCGCGAAGGCGGTCATCTGCGCCTCCACCGGCAACACGTCGGCCTCGGCCGCCGCCTACGCGGTGCGCGCCGGAATGGTGTGCGCCGTCCTCGTGCCGCAGGGCAAGATCGCGCTCGGCAAGATGGGCCAGGCGCTCGTGCACGGCGCCAAGATCCTTCAGGTCGACGGCAACTTCGACGACTGCCTGACGCTCGCCCGCAGCCTCTCCGACAACTACCCGGTGGCGCTGGTCAATTCGGTCAACCCGGTCCGCATCGAGGGCCAGAAGACCGCCGCCTTCGAGATTGTCGACCGGCTCGGCGACGCCCCGGACGTTCACGTTCTTCCCGTCGGCAACGCTGGAAACATCACCGCGTACTGGCGCGGGTACCGCGAGTACGCGGCCGACAAGATCTCCACCCGGACCCCCCGCATGTGGGGCTTCCAGGCCTCCGGCTCGGCCCCGATCGTGCGCGGCGAGGTCGTCAAGGACCCGCACACCGTCGCCACCGCGATTCGCATCGGCAACCCCGCCTCCTGGCAGTACGCCCTGGCGGCGCGGGACGAGTCGGGCGGCTTCATCGACGAGGTGACGGACCGTGAGATCCTGCGCGCCTACCGCCTGTTGGCCTCCCAGGAAGGCGTCTTCGTCGAGCCCGCCTCGGCCGCCAGCGTCGCCGGTCTGCTCAAGGCCGCCGACGAGGGCAAGGTCGACCCCGGCCAGAAGATCGTCTGCACGGTGACCGGAAACGGCCTCAAGGACCCGGACTGGGCGGTGGCCGGAGCGCCGCAGCCCGTCACGGTGCCCGTGGACGCCGCCACGGCCGCCGAGCGCCTCGGTCTCGCGTAGAGGCCGGGCGGGGGGCCGGCCGGTGGCGTAAAGCCCCGTAAGGCCCCGTAAGACCAGACATAGGCGCACAGGATGGCTCGCGACACGCATCGTGCGCCTCCTGTGCGCCCTATGTCGTCACAGAACCTTCCTTCGATAGGCTGTACTCAACCCGCCCCGCCGCATATGCCGCGGTGCTGCTGCCGTCATGGCCTCCGGGTGTTCGTACGTCCTTCAGAATGTCGCAGTCCGCACAATCTCGCAGTCCCACAAGGAGAGTCGTCGAGCGATGGCCGGTCCCGCGTTCCGCGCCGCCGCCGTAAGGGTGCGCGTCCCCGCCACCAGCGCAAATCTTGGTCCCGGCTTCGATGCCCTGGGCCTGTCGCTGGGGCTGTACGACGATGTCGTCGTCCGGGTCGCCGACTCCGGGCTGCACGTAGACATCGCAGGTGAGGGCGCCGAGACGCTGCCCCGCGACGAGAGTCACCTGCTCGTACGGTCGCTCCGCACCGCCTTCGACCTGCTCGGCGGACAGCCGCGCGGCCTGGAGGTCGTCTGCGCCAACCGCATCCCGCACGGCCGCGGCCTCGGCTCCTCCTCCGCCGCCATCTGCGCCGGGATCGTCGCCGCGCGCGCCGTGACCATAGGCGGCGACGCACGGCTCGACGAGGCGGCGCTGCTGGAGCTGGCGACCGAGATCGAGGGCCACCCCGACAACGTCGCCGCCTGCCTGCTCGGCGGCTTCACGCTGGCCTGGACCGACGGGGGAGCGGCCAGGGCGATCAGGATGGATCCTGCGGATTCCATCGTTCCGGTGGTCTTCGTGCCCGGCAAGCCGGTGCTCACCGAGACCGCCCGCGGCCTGCTGCCCCGTACCGTCCCCCATGTGGACGCCGCCACCAACGCGGGCCGCGCCGCCCTGCTCGTCGAAGCCCTGACCAGGCGTCCCGAGCTGCTGCTCGCGGCGACCGAGGACCGACTCCACCAGGACTACCGCGCCCCGGCGATGCCGGAGAGCCTGGCCCTGGTCAACCGACTGCGCGCGGACGGCGTCCCCGCGGTCATCTCCGGCGCGGGCCCCACGGTCCTCGCGCTGGTCGAGGACAGTGCGGCCGACAAGGTCGCACGGCTCGCGGGCGAGGGGTGGGCGGCCAATCGGCTGGCTCTCGACGCCGCGGGAGCGAGTGTCCTGCCGCTCGGGGCGCAGTGACACGCGATTGCCGGTGAACGAGAGGGGGAATATTTGTTGGATCCGGTAGTGTTAATCTCAAGTCTGCACCCGGCGTCCTTGTGGCGCGGTGCATCGTGTCCCCGTTCGGGACCACTTCTTCCGGGAGCCTCCCCAACTGCCTGAGCAGCCTGCCTGAGCAGTTTCGAGCACGCTCCGGAACCGGCAATTGCACGAGCCGGACCCCCAGCACGTTTATCTCTCCGCCATATCCGGCGGACCACCGCCCCGGCACGGTTCAACAAGACCGCAGTCGGACAGCACAACCGGTCGCCGAGCCAGACAGGCCGACGTCCGCTCCAGGGAAGGACCCTTCGTGAGCGACACCACCGATCTGATGGGCGTGACTGCCGACAAGAATGTCGACAACACCGCGTCCGCCGCAGGTGCTGCCACTGGTAGTGCCGCACGCCGCCGCCGCTCCGGCACCGGCCTCGACGGCATGGTCCTGGCCGAGCTGCAGCAGGTCGCGTCCGGCCTCGGCATCAGGGGCACCGCGCGTATGCGCAAGAGCCAGCTGATCGAGGTCATCAAGGAAACGCAGGCCGGCGGCTCCGCCCCGGCCAAGAGCGCCGAGACGGCCGGCTCAACCGCCGAGACCAAGCCGAAGCGCCGCGCCACCTCCAAGGCCCGTACGGGCGACGAGAGCGCCAAGGCCCCGGCCGCCGCGCCCGCCGCCGAGCAGGCCGTGGCGCAGCAGCAGATCGACATCCCCGGTCAGCCGGCCAGTGACGACCAGCCGGCCGGCGAGCGCCGCCGGCGTCGCGCCACCGCGCAGGCGGGCAGCCCCGAGTCGGCTGTCGCCACCGAGGTGAAGGCCGAGCCCAAGGCCGACCTCAAGACCGAGGTACGGACCGACGCGCAGCCCGAGGCCAAGGCCGAGGCCGCCGTCGACACCGCCGAGGGCCGCCGCGGCGACCGCCAGGAGCGCGGTCAGCGCGGCGACCGCCGGGAGCGCGGTCAGCGCGACCGCGGCGAGCGCGGGGAGCGCGGTGACGGCCAGCGCGGCGACCGCCAGGAGCGCGGGGACCGCGGCGACCGCCGTGACCGCGGCAAGGGCGACGACCAGGGCGGCCAGCGCCAGCAGCGCCAGGGCGGCCAGGGCGGCCCGCAGGGCGCCGGACCCCAGGACGACGACGATTTCGAGGGTGGCCGTCGTGGCCGCCGCGGCCGCTACCGCGACCGCCGTGGCCGTCGTGGCCGCGAGGAGTTCGGCAGCGACGCGCCGCCGGTCTCCGACGACGACGTCCTGATCCCCGTCGCGGGCATCCTGGACATCCTCGACAACTACGCGTTCATCCGGACCTCCGGCTACCTGCCGGGCCCGAACGACGTGTACGTCTCGCTGGCCCAGGTGCGCAAGAACGGCCTGCGCAAGGGTGACCACGTCACCGGCGCCGTCCGCCAGCCCAAGGACGGCGAGCGCCGCGAGAAGTTCAACGCGCTCGTACGCCTCGACTCCGCGAACGGCATGGCGGCCGAATCCGGCCGCGGGCGCCCGGAGTTCAACAAGCTGACGCCGCTGTACCCGCAGGACAGACTGCGCCTCGAGACCGACCCGGGCGTCCTGACGACCCGGATCATCGACCTCGTCGCGCCGATCGGCAAGGGCCAGCGCGGCCTGATCGTGGCCCCGCCGAAGACCGGCAAGACCATGATCATGCAGGCGATCGCCAACGCGATCACCGTCAACAACCCCGAGTGCCACCTGATGGTCGTCCTGGTCGACGAGCGTCCGGAAGAGGTCACCGACATGCAGCGGTCGGTGAAGGGCGAGGTCATCTCCTCGACCTTCGACCGGCCGGCCGAGGACCACACCACCGTCGCCGAGCTCGCCATCGAGCGCGCGAAGCGCCTCGTGGAGCTGGGTCACGACGTGGTCGTCCTGCTCGACTCGATCACCCGTCTGGGCCGTGCGTACAACCTCGCGGCTCCCGCCTCCGGACGCATCCTGTCCGGTGGTGTCGACTCGACCGCGCTCTACCCGCCGAAGCGCTTCTTCGGTGCGGCGCGCAACATCGAGGACGGCGGCTCGCTGACCATCCTGGCCACCGCGCTCGTCGAGACCGGCTCGCGCATGGACGAGGTGATCTTCGAGGAGTTCAAGGGCACCGGCAACATGGAGCTCAAGCTCGACCGGAAGCTCGCCGACAAGCGCATCTTCCCGGCTGTCGACGTCGACCCGTCCGGCACCCGCAAGGAGGAGATCCTCCTCAACGCGGAAGAGCTCGCCATCGTCTGGAAGCTGCGCCGGGTGCTGCACGCGCTCGACTCGCAGCAGGCGATCGAGCTGCTGCTGGACAAGATGAAGCAGACGAAGTCGAACGCCGAGTTCCTGATGCAGATCGCCAAGACGACCCCGTCGGGCAACGGCGGCGACTGACCGCCGCGGTACCGCTGAGCCGCCCCGTCACGAAAGTGGCGGGGCGGCTTTGTCGTTCCCGGTGATGTAAACCCCGGGAACGGTAAGGGTGTTGCCAAGTTGTGTTCACTGGTTGGTCACAAGTGGCCCCAGGTGTACGGGAGTCGGTCGTACGATCGATCGGCCGCAGGTGGGGAGATCCATTTGGGGCGCCTTCCCGTACATCTGAATCAGGAGTCCCGAGTGATCTCTGGCAAGCAGGGCGGCCGGCACCGCCGCCGGATACGCGCAGCCGTACCGGTGGCGGGCGCGGTGATCGCGGCCGCCGTCGCCGGTGCGATGCTGATGGCCCCGGCCAACGCGGCGCCGCCGCCGCCCGAGCCGCCCGCGAGCGAGCCGTCCGTCACCGCACCCTCCCAGGCGGAACTGGCCGCGCGGCTGGCGTCGGCGGCCAAGAAGGCCCAGCAGCCGCCCACTTCGGACCGGTTCTCGTCCGGCGGGACGATCGAGCCGATGGTCATCGGGGGTACGAACACGAGCATCGCGTCGGCTCCCTGGATGGCCCAGCTCTTCTACAACGACGGTCCCGACTCCTTCTTCTGCGGCGGCGCCGTCGTCGCGCCAACGAAGATCCTCACCGCGGCGCACTGCGTCAAGGGCGTCGACTGGAAGGCCAAGGGCGTCGTCGTCACCGGAAGCGACAAGCTGGGCACCGGCGGCACGAAGTCGGCCGTCCGGCGGCAGTGGAACCACCCGAAGTACAGCGACTACACGCTCGACAACGACATCGCCGTCCTGACCCTGGCCGCCCCGGTCAAGGCCAGGCCGATCAACATCACGAAGTCGGACGACACCGCGTCGTACCGGCCCGGGACCCTCGCCACGGTCTACGGCTGGGGCCGCACCACGTCCACCAGCAACGCCGTCTCGCAGACGCTCCGCAAGGCGGAGCTGCCGCTCAACTCCGATGCCACGTGCGCGAACTGGCAGCTGGGCCACCAGTTCGTCAAGGGCCACATGGTGTGCGCGGGCAAGCCCGCCAGCGGCCGGGACAGCGGCACGAAGACCGCCTGCAACGGTGACTCGGGCGGCCCGCTGGTCGTCGGCGGCAGGATCGTCGGCGTGGTCTCGTGGGGCATCAAGGACTGCGTCGAGAAGGGCGCGTACAGCGTCTACGCCAAAGTCAGCTCGTACGCCGGCTCCGTCGTCCCGCGGGTGGACGACGCCAACCTGAGCGGCGACCACCGTTCCGACGTCCTTGCCCGGCGCAGCTCCGGCGGCACTCTCTACTCGTACGCCTCCAAGGGCACCTCGCTGGCCGCGCGTGTCAGCCAGGGCGACTACAGCGGCACCAACGTGATCCTCCAGAGCGACCTGAACCGCGACGGCCTGGAAGACCTGGTCGTCCGTACGACCTCCGGGGAGCTCTGGTGGTCGCACTACGTGCCGTCCACCCGGCAGTGGGCCAACACGAAGATCGCGTCCGGCTGGGGCTCCAGGAAGCACGTCGTCGTCCCCGGCGATGTCACCGGCGACGCCCTGCCCGACCTGCTGTCGGTCGACTCCGTAGGCGTCCTGTGGATCTACCCGGGCAAGGGGAACGGCACCTTCTCGCCCCGCGTCAAGGCCGGCACCGGTTACGGCCAGTTCAACTCCGTGCGCGGCAACGGCGACTTCACCGGCGACGGCAAGGCCGACCTGATCACCCGCAAGGCCAGCACGTCCGAGATGTTCCTCCACAAGGGGACCGGCAAGGCCGGCACCGGCGCCTTCGCCGCCAAGGTCGAGGTCCGTACGTGGCGCGACTACAACGCCTTCGACGCGGCCGGTGACGTCACCGGCGACGGCAGGGCCGACTTCCTGGCCCGTACGCCCGGCGGCACGATGTATCTCTACCCGGGCACCGGCAAGGGCTCGTCGGAGATCTTCGCCACACGCGTCAAGATCGGCACCGGCTGGCAGCAGTACAACATCTTCGGCTGAAACGGCTGGTGAGAAAGGCCGTTGGTCCCTCTCGCCCACACCGCTCATCCGCGCCCTGTGGCCCCTGCCCCCAGCAGGGGCCACAGGGCGTTGTGCAACCCTTCACGGTGATCCGCCGTCTGACAAGTGTCGTAAGTGCCGACATACCGTGCCCGATCGCCACGGCAGGAGGTACCGGAACCAACGAGCGCTGGGGAGAACATGGGTGAGCAGCAGAGCAGGAGCGGCCGAATACGGGGCACCGGCAGGCGCCGGAAGCCCCCGGAGCCCGGCGGCCGCCCGAAGGCGCTGACCGTCGCGGCGTGGACCGCCGCCGCGGTGGTGCTGCTCGGAGGCACGGGACTCGGTTACGTGTACGTCCAACTCGACGGCAACCTCAAGGGCGTTGACATCAACACCCAGCTCGGCGTCGACCGTCCCGACGACGTCGACAACGGCTCCCTGGACATCCTCGTCCTCGGCTCCGACTCCCGCTCGGGCGACAACGCGAAGTACGGCGAGGACGAGGGCGCCGCCCGCTCCGACACCGCGATGGTCATGCACGTGTACGAGGGCCGCAAGAAGGCGAGCGTCGTCTCCATACCGCGCGACACCCTGATCGACCGGCCCGCCTGCGCCTCGGACAGCGGCGGCGGCACCGTCCCGGGCGCCGGGCACCAGATGTTCAACACGGCGTACGAGGCCGGCGGCCCGGCCTGCGCGGTCAAGACCGTCGAGAAGATGTCCGGCATCCGCATGGACCACTACGTCGAGGTCGACTTCACCGGCTTCAAGAAGCTCATCGACGAGCTGGGCGGGGTGGAGATCACCACCCGGCAGGCCATCGACGACGACAAGAGCCGGCTGCACCTCAGACCCGGCACGCACACCCTCGACGGCGAGGAGTCGCTCGGTCTCGTACGGACCCGCAAGAGCGTCGGCGACGGCAGCGACCTCGGCCGCATCCAGCTCCAGCAGGCCTTTGTGAAGGCGCTGGTCGACCAGGTCAAGGACGTCGGCGTCCTCACCAGCCCGAAGAAGCTGCTCGGCCTGGCCGACAGCGCCACCAAGGCCGTCACCACCGACTCCGACCTCGCCTCGGTCAAGGAGCTCATGGGCTTCGCGAACGGCCTCAAGGGCATCGGTCCCGGCGACATGAACATGATGACGCTGCCCGTGCGGTACGACCCGGCCGACCCCAACCGCGTCCTGCCGCTCCAGCGCCAGTCGCAGCGGGTGTGGGAGGCGCTGCGGCAGGACAAGCCCGTGCCGGCCTCCGCCACCAAGGGCTCGGCGGGCGACAAGGGCGACGCGGGCCAGGTCGTACGGAGCCGGTAGCGGACCGGGGAATAGTTCCGGGCCGTCCCCGGTTTTGGGAGATGCGGCCAGTGCTGGCAGACTGGTACGTCGGCCCCGGTTCACGTATGCGCAATCCGCGCGTGCGACCCGGCGCCCTCCCGAAACTAGGAGACACCTTGAAGCGCGAAATCCACCCCGAGTACGTCGAGACCCAGGTCAGCTGTACCTGTGGCGCGTCGTTCACCACCCGCAGCACGATCTCCAGCGGCACCGTCCGTGCCGAGGTCTGCTCCGAGTGCCACCCGTTCTACACGGGCAAGCAGAAGATCCTCGACACCGGTGGCCGCGTGGCCCGCTTCGAGGCCCGCTTCGGCAAGGCTGCCGCCGCGAAGTAGCGAGCCATTGCGCCGGTCCTCGGCCGCTCCGTACAGGGGCGGGGAGGACCGGCGCTTTGTCGTGACGCACAGTCCGCACTTCCTTTTCGTTTTTGCTACCCAGGAGCCCGAAGATGTTCGAGGCGGTCGAGGATCTGATCGGTGAGCACGCCGATCTCGAGAAGAAGCTGGCCGATCCCTCGGTCCACGCCGACCAGGCGAACGCGCGCAGGCTGAACAAGCGCTACGCCGAGCTGACCCCGATCATCGGGACGTACCGGGCCTGGAAGCAGACCGGCGAGGACATCGTCACGGCACGCGAGTTCGCCCACGACGACCCCGACTTCGCTGCCGAGCTGAAGCTGCTGGAGAAGCAGCAGGCCGAGCTCACCGAGAAGCTCCGCCTGCTCCTCGTCCCGCGCGACCCCAGCGACGACAAGGACGTCATCCTGGAGGTCAAGGCGGGCGCGGGCGGCGACGAGTCCGCCCTGTTCGCCGGCGACCTGCTGCGCATGTACCTGCGGTACGCCGAGCGCGTCGGCTGGAAGACCGAGATCATCGACGCCACCGAGTCCGAGCTGGGCGGCTACAAGGACGTCCAGGTCGCGGTGAAGACCAAGGGCGGCAACGGCGCGACCGAGCCCGGCCAGGGCGTCTGGGCGCGGCTGAAGTACGAGGGCGGCGTGCACCGCGTGCAGCGCGTGCCCTCCACCGAGTCGCAGGGCCGCATCCACACCTCGGCGGCCGGCGTACTCGTCACCCCCGAGGCCGAAGAGGTCGACGTCGAGATCCACGCCAACGACCTGCGCATCGACGTCTACCGCTCGTCCGGCCCCGGCGGCCAGTCCGTCAACACCACCGACTCCGCGGTCCGCATCACGCACCTGCCGACCGGCGTCGTCGCCTCCTGCCAGAACGAGAAGAGCCAGCTCCAGAACAAGGAGCAGGCCATGCGCATCCTGCGCTCGCGGCTCCTCGCCGCCGCCCAGGAGGCCGCCGAGCAGGAAGCCTCCGACGTACGCCGCAGCCAGGTCCGCACGGTTGACCGCTCGGAGAAGATCCGTACGTACAACTTCCCGGAAAACCGGATCTCGGACCACCGCGTGGGCTTCAAGGCGTACAACTTGGACCAGGTGCTCGACGGTGAACTGGACGCCGTGATCCAGGCCTGCGTCGACGCCGACTCCGCCGCGAAGCTCGCGGCGGCCCAGGAGAGCCAGTAAGCCAACAAAGCCAGTAAGCCCCCTGCAAGTCGGAGGACCGGGATGAATCTGCTGCTCGCCGAGGTGGCTCAGGCCACCCAGCGGCTGGCCGACGCCGGCGTGCCCTCACCGCGGTTCGACGCGGAGGAGCTCGCCGCGTTCGTGCACGGCGTCAAGCGGGGAGAGCTGCACAACGTCAAGGACGCCGACTTCGACGCCCGCTACTGGGAGACGATCGCGCGGCGCGAGGCCCGCGAACCGTTGCAGCACATCACCGGGCGCGCCTTCTTCCGCTTCCTGGAGCTCCAGGTGGGCCCCGGCGTCTTCGTCCCCCGCCCCGAGACCGAGTCGGTCGTCGGCTGGGCCATAGACGCGGTACGGGCCATGGACGTCGTCGAGCCGCTCATCGTCGACCTGTGCACCGGCTCCGGCGCCATCGCGCTCGCCATGGCCCAGGAGGTCCCGCGCTCGCGCGTGCACGGCGTGGAGCTGTCCGACGACGCGATCAAGTGGACCCGCAAGAACGCCGAGGGCTCGCGCGTCACCATCCACCAGGGCGACGCCAGGGACGCGCTCCCCGAGCTCGACGGCCAGGTGGACCTCGTCGTCTCCAACCCGCCGTACATTCCGCTCACCGAGTGGGAGTACGTCGCCCCCGAGGCCCGCGACCACGACCCGGAGATGGCGCTCTTCTCCGGCGAGGACGGCCTCGACCTGATCCGCCACATCGAGCGCACCGCCCACCGCCTGCTGCGCCCCGGCGGTGTCGTCGTCATCGAGCACGCCGACACCCAGGGCGGCCAGGTGCCGTGGATCTTCACCGAGGAGCGTGGCTGGGCCGACGCGGCCGACCACCCCGACCTCAACAACCGGCCCCGCTTCGCGACCGCCCGCAAGGCCATGCCGTGACCGCCGGCCGCACCAACCAGTTCCCGCACGAGGAGGCCCGTTAAATGGCACGGCGATACGACTGCAACGACGCGACCGACCGCAAGACCGGTCTTCGCGAAGCCGCGGCCGCCGTCCGCCGTGGCGAGCTGGTCGTCCTCCCGACCGACACCGTCTACGGCATCGGGGCCGACGCCTTCAGCGCCGAGGCCGTCGGCGACCTCCTGGAGGCCAAGGGACGCGGGCGCAACATGCCCACCCCCGTCCTCATCGGCTCCCCGAACACCCTGCACGGCCTGGTCACGGACTTCTCCGAGCAGGCGTGGGAGCTCGTCGACGCGTTCTGGCCGGGCGCCCTGACCCTCGTCGCGCGCCACCAGCCGTCCCTGCAGTGGGACCTCGGCGAGACGGGCGGCACGGTCGCCGTCCGCATGCCGCTGCACCCGGTCGCGATCGAGCTGCTGACCGAGTTCGGCCCGATGGCCGTCTCCAGCGCCAACCTCACGGGACACCCCGCTCCCGAGGACTGCGACGCGGCCCAGGAGATGCTCGGCGACTCCGTCTCCGTGTACCTCGACGGCGGCCCGACGCCCGGTATCGTCCCGTCGTCGATCGTCGACGTCACCGGGAAGGTCCCCGTCCTGCTGCGGGCCGGCGCACTCGACGCCGAGGAGCTGCGCAAGGTCGTACCCGACCTCGAGGTGGCCAGTTGACCGCCCTTGACGGGCGTGGCACAGCCGAAGGTATATCCGGGAACACCTTCCGTATCCTCCACGTCAGCACCGGCAACGTCTGCCGCTCGCCGATCACCGAGCGGCTGACCCGCCATGCCCTCAGCGACCGGCTGGGCGACCCGCTCACCCGCGGTCTCGTCGTCGAGAGCGCGGGCACGTGGGGGCACGAGGGCGCACCCATGGAGGCCAACGCCGCCGCGGTCCTGGCCGACTTCGGCGCGGACGCGGCGGGCTTCACCGGGCGCGAACTGCTCGACGAGCACGTCATCCGCGCGGACCTCGTCCTGACGGCGACGCGCGACCACCGCGCGCAGGTGATCTCGATGGGTCACTCGGCCGGCCTGCGCACCTTCACGCTCAAGGAGTTCACCCGGCTCGTACGGGCCATCGACCCGGCGACGCTGCCCGATCCCCTGCAGGACGGCGTGGTGGAACGCGCGAGGGCGCTCGTACGGGCCGCGGCCGCGCTCCGGGGCTGGCTGCTGGCCCCCAGCGTGGAGGCCGACGAGGTGTACGACCCGTACGGCGCTCCCATCACCTTCTTCCGCTCGATCGGCGACGAGATCAACACGGCGCTCGACCCGGTCGTCACCGCGCTCACGGGGACGCCGGCCCGCACCTGAGCGGCCGGAGCCGGGCCGGGCCCCCCGCGCCCGCGGTGTCCCGAGGACCCGCCGGCGGGGCGCACAGACACGGGTGCGCCTCATGGGCCGGAAGGGGCGCGCGGGGAAAGAACGCGCCGCACGCCGGGCAGTGTGCCCCCGGGCGTCCTACATTGGAGGGGCCGCACTCCTTCGCCAGGCCCGGAGCCAGCCATGCCGGTCACCGCCTCACCCGTTCAGCAGGAGCACGCCGTCCTCGGGGCGGGCTTCGAAGCGCTGAGCCGCCAGGACCCCGAGATCGCCGACGTCGTCCTCGGCGAGATGGGCCGCGAGGCCACCGGCCTCCAGCTGATCGCCGCCGAGAACTTCTGCTCGCCCGCCGTGCTCGCGGCCCTCGGCTCCCCGCTCGCCAACAAGTACGCCGAGGGCTACCCCGGCGCCCGCCACCACGGCGGCTGCGAGCTCGTCGACGTCGCCGAACGCATCGCGATCGACCGCGCCACCCGCCTCTTCGGGGCCGAACACGCCAACGTCCAGCCGCACTCCGGCTCCGCCGCCGTCCTCGCCGCGTACGCCGCGCTCCTGCGGCCGGGTGACACCGCCCTGGCCATGGGCCTCCCGTACGGGGGACACCTCACCCACGGCTCCCCGGCCAACTTCTCCGGCCGCTGGTTCGACTTCATCGGCTACGGCGTCGACCACGAGTCCGGTCTCATCGACTACGAGCAGGTGCGCCTCCTCGCCCGCACGCACCGCCCCCGAGCCATCGTGGTCGGCTCGATCGCCTACCCGAGGCACCCCGACTACGCCGCCTTCCGTGAGATCGCCGACGAGGCCGGCGCGTACCTCGTCGCGGACGCCGCCCACCCCATCGGCCTGGTCGCCGGGGGAGCGGCGCCCAGCCCCGTCCCGTACGCCGACGTCGTCTGCGCCACCACGCACAAGGTGCTGCGCGGCCCGCGCGGCGGCATGCTGCTGTGCGGCGCGGAACTCGCGGAGCGCATCGACCGCGCCGTCTTCCCCTTCACCCAGGGCGGCGCCCAGATGCACTCCGTGGCCGCCAAGGCGGTCGCGTTCGGCGAGGCGGCGGCGCCCGCCTTCTCGGCGTACACCCACCAGGTCGTCGCCAACGCCCGCGCGCTGGCCGACGCCCTCACCTCGCGCGGCTTCGCCGTCACCACCGGCGGCACCGACACCCACCTGATCACCGCCGACCCGTCCCCGCTGGGCGTCGAGGGCCGGGCGGCGCGCGGGCTGCTGGCGGCGGCCGGCCTGGTCGTGGACTGCTGCGCCCTCCCGTACGGCGACGAGCGCGGCATCCGCCTCGGCACCGCCGCCGTCACCACCCAGGGGATGCGCGAACCGGAGATGGAGCGCATCGCGGGGTTCTTCGCCTCGGCGCTGCGGGAGGACGGCGTGCGGACGGCTGCGGAAGTACGCGATCTGGCCGGGAATTTCCCCCCGTATCCCGGCTGAGAACCCGTCGTGCAACCATCAACCGGTACCCGAATGTCCTGGAGCATGTGGCCGCGAAGCTAGGGTGTGGGGCTGAGATGGCCGGCGATACCTGTGGGGCTGCCCGTGCGTGAATACCTGCTGACGCTCTGCGTTACGGCGGCGGTGACTTACCTCCTGACCGGACCGGTGCGGAAGTTCGCCATCGCCACCGGCGCGATGCCCGAGATCCGAGCCCGTGACGTGCACCGGGAGCCGACTCCGCGGCTCGGTGGCATCGCGATGTTCGGCGGTCTGTGCGCCGGTCTGCTGGTCGCGGACCACCTGCAGAACCTCAGCAGCGTCTTCGAGCTGTCGAACGAGCCGCGCGCGCTGCTGTCGGGTGCGGCGGTGATCTGGCTCATCGGCGTCCTGGACGACAAGTTCGAGATCGACGCGCTGATCAAACTGGGCGGCCAGTTCATCGCCGCCGGTGTGATGGTCGCGCAGGGTCTGACGATCCTGTGGCTCCCGGTGCCCGGCGTCGGACAGGTCTCGGTGACCGCCTGGCAGGGCAATCTCCTCACCGTCGCGCTCGTGGTGATCACCATCAACGCGGTGAACTTCGTCGACGGTCTCGACGGCCTGGCCGCCGGCATGGTCTGCATCGCCTCCGCGGCGTTCTTCATGTACGCGTACCGGATCTGGTACGGGTACGGCATCGAGGAAGCCGCGCCCGCTACCCTCTTCGCCGCCATCCTGATGGGCATGTGCATGGGGTTCCTCCCGCACAACATGCATCCGGCCAGGATCTTCATGGGCGACTCCGGCTCGATGCTGATCGGCCTGGTCCTGGCGGCCGGCGCGATCTCCGTCACCGGGCAGGTGGACCCGGATGCGATGAAGCTCTTCCCCGGCACCAGCACCCGCGAGGTCACCCACGCGATGCTGCCGGTCTTCATCCCGCTGCTGCTGCCGCTGACGATCATCGCGATCCCGGTGGCGGACCTGCTGCTGGCGATCGTGCGGCGTACCTGGCAGGGCAAGTCGCCGTTCGCGGCGGACCGCGGACACCTGCACCACCGGCTCCTGGAGATCGGCCACTCGCACAGCCGGGCCGTCCTGATCATGTACTTCTGGTCGGCGCTGATCGCCTTCGGCGCCGTCGCGTACTCGGTGCACTCGGCCAGCATGTGGATCGTGCTCGGCATCGTCGCGCTGAGCGCGGTCGGCCTGGTGCTCCTGCTGCTCCCGCGCTTCACCCCTCGCGCCCCCCGCTGGGCGGAGTCCTTCATCCCGCCGCGCTACCGCAGGAGCGGCCGGACGTACTCGGCCCTGGCGCACGAGATGGAAGAGGCCGCCGGGGCCGGCGGCGCCGACGGGACGGAAGAGGAACCGCAGGAGCGCACCCCGCTGCCCGCGGGCGTCAACGGAGCGACCGCCATCGGGCCCCGATCGCGGTTCCCCGAGCGGCGTAAGGCCGGAACGTCACGCTGACGATTTGCCGTACAAGGTCCCAATACCAGACAAAGCGCCGTCCTGTCGCGCGCAGACGGGCAGGGTCACTCTCATGTGTGACAGTAGGCACACCTTCTTGGTAAAGACCTCATCAAATAGTTTGTGATACCGTTCACGAGACCCGGCGACAGAGCCGGAGGGCCGTAGTGCGACGGCTCTCCCGGCGTGAGGTGGTACCTCGGTCCCGGCTTACGCTCGTCCCTGACGATCCAGACTGCCCCCACCAGCAAGCGGAGTCACCGCCATGCCGTCCACTGTCCGGACTCTCCTCCCTGTAGCCCTGCCCACAGCTGCCGCCGGCGCCGTCGCCGTCGCGGTCAGCGCTGTGGTCGCGGGCGGCAAGGGAGCGATCGGGGCGGTCGTCGGAACGCTGGTGGTCATTCTCTTCATGGGCATCGGACTGTTCGTCCTGGAACGCACTGCCAAATCTCTGCCGCACCTGTTCCAGGCCATGGGCCTGATGCTCTATACGGCACAGTTGCTGCTGCTCTTCATCTTTGTCGCCGTGTTCAAGAACACGACGTTGTTCAATCCGAGGGCCTTCGCCATCACGCTGATCGTCGCGACTGTTGTTTGGGTCGCGGCCCAGATCCGTGCACACATGAAGGCCAAGATCCTTTACGTCGATCCGGACGCGTCCAAGGGCAAGAAGCCCGAAAACACAGGGCCGTCGACGTGAGGGGTAGGGCCGGGATAAGTCCGCGTTCGAGATCCTGCTATCGTCCGGTGCCAACTGCGGCACTGCGGGCGCGGGCATCCGAGCTGACGCCTGCTCAATCGCGAGGCTCTGTGCCTGAGCCGCCCCCACATCCGTAACACCAGTCCAGTGCCGACCAGCGGCTGCTTGCCGCGCCGACACAACGAGGTTGCCGTACCTATGCGCCACGCTGAAGGAGCCCGCGGTGAGTGCTGACCCGACGACGGTGCTCGCCTTCGAGACCGATTGCCACATCTTCGACGGGTGCGGCTTCCCGGCTCCTGGCCTGCACTCCTTTCTGTTCGAGCCGATGTTCACCGCCGGCGGCGTCGACTTCAACAAGCCGATGCTGCTGGCCCTGCTGAGCACAGTCCTCGTCGTCGGCTTCTTCTGGGCGGCCTTCAACAAGCCGAAGCTGGTTCCCGGAAAGCTCCAGATGGTGGCCGAGGCGGGTTACGACTTCGTCCGCCGCGGCGTCGTCTACGAGACCCTCGGCAAGCGCGAGGGCGAAAAGTACGTCCCGATCATGGTCTCGCTGTTCTTCTTCATCTGGATCATGAACATCTGGGCCATCGTTCCGGTAGCCCAGTTCCCGGTGCCGTCGATCATCGGGTTCCCGGTGGCGCTGGCTCTGATCGTGTACGTCATCTGGGTCAGTGTGACCTTCAAGCGTCACGGATTCGTCGGCGGCTGGAAGAACATCGCCGGTTACGACAAGTCGCTCGGCCCGGTCCTGCCGGTCGTCATGCTCATCGAGCTCTTCTCGAACCTGCTGATCCGGCCGTTCACGCACGCGGTGCGACTGTTCGCGAACATGTTCGCCGGTCACGTGCTGCTGCTGATCTTCACCATCGCGAGCTGGTACCTGCTCAACGGCATCGGCATCGCCTACGCCGGCATCTCCTTCGTGATGGTCATCCTGCTGACCGCCTTCGAGCTGTTCATCCAGGCGCTGCAGGCCTACGTCTTCATCCTCCTGGCCTGCAACTACATCCAGGGCGCTCTCGCCGAGCACCACTGACCAGCCGGCCTATCCCCCCGATAGTCGTCCGGTGGCCAACCCCCACCGGTTCTGAAAGAGAAGGAAGAAACGGCATGTCCGCTCTTGAGACCCTCGCCGCCGTCAACATCACGGGCAACCTCGGTGCGATCGGCTACGGCCTCGCCGCCATCGGCCCCGGCGTCGGCGTCGGCATCATCTTCGGAAACGGCACCCAGGCGCTGGCCCGCCAGCCCGAGGCTGCCGGTCTGATCCGTGCCAACCAGATTCTCGGCTTCGTTCTCTGTGAGGCGCTCGCCCTCATCGGTCTCGTCATGCCGTTCGTCTACCCGGTCGACTAATCGCGGCATTCCGACTGCCCGATTCGACGAAAGGCAATGAAGTGATCGCTCTCCTAGAGCTGGCGCAAGAGGGGGAGACGCAGAACCCTCTCCTCCCGGCGATCCCCGAGATCGTCATTGGCCTGATCGCTTTCTTCATCGTCTTCGGTTTCCTCGCCAAGAAGCTTCTCCCGAACATCAACAAGGTTCTGGAAGAGCGCCGTGAGGCGATCGAGGGCGGTATCGAGAAGGCCGATGCGGCCCAGTCCGAGGCCCAGAGCGTCCTCGAGCAGTACAAGGCTCAGCTCGCCGAGGCCCGCCACGAGGCCGCCCGCCTGCGCCAGGAGGCGCTGGAACAGGGCACTGTGCTGAAGGAAGAACTTCGCGCAGAGGGTCAGCGCCAGCGCGACGAGATCATCGCCGCCGGCCACGCCCAGATCGAGGCGGACCGCAAGCAGGCCGCGCAGTCGCTGCGTCAGGACGTGGGCAAGCTCGCCACCGACCTGGCCGGCAAGCTCGTCGGCGAGTCCCTCGAGGACCACGCCCGGCAGAGCCGCACGATCGACCGTTTCCTCAGCGAGCTCGAGGAGAAGGCCGAGGCCGCCCGATGAACGGAGCGAGCCGCGAGGCACTGGCCGCCGCACGTGAGCGTCTCGACGCGCTGACCGACAACACGTCGGTCGACGCGGCGAAGCTCGCCGGCGAGCTGGCCGCCGTCACCGCGCTGCTCGACCGCGAGGTGTCGCTGCGTCGGGTCCTGACCGACCCGGCGCAGTCCGGTGAGGCCAAGGCCCTGCTGGCAGCGCGACTGCTGAGCGGTCAGGTGGGTGGCGAAGCCGCCGACCTGGTCTCCGGCATGGTCCGTAACCGCTGGTCGCGGTCGCGTGACCTGGTCGACGCGATCGAGGAGCTGGCGGACACCGCCGACCTCACCGCGGCGCAGCAGGCCGGCGTCCTGGACGACGTGGAGGACGAGGTGTTCCGGTTCGGCCGGATCGTCGCGTCCGACACCGGGCTGCGCTCCGCGCTGACCGACAGGTCCGCGTCGGTGTCCGCCAAGAGCGCGCTGCTGCGCAGCCTGCTCGGCGGCAAGGCGCAGGCGGTCACCGAGCGTCTTGTGGTGCGTCTCGTGGCACAGCCGCGTGGACGTAGCCTGGAGGCGGGACTCGAGTCCCTGTCCAAGCTCGCCGCGGCGCGCCGCGACCGCATGGTCGCCGTCGTCACCACGGCGGTGCCGCTCACCGATCAGCAGAAGCAGCGCCTCGGCGCCGCACTGGCGAAGCTGTACGGACGCCAGATGCACCTGAACCTCGAAGTGGACCCCGAGGTCCTCGGCGGGATCCAGGTACAGATCGGCGACGAGGTCATCAACGGCACCATCGCGGACCGTCTCGAAGAGGCGTCCCGTCGCATGGCCGGCTGACCAGCCACCAACTGAACACGTATCACTAGCGGCCCGGTTGGGCCGTGCAGAGATTGCAGAAGATTCCTGGGGGACGGCCCCCAGACCCCCAAGAACTTCGGGCCCAACAAGGAGAGCAGGGAACCCAGATGGCGGAGCTCACGATCCGGCCGGAGGAGATCCGGGACGCGCTGGAGAACTTTGTCCAGTCGTACCAGCCGGACGCGGCCTCGCGCGAGGAGGTCGGAACGGTAAGCGTTGCCGGCGACGGCATCGCGAAGGTCGAGGGACTTCCCTCGGCCATGGCGAACGAGCTGCTGAAGTTCGAGGACGGCACCCTCGGCCTCGCCCTCAACCTTGAGGAGCGGGAGATCGGTGCGATCGTCCTCGGCGAGTTCAGCGGTATCGAGGAGGGCCAGCCGGTGCAGCGCACCGGTGAGGTGCTCTCCGTCGGCGTCGGCGAGGGTTACCTCGGCCGCGTCGTCGACCCGCTCGGCAACCCGATCGACGGTCTCGGCGAGATCGCGACCGAAAGCCGTCGCGCCCTCGAGCTGCAGGCCCCCGGCGTCATGGTCCGCAAGTCGGTCCACGAGCCGATGCAGACCGGCTACAAGGCCGTCGACGCGATGGTGCCGATCGGCCGTGGCCAGCGTCAGCTGATCATTGGTGACCGTCAGACCGGCAAGACCGCTCTGGCCGTCGACACGATCATCAACCAGCGCGACAACTGGCGCTCGGGCGACGTGAACAAGCAGGTGCGCTGCATCTACGTCGCCATCGGCCAGAAGGGCTCCACCATCGCGTCCGTACGCGGTGCGCTGGAGGAGGCGGGCGCCCTCGAGTACACGACGATCGTCGCCGCCCCGGCTTCCGACCCGGCCGGCTTCAAGTACCTCGCCCCGTACACCGGTTCGGCCATCGGCCAGCACTGGATGTACGCCGGCAAGCACGTCCTGATCATCTTCGACGACCTGTCGAAGCAGGCCGACGCCTACCGCTCCGTTTCGCTGCTGCTGCGCCGTCCGCCGGGCCGTGAGGCCTACCCGGGCGACGTCTTCTACCTGCACTCGCGTCTGCTCGAGCGCTGCGCGAAGCTCTCGGACGACATGGGCGCCGGTTCGATGACCGGTCTTCCGATCGTCGAGACCCGGGCGAACGACGTGTCGGCGTTCATCCCGACCAACGTCATCTCCATCACCGACGGCCAGTGCTTCCTGGAGTCCGACCTGTTCAACGCGGGCCAGCGCCCGGCGCTGAACGTCGGTATCTCGGTCTCGCGTGTCGGTGGCTCCGCCCAGCACAAGGCCATGAAGCAGGTTTCCGGCCGACTGCGCGTGGACCTCGCCCAGTACCGCGAGCTGGAGGCGTTCGCCGCCTTCGGTTCCGACCTGGACGCGGCCTCCAAGGCGTCGCTGGAGCGCGGCAAGCGCATGGTCGAGCTGCTGAAGCAGCCGCAGTACGCGCCGTTCCCGGTCGAGGAGCAGGTCGTCTCCGTCTGGGCCGGCACCACCGGCAAGATGGACGACGTACCGGTCGAGGACATCCGCCGCTTCGAGAGCGAGCTGCTGGAGCACCTGCGCCGCGAGCGCAAGGAGCTCCTCACCTCGATCCGCGAGGGCGGCAAGATGTCGGACGACACGCTGCAGTCCGTCGCCGATGCCATCGCGGCCTTCAAGCGTCAGTTCGAGACCTCGGACGGACAGCTCCTGGGCGAGGACGCGCCGGCCGTCAACGTCTCCAAGTGACGACGGAAGGGACCTGACTCATGGGAGCGCAGCTCCGGGTCTACAAGCGTCGCATCCAAGCCGTCACCGCGACCAAGAAGATCACCAAGGCGATGGAGATGATCGCCGCCTCGCGCATCGTCAAGGCGCAGCGCAGGGTGGCGGCATCGATGCCGTACGCGACCGAGCTCACCCGTGCGGTGACCGCGGTGGCGACCGGCTCCACCACCAAGCACGCCCTGACCACCGAGGTCGAGGCGCCGACCCGTGCCGCGGTTCTGCTCGTCACGAGCGACCGCGGTCTGGCCGGCGGCTACTCCTCCAACGCCATCAAGGCGGCGGAGCGGCTCCGGGAGCGCCTCAGCGATGAGGGCAAGGAGGTCGACACGTACATCGTCGGCCGCAAGGGTGTCGCCTACTACGGCTTCCGCGAGCGCAAGGTCGCGGAGTCGTGGACCGGCTTCACCGACAGCCCGACCTACGCGGATGCCAAGAAGGTCGCCGCACCGTTGATCGAGGCCATCCAGACGGAGACGGCCGAGGGCGGTGTGGACGAGCTGCACATCGTCTTCACGGAATTCGTGTCGATGATGACGCAGAACCCGGTGGACAACCGGATGCTGCCGCTCTCGCTCGACAAGGCTGCAGAAGACGACGGCAAGAAGGGCGAGATCCTTCCGCTGTTCGACTTCGAGCCGTCGGCGGAGGACGTCCTCGACGCCCTGCTGCCGCGCTACGTCGAAAGCCGCATCTACAACGCACTGCTGCAGGCCGCCGCTTCCGAGCACGCCGCCCGCCGCCGTGCGATGAAGTCGGCGACCGACAACGCCGGGGATCTCATCAAGAGCCTCTCCCGGCTTGCCAACGCGGCCCGCCAGGCCGAAATCACCCAGGAAATCAGCGAGATCGTCGGTGGCGCCAGCGCTCTGGCCGACGCGACCGCGGGGAGTGACAAGTAATGACGACCACTGTTGAGACGGCCGCCGCCACGGGCCGCGTCGCCCGGGTCATCGGCCCGGTCGTCGACGTGGAGTTCCCCGTCGACGCGATGCCGGAGATCTACAACGCGCTGCACGTCGAGGTCGACGACCCGGCCGAGGAGGGCGCGCGCAAGCTGCTGACCCTCGAAGTCGCCCAGCACCTGGGTGAGGGCCTCGTCCGCGCGATCTCGATGCAGCCCACCGACGGTCTGGTCCGCCAGGCCCCGGTGACCGACACGGGTGCGGGCATCACCGTCCCCGTCGGTGACATCACCAAGGGCAAGGTGTTCAACACCCTTGGTCAGATCCTGAACGACCCGGAGGCCGAGGCTCAGATCACCGAGCGCTGGCCGATCCACCGCAAGGCCCCGGCCTTCGACCAGCTCGAGTCCAAGACCGAGATGTTCGAGACCGGCCTGAAGGTCGTCGACCTTCTCACCCCGTACGTCAAGGGTGGAAAGATCGGTCTGTTCGGTGGTGCGGGCGTCGGCAAGACGGTCCTCATCCAGGAAATGATCATGCGTGTGGCGAAGCTGCACGAGGGTGTCTCGGTGTTCGCCGGTGTCGGTGAGCGCACCCGTGAGGGCAACGACCTCATCGACGAGATGACCGACTCGGGTGTTCTGGACAAGACCGCGCTGGTCTTCGGCCAGATGGACGAGCCGCCGGGCACGCGTCTGCGCGTCGCCCTGTCCGCCCTGACCATGGCGGAGTACTTCCGCGATGTGCAGAAGCAGGACGTGCTGCTCTTCATCGACAACATCTTCCGCTTCACCCAGGCCGGTTCCGAGGTCTCCACGCTGCTCGGCCGCATGCCGTCCGCGGTGGGTTACCAGCCGACCCTGGCTGACGAGATGGGTGTGCTCCAGGAGCGCATCACCTCGACGCGTGGTCACTCGATCACCTCGATGCAGGCGATCTACGTCCCCGCGGACGACCTGACCGACCCGGCGCCGGCGACCACCTTCGCCCACCTGGACGCGACGACGGTTCTGTCGCGTCCGATCTCGGAGAAGGGCATCTACCCGGCGGTCGACCCGCTGGACTCGACGTCCCGCATCCTGGACCCGCGCTACATCACGCAGGACCACTACGACGCGGCCAGCCGCGTCAAGGGAATCCTGCAGAAGTACAAGGACCTCCAGGACATCATCGCGATCCTCGGTATCGACGAGCTGGGCGAGGAGGACAAGCTCGTTGTCCACCGTGCCCGTCGCGTCGAGCGCTTCCTGTCGCAGAACACCCACGCCGCCAAGCAGTTCACCGGCCTGGACGGTTCGGACGTTCCGCTCGACGAGTCGATCGCCGCGTTCAACGCGATCTGCGACGGCGACTACGACCACTTCCCCGAGCAGGCGTTCTTCATGTGCGGTGGCATTGACGACCTCAAGGCCAAGGCCAAGGAGCTCGGCGTCTCCTGAACGCAGTGAGCCGCGTGGGTCGAAGTGACCCACGTGACTCGTGGGAGAGGGGTGGGTACGTCCCGCCCCTCTCCGTACGCCCCCTAGAATTGACCCAACACCCGGCACAACCGCCGGGTGGTGACCCGAGGAGCCACCTTGGCTGCTGAGCTGCACGTCGAGCTGGTCGCGGCGGACCGTAACGTCTGGTCCGGCGAGGCCACCCTGGTCGTCGCGCGCACCACGTCCGGCGACATCGGCGTCATGCCCGGTCACCAGCCGCTGCTTGGTGTGCTGGAGTCGGGCCCGGTGACCATCCGTACGAGCGACGGCGGGACCGTCGTCGCCGCGGTGCACGGCGGGTTCATCTCGTTCGCCGACAACAAGCTGTCTCTGCTCGCGGAGATCGCCGAGCTGGCCGACGAGATCGACGCCGCGCGTGCCGAGCGGGCGCTGGAGCGGGCGAAGGCGGACGCGGATGCCGCCGCCGAGCGCCGCGCCGACGTCCGACTGCGCGCGGTTGCGGGACACTGAGTCCCGCGACAACGAGTGTGACCTCAGCCGCGGCCCGTACTGGACTCTCCAGGGCGGGTCGCGGCTGAAGCGATACATCGGGTAGTTCTGTTCTGTACTGGTACTGGCACTGGATGATGCGAGGAGGTCGGTGGAGATGTTCCTCGCTCTGCTCGTGAGCGGCTCGGTAGTCGCGCTGGTACTGGTGGGACTGTTCGTCTTCGGACTGCGCCGCCGGCTGATCCAGCGTTCCGGCGGCACCTTCGACTGCAGTCTGCGCTGGAACGTTCCCGAGGAGCCGGACCGCTCCGGCAAGGGCTGGGTGTACGGCGTGGCCCGCTACAGCGGCGACCGCGTCGACTGGTTCCGCGTCTTCTCGTACGCCCCCCGCCCCCGCCGCGTCCTGGAGCGCTCGGCGATCGAGGTGCTCTCGCGCCGCGTCCCGGAGGGCGAGGAGGAGCTGGCGCTGCTGTCCGACGCCTGCATCCTCGTGTGCGCGCACCGCGGCACGCGGCTTGAGCTGGCGATGAGCGAGGACGCCCTCACCGGGTTCCTCGCCTGGCTGGAGGCCGCGCCTCCGGGCCAGCGCGTCAACGTGGCGTAGCCGGCGCAACGCGATCGGGGGGACGGGCCGCAGCCCGTCCCCCCGACTATTTCAAGCCTTTATGCTCCAGATCTCTACTACTTCAGTCCGTTGTTGATCGCGGTCACCAGTTCGCCGTTGGCGGTGTCACCGCTGAACTCCCAGAAGAAGGCGCCGCCCAGGCCCTGGCCCTTCGCCCAGGTCATCTTCGTACCGATGGTGGCGGGGGTGTCGTAGCTCCACCAGTCGGTGCCGCAGTGGGCGTAGGCCGTGCCGGCGACGGTGCCGTTCGCCGGGCACTTGCTCTTGAGGACCTTGTAGTCCTCGATGCCCGACTCGTACGTACCGGCGGCGGCGCCGGTCGCGGTGCCGCCCGGCTCCTTCTGCGTGACGCCGGTCCAGCCGCGCCCGTAGAAGCCGATGCCGAGCAGCAGCTTCTTCGCCGGGACGCCCTGCGCCTTGAGCTTGGCGATGGCGTCGGCCGAGTTGAAGCCGGCCTGCGGGATGCCGGCGTACGAGGTCAGCGGGGAGTGCGGGGCCGTCGGGCCCTTGGCCGCCCAGGCGCCGAAGAAGTCGTACGTCATCACGTTGTACCAGTCGGAGTACGCGGCCGCTCCGGCGTAGTCGGTGGCGTCGATCTTGCCGCCGGCCGAGGCGTCGGCCGTGATCGCCGCGGTGACCAGGTTGTTCGTACCGAACTTGCCGCGCATGGCCTGCATCATGTTCTTGAACGCGGCCGGGCCGCTCGTGTCGCACGACAGACCGCAGGCGTTCGGGTACTCCCAGTCGAGGTCGATGCCGTCGAAGACGTCGGCCCAGCGCGGGTCCTCCACCAGCTTGTAACAGGAGTCGGCGAACGCCGCCGGGTTCTTGACCGCCTCGGTGAAGCCGCCGGACCAGGTCCAGCCGCCGAACGACCACAGCACCTTGATGTGCGGGTACTTCGCCTTGAGCTTGCGCAGCTGGTTGAAGTTGCCGCGCAGCGGCTGGTCCCAGGTGTCGGCCTTGCCGTCGACGCTCTGATCGGCGGTGTACGCCTTGTCGATCGCCGCGAAGCTGTCGCCCATGGTGCACTTGCCACCCTGGACGTTGCCGAACGAGTAGTTGATGTGCGTGATCTTCGCGGCGGAGCCCGAGGTGTCCAGGTTCTTCACGTGGTAGTTGCGTCCGTAGATGCCCCACTCGGTGAAGTAGCCGAGCTTGACCTGGTCGCCGGGGCCGGGGCCCGGGTCGGTGCCGCCGCCGGTTGTCTTGACCGCGCGGGCGCCGCTGACCGGGCCCGTCTGGTCGGCGGTGTCACGGGCCTGCACCGAGTACGAGTAGTCGGTGCCCGCGCTCAGACCGGTGTCGGTGTACGACGTGGTGGTGACCGTCGCGACCTTGGCGCCGTCGCGCAGCACGTCGTAGTTCTTGACGCCCTTGTCGTCGGTGGACGCGGTCCACGAGAGCTTCACCGACGTGTCGGTGATGGTGCTCGCGGAGGGGGTGCCCGGTGCGGTCGGCGGGGTGTCGCCGGGCACGGAACCGCCGTCGCAGGAGCCGCCGTTGAGCTTGCAGCCGCTGGGGGAGCCGGTGCCCGTCCCGTTGAAGCCGAAGGAGACGGTGGCGCCGGGCGCCAGGTTGCCGCCCCAGGACTTGTTCTTGGCGGTCCAGTGGTTGCCGGAGTTGGTGACGTCGGCGTCCCAGGCGGAGGTGACGGCCGTACCGGCGGGGAAGTCCCACTCCACGGTCCAGGTGCTGAGGGTGGTGGTGCCGGTGTTCTTCACCGTCCACTTGCCCTCGAAGCCGGTGCCCCAGTCGGAGACCTTGGTGTACGAGGCGGTCGCCGACGCGGCGGCCTGCGCGGGGGAGGCCAGGCCGACCATGGCGGCCAGGGGGACGACCAGCGCGGTCAGACCGGCTGCCGCTCTGGTTCTGAAGCGCGTGCGTAGGGGGGTGTGTGTACTCAAGGGTGCTCCCAAGAGAGAGGTCCGGCGGTGAACGGGGATGGGACCTGCGCCGCCTGGCGAGCACTTTTTGACATGACACGCTCACCACTGCGGTGCGGTGAGCGTAGGAAGGTCTGGACCAATCGTCAAGAGGTCTGGACCAGAGATGGCCCATCGGGGGCCACCCGGGGGACACCCCTCGGTCAGATGCCCAACTCCTGAGCGAGCACGGCCGCTTGCACCCGGTTGCGCAGCTCCAGCTTCCCCAGCAGGCGGCTCACGTGGGTCTTCACCGTGGCCTCGGCCATGGTCAGCCGCCGGGCGATCTCGGCGTTCGACATCCCTTCACCGAGACACGACAGCACCTCGCGCTCCCGCCGGGTCAGCGACTCCAGCGCCTCGGACCCCGGCGCGCCGGCCGGCCGTACGGGAGCGGGCGAGGCGAACTCCGCGATCAGCCGCCGGGTCACGGCGGGCGCGATCAGACCCTCGCCGCGTGCCACCGTGCGTACCGCCTCGATCAGGTCCTTCGCGTCGGTGTTCTTCAGCAGGAAGCCCGCCGCCCCCGCCCGCAGCGCCCCGAACACGTACTCGTCGAGGTCGAAGGTCGTCAGCATCAGCACGTCGGCGAGTCGCTCCGCCACCACCTGCCGGGTCGCCGTCACCCCGTCGACGCGCGGCATCTGCACGTCCATCAGGACGAGGTCCGGGCGCAGCTCGCGCGCCATGGCGACCGCCGCCTCGCCGTCCGCCGCCTCCCCGACGACCTCGATGTCCCCGGCGCTGTTCAGGATGAGCACCAGGCCCGCCCGTACGGCCGACTGGTCCTCCGCGACCAGCACGCGAATCGTCATGAGTCCGGCTCCGTATCGTCCTTGGCGGGCAGCTGCGCCCGTACCTGCCAGATCTTCGTGCCGTCCGCCGCCGTGACGGGGCCGGCCTCCAGCGCCCCGTCGAGCAGCGTCACCCGCTCCCGCATCCCCACCAGGCCGGCGCCCGAGCCGGGCGCTCGGGGGCCGGGCCTCTCGCCGCACGGGCTGGTCACCCCCACCGTCAGGGTGTGGTCGGTGTGCGCGAGCGTCACGGTGACCGGGCCGGGGGAGGCGTGCTTGAGGGCGTTGGTGAGGGACTCCTGGACGATGCGGTACGCGGCCATCTCGACCGGCGCCGGCAACCGCGTGCCCCGCTCGCGGCGGTCGTCGAGAGCGAACACGAGCCCGCTGTCGGCGCCCACCGCGCGGACCTGGGCGACGAGCGCGTCGAGCCCGTCCAGGGCGGGGGCGACGGCCGGTTCCTGATCGCCGCTGGTGTCGCGGAGCAGGCCGATGAGCCGGCGCATCTCGGCCAGGCCCTGGACGCTGTTCTCCCGGATGACGGTGAGCGCGTCCGTGGACGCCTTCGGCTCGGCGATGGACAGCGCGGCGGTGGAGTGGATGGCGATGGCGGAGAGGTTGTTGGCCACCATGTCGTGCAGCTCGCGCGCCATCCGGGAGCGTTCGGCGGCGATGGCCTGGTTGCGGTCGATCTCCGCCAGCAGCGCGGTCTGCTCGGCGCGCAGCCGGGCCGCCTCGGCCGCCTCGCGGTGGTTGCGCAGGCTGGCGCCGGTCAGCGCGGGCGCGAAGGACACCAGCCCCGTGACGACACCGATGAGCAGCGCCTCCGGGCGGCGCAGCCAGGCCAGGGCGGCGATCGTGGCGGCCACCGACACCAGGCCCGTGACGACGGGAATCCGGCGGGCCGCGCCGGGCGTGCCGTACACGACGGCGGCGTACGTCAGGTCCGTGTACATGAGGATGGTCGCCAGATTGCCGTCGGTGAACTCGTTCGCGATCAGGGCGACCGTGCCGGCGAGCAGGGCCGTGCGGGGGCACGACCTGCGCAGCAGTTCGAGGAAGGACATCACCGCGAGCGGTACGAGGGTCGCCCACGACGGCAGGAGGTCGCGGACGGCGGAGGTGTGCAGCCCCAGGCTCCACAGCAGGACTCCGCCGAGCAGGCCGATCAACGCGAGCAGGACGCCGTCGCGATGCGGGCGGGGGAAGGGGGTCACGTCACCATCCAACACGGCGCGCACCTGCTCGTCGTCCCCGAGCGGGGTGAGCCGGGGCTACATCGAAGGATGCAGTGCCGTTTCGTCACGGGCGACGACGCTTCGGCGGCTCGCGGACGGGAGGGTGGGAAGCGCAACGGGAGGAGAGTGATCACCGTGATCGTCACGCTGATCATCATGTGCGAAGTCGGCTTCTGGGTACTGCTCGCCGGAGGGCTGGCCCTGCGCTACCTGGCGGGGATGCCGCGCGCCGGAGCGGCCGTGCTGCTCATGGAGCCGCTGCTGGAGGTGCTGCTGCTGGTCGTCACGGCGGTCGACCTCAAGAACGGCGCGGCGCCGGACTGGAAGCACGGGCTCGCCGCCGTCTACATCGGCTTCACGATCGCGCTCGGCCACCGCACCATCAGATGGGTCGACGCCAGGTTCGCCCACCGCTTCGCCGGCGGTCCGCCTCCGGTGCGGCCGCCGGAGCACGGGACGGCCCGGGCGGTGCACGAGTGGAAGACCGCCGGGCTGTGGATGCTGGCGGCGGCCATCGCCACGGGCCTGCTGCAGGCGGCGATCTGGTACGTCGGCGGGGACGGGGAGACCGGATCGCTGCGGGCGTGGCAGCAGCGGATGCTCTTCGTGATCGGCGTCAACGCGGTCATCGCCGCGTCGTACACGCTCTTCCCGAAGCGGGAGACGGCGGGGGAGCGGCAGGGCCCGGGGCAGGCGGTCCCCGGGGAAGCGGAGTCCCGCGGAGCCCGCCGCGAGGGCCCCCGCCCCTAGCGCTCGCCCCCCGGCACCCACAGCACGTCCCCGACCTCCTTGTTGGCCACCCTGGCCAGGATGAACAGGAGGTCGGACAGCCGGTTCAGGTACGTGGCCGTCAGCGGGTTCATGACCTCGCCGTGGACCTCGAACGCCGCCCACGTCGAGCGCTCCGCCCGGCGCACCACCGTGCACGCCTGGTGCAGCAGCGCGGCCCCCGGCGTACCCCCCGGAAGGATGAAGCTGCGCAGCTTCTCCAGCTCCTCAAGGAAGCGGTCGCAGTCCGCCTCCAGCTTGTCGATGTACGGCTGCTCGACGCGAAGCGGCGGGTACTCGGGGTCCTCGACGACCGGAGTCGACAGATCCGCCCCCACGTCGAAGAGGTCGTTCTGGACCCGGACGAGGACCTTCACCACGGCCTCGTCGAGCTGCCCGAGGGCGATCGCCGTCCCGATGACGGCATTGGCCTCATTGGCGTCGGCGTACGCCGCGATCCTCAAATCGGTCTTGGCGGTGCGGCTCATGTCGCCCAGGGCGGTGGTGCCCTTGTCGCCGGTACGGGTATAGATGCGCGTCAGGTTGACCATGCGGCCAGCCTAGTTACGCGCCCGCCCTGCGGAAGACGCGTGTGCCCACCGTCACGGCGACGGCCACCAGCGCGGCGGACGTCAGGACCCCGTACAGCATCGCCGTACCGGTGTAGTCCCCCACGTATCCGGCGCGCATCGCGTCCACGACGTACCTGAACGGCATGAAGTGCGACAGCGCGTCCAGCCACCCCGGCGCCAGCGCCATCGGCAGCATTAGACCCGACAGCAGCATCGACGGCATGCTCAGGCCGTTGACCAGGGGGCCGAAGTCGTGCGGCCGGGAGACCTTGAGCGCGAGCGCGTACGACAGCGAGGCGAGCGCGGTGGTCAGGACGCCGACGAACGCGAAGCCGATCAGGACGCCGGCGAGCGGGGCCCGCAGCCCGAGCGCCGTGGCGGCCAGTACCACCAGCACCGCCTGGAACACGAACAGCGCCGCGTCCCGCAGTACGCGCCCGAGGAGCAGCGCGAGCCGGCTGACCGGCGCGGCCCGCATCCGCTCCAGTACGCCGGACTGCTGCTCGATGATGACCGAGAAGCCGGCGAACAGGGCGCCGAAGAGCCCCAGTTGCAGGAGCAGGCCGGGGACCAGCACCTGCCAGGAGTCGCCCCGCGAACCGAGGGGCAGACCGGTCAGCAGCGGACCGAAGAAGACCAGGTAGAGCAGCGGCATCAGCGCGCCGAAGAGCATCTGGAACTTCGAGCGCAGGGTCTGGCGGGCGTACCGCCCGAAGAGCAGCGCGGTGTCGGACAGGAATGGGCTCATGACGGTCGGCCTCCTAGACGGCGACGGGCGTGGTGTCGACGGGCGCGGGGGCGCGCCCGGTGATGGCGAGGAAGGTGTCCTGGAGGGTGGCGTCGATGGAGCCGCCGTACCGGAGCTTGAGGGCGCTCGGCGTTCCCTCGGCGGCGACCAGCCCCTTGTCGACGACGACGAGCCGGTCCGAGAGCGCGTCGGCCTCGTCCAGGTAGTGGGTGGTGAGGAAGACCGTGGTGCCGTACGTGTCCCGCAGCCGGCGCACCAGGTCCCACAGGTCGGCGCGGCTGCCCGGGTCGAGACCGGTGGTCGGCTCGTCGAGGAAGAGCACCTCGGGCCGGTGGGTGAGGCCCATCGCGATGTCGAGCCGGCGCCGCTGACCGCCGGACAGCGCCGCGCACCTGCGGTCCATCAGGTCGGTGAGCGACAGGTCGCGCGCCAACGCTTCGGCGCGCGCCGCCGCTTCGGCCCGGGGCAGCCGGTAGAGGCGGCCCTGGGTGACGAGTTCCTCCCGTACGGACACCTGCGGGTCCACGCCCCCGGACTGGGCGACATAACCGATCCGGCGCCGGACGCCCGCCGGGTCGCGGAGCAGGTCGCATCCCGCGACGGTGGCGGCTCCGCCGGTCGGGGCGAGGAGCGTGGTGAGCATCCGCAGGGTGGTCGTCTTGCCGGCGCCGTTCGGGCCGAGGAAGCCGAGGATCTCGCCGCGCTCGACGCTGAGGTCGATGCCGCGGACGGCTTCGACTGGGCCCGCTTTGGTCGAGAAAGTCCGGGTGAGCCCGGCCGTACTGATGATTGCCATGCCCCAAGAAAAGCAGAGTCGCTGAAAGTTTGCAACGACCCCAAGTTTGCGTGAGGCCCAGTGAAGCTACGATGGGCGCATGGCCGAGGGACTCAGAGAGCGCAAGAAGCGGCAGACCAGACAGCACATCTCCGATGTGGCCACCGGTCTCTTCCTGGAACGGGGCTTCGACGCGGTGACGATCGCCGAGATCGCCGAGGCGGCGGACGTCTCCGTCAACACCGTCTACAACTACTTCCCCGCGAAGGAAGACCTGTTCTTCGACCGCAGCAAGGGCATCGTCGACCGGCTCCCGCGCTACGTCAGGGGCCGGGACGAGGGCGAGTCGGCCGCCGCCGCCGTCCTGCGCGAACTGCACCGCGAGGTCGAGGAGGTCGCCCCGTCCATCGGCCTGATCGACGGTTACGCGCGTTTCATGCGCGTCGTGATGGAGGCGCAGGCCCTGCGCTCCCGGCTGTGGGCCATCCAGCAGGAGGTCGTGGAGAGCCTGGAGCGGACCCTGCGGGAGGAGACGGGCGCGGCGGCCGGCGATCCGCTGCCGGCCCTCATGGCGGGTCAGCTCGCCTGGCTCCAGTCCACCCTGATGGGCTGGATCGGCGGCGAGATGGTCAAGGGCCGCACGGCGGTGGAGGTGTCGCGGGAGGCTCTGGTCCTGCTCGACGGGATGGAGGAACTGCTGAGCGACAAGGCACTCAACTACGCGGTGCGGTCCGCCGAATGAGGCGTCCCGGTGTGATGTCCGTCATCTGAGACGTGACGCGCATCTCTTCGCGGCCACTCGGCCCCTCACGGACGCTAATCTCCGCCGGAGAGCCTGAAGCAAACAGGCGTTGAGGCCAAAGAAATCAAGGGGTGTGTCGTGGCCAGGAAGCTCGCCGTCATCGGAGCCGGACTCATGGGGTCCGGAATCGCGCAGGTCTCGGCGCAGGCGGGCTGGGACGTCGTGCTGCGCGATGTCACCGACGCGGCGCTGACCCGTGGCCGTGACGGCATCAGGGCCTCGTACGACAAGTTCGTGTCCAAGGGCAAGCTGGACGCCGCGGACGCGGAGGCCGCGCTCGGCCGCATCACCACGACCACCGACCTCGACGCGGTCGCCGACGCCGACATCGTCGTCGAGGCCGTCTTCGAGAAGCTCGAGGTCAAGCACGAGATCTTCCGCGCGCTGGACAAGATCGTGCGCGAGGACGCCGTCCTCGCGTCCAACACCTCCGCCATCCCGATCACCAAGATCGCGGCCGTGACGGAGCGTCCGGAGCGGGTCGTCGGCGCGCACTTCTTCTCGCCGGTGCCGATGATGCAGCTCTGCGAGCTCGTACGGGGCTACAAGACCAGCGACGAAACGCTCGCCACCACCCGCGAGTTCGCCGAGTCCGTCGGCAAGACCTGCATCGTCGTCAACCGCGACGTGGCCGGCTTCGTCACCACCCGCCTCATCTCGGCCCTCGTGGTCGAGGCCGCCAAGCTGTACGAGTCGGGCGTCGCCTCGGCCGAGGACATCGACATCGCCTGCAAGCTGGGCTTCGGGCACGCCATGGGCCCCCTCGCGACCGCCGACCTCACCGGCGTCGACATCCTGCTGCACGCCACCAGCAACATCTACACCGAGTCGCAGGACGAGAAGTTCGCGCCGCCGGAGCTGATGCGCCGGATGGTTGACGCCGGTGACATCGGGCGCAAGAGCGGGCAGGGCTTCTACAAGCACTGATGCCCTGTCAGCCCCTGGGGTCACTCCCAGGGGTGAATTCGGTATCGGTTCGCTTACGGACGGCAACTTCCTTGCCCGTACGGCAGTCAGTTGGGTGCAGGGAAAGAAACACGACACGGAGACCGACGCACTCTCGGGGAGCGCATATGCACATCAGGGGCGACCACGTCGAGCTGGTCGTCGGGGGCCGCCTCGACGTCCGCAGCGCGGCGGACGCCCGTACGGTCCTGCACTCGGCCGTCGACGACGGTGTCGGCGACCTCGTGCTGGACCTGACCGAGCTGGATTCCTGGGACGCCACCGGTCTCGGCGTGATCATGGGCGCGCACCGGCGGGCCGGGCGGGCGGGCCGCCGGCTCGTGCTGCGCGGCGTACCGGCCCAGATGCAGCGCCTGCTGGTCGCGACCAGGCTGCACCGCATCCTCGCCATCGAGGGCGGCCTCGCCGCCGAGTCGCTGCCGCGGGTCTGAGCGCCTGAGCGGCACGGCGCAGGCGCGAAGCGGCGCGATCCGTACGGTGGGCGCACAATCCTCACGAGACTGTGACGTCCCGGGCGGGGCGGCACCCCTCGTGTTCCCCGATACTGTGCCAAGGTCTAGGGTTCGGCTCGCCTGCCGATTGACGAACCCGAGTACGGCGGGCACCGGACCAGAAGCGACAGCGGGCGTGTGAAAGGCCGGGAGGGGCATCCGCACGCGACGCATCTGGGGGGCTTTGACCATGGACCCGATGAACCGGGGACCGGAAGAGTACGGCCACGACAACGACCCGTTCGGCGAGAGCGACGCCGGTGACGGGCCGCGCCGGCCACCACGGGACGCGCTGACACCGTCCTCCGCGCCGAGCGCGACGGGCCCCGCGGGAAAGACGGGCGGGCCCGGCTCGTCGGCGCCCGCCCGGACCGTGCAGGTCGTCGCGGGCGACTTCCTGCTCACCGTCAACCCGGTCGACGGCAGCGAGATCGAGGTCTGCCCGCCCGGCGAGCGGCCCGCGCGGCCGGTCAGGCACAGCGCCGACGACCGCGCCGAGCTGCTGCGCGCGGCCAAACCGCCCGTCCCGCCCGGTCCCGTCGCGCCCGAGCTGCCGCTCCTGGAGCGCGGGGAGGAGCGCGAGAGGCTCGTACGGCTGCTCGCGCGCGGCCGCTCGGTGCGGCTGACAGGCGCGTCCGGATCAGGCCGTACGGCGCTCCTCGACGCCGTCGCCGCCGAATGCGCGGACCTCGCGCCCGACGGAGTCGTACGGCTCTGCGGCGCCCATCGCACGGCCGACGAGCTGCTCCACGACCTGTTCGCCGCCGTCTACAGCGCGCCCCTGCACCGCCCCGACCGGGCCGAGCTGCTCGGCCTGGTCCACGAGATCGGCGCCGTCGTCGTCCTCGACGACCTGGAGTTCGGCGGAGCGGCGCTGGACGAGCTGCTGGAGGCCACGCCCGAGTGCGCCTTCCTGCTCGCCACCACACCGGACGTCGCCGCCCCCTCGCCCGAGTCCCACGTCGAGGAGGTGTTCCTCGGCGGTCTGGGCCGCAGCGCCAGCCTGGAGCTCCTTGAGCGGGCCGTCGAGCGGCCCCTCACCGACGACGAGGCCAACTGGGCCGGCGACCTCTGGTTCGAGTCCGAGGGGCTGCCGCTGCGCTTCACCCAGGCGGGCGCGCTGCTCAGGCAGCGCGACCAGCTGCGCGCCGACCCCACCGCCTTCGACGCGTACGGGTACGTCGACGAGCAGCCGGTCGACGCGCCCTTCGACGCGGAGGACGGCCACGACGTACCCCTGCCGTCCCTCGCCGAGGGAGCGATGCCCGCCGCGCTGCTCGCGTCCCGGCTGAGCGACTCCGCCCGGGCCACCCTGCGCTTCGCCATCGCGCTCGGCGGCGAGGTGCCGCACCAGGCACACCTGCCGGCCCTCGTGGGCGACACCCACGCGGACGCCGCGCTCGGCGAGCTGATGAGCTGCGGCCTGCTCTCGCCGGCCGGGGCGCGGTTCCGGCTGGCCGCCGGTGTGGCCGTTCAGCTGGAGGCGGCCGGATTCGCGGACGACGTGCCGGAGCGGGCGCACACCGCCGCGCAGCACTACGCCTGGTGGGCCGGGCACCCCTCGGTCACGCCGGAGCGGGCGGCCGCGGAGGCCGACGCGATCCTCGCGGCGTCGGCGCCGCTGGTGCCCGGCTCGGAGGCGGGGCACCCGAGTGCGGCCGTCCTGCTGGCCCGTACGGCGGCTCCCGCGTTCGCGGCCGGGCTGAGCTGGGGCGCGTGGGAGCGGGCGCTGCGGGCCGGGCTCGAAGCCGCGCGCATCGCGGGGGAGGTCGCCGAAGAGGCTTACTTCCACCACGAGTTGGGCGTCCTGGCGCTCTGCACGGGCCATCTGGACCGGGCCCGGGCCGAGCTGGAGGCGTCCGTCGCGATGCGCGGCGCCGTGGCCGACAAGAGCGGTACGGTCGCCGGACGCCGAGCACTGGCCCTGGTCTCCGACCGCTCCCGCCCGGCGGCGGCGGGGCTCGTGCCCGGCGGTCGTACGCCGGCCGGGGAGGAAGTGCCGGCGGCGCGGTACGAGGAGTCGGCGTCGCCGCCCGGCGGCGTTCCGGCGGCGGTCGTACCCCTGTCACTGCCCGGCCGGTCCGAACGGGCCCGGGACGAAAGCACGTTGGTCACCCACCGCTCGCCGGAGGCCGGTGGTGGCGGGCGCCGTCCCGCGCTGCTGAGCGGTGCCCGGCGCAACATGGTCGCGGCGGGCGCGGGCGCGCTGCTCGTCGCCGTACTGGGCACCGTCGTGACGCTCGGGGCGGCCTCGGACAGCGACGAGCCGCGGAACAGGGTCACGTCCGAGCAGTCGGCCAATGAGGACGGCATCGACGACGGGCTCACCGCGGACGAGCCGGCCGACGGCTCGACCCGGCGCCCGGGCGATCCGGGCCTGCCGACCGGTCCCGGCACGTCGGGACAGCCCCGGCCGGGCGAGAGCGGCGACGGCAAGGCGTCCGACGGACCGTCGAAGAGCGGCCGGCCGAGCGAGGACGACTCGTCGTCGCCGGGCAGCAAGCCGCCGAACTCCGACGATCCGACCACGGGCGGCCCGACGACCGGCGGTCCGACCACGGGCGGTCCGACCACGGGCGGTCCCACCACCGGCGGTCCGACGACCGGTGGCCCGACCACCGGCGGTCCCACCACGGGCGGCCCGACGACCGGCGGTCCCACGACGGGCGGTCCGACGACCGGCGCCCCCACCACGGGCGGCGGGACGTCCGACGGCGGTACGACCGACGGCGGCGCCGCGGACGGCGGCACGGCGGACGGCAGCGTCGTGGTGAGCCACACCCCGGCGGCGGGCGGACCGACACCGGTGGCGACGATCTCGAACGCCTGCGCGGGAACGGTCTACCGTACGGGCGTGCTGTCGGCGTCGTAGCGACGCGACGGCGGGCGAGCGGGGCGGGCACGGCCGGACACGGCGCCCGCCCCGCTCCCGTACGCCGCCGGCCGCGCGACCGCGACCCGGGACCTCAGTGGCGCGCGCCGGAACCGGAGGTCACCGGCGCGTCCTCCTCCTGGATCCCGAGGGCGAGGTCACGGGCGGCTTCCGCCTCGCGGCGCATGAGCCGGAACCACATGAACAGCACGAAGCCGGCGAAGACGAACCACTCACCGGTGTACCCGAGGTTCTGGAACGCCTTGAGGTCGAGGCCGCTGCCCTGCGGGGCCACCGCGGGGACGGGCAGCATGCCGAAATCGGCCTTGCCGAGCGTGATCCAGGCGTCGTACACGTCGTACGGGACGAGATTGACGAGCGAGGCGGCGCTGATCATGCCCAGCTGCCCCTTCGGCAGCCCGCCGCCCGCGTGCACACCGTCGGTGCCCGGGTTCTCGGACGCCTGGAGCGCGCCGGTCACGGTGACGTCGCCCCGGGGCGCTGCGGGGGCCTCGGCCCCGGCGGGCAGCCAGCCCCGGACGACGGGCAGTGCCTTGCCGCCGTCCGTACGCAGCAGGGTCAGCACGTAGGCGCCGCGCCGGCCGTCGACCTCCCGCCCGGGCACCACGAACTGCTCGGCGTAACGCCCGGTCGCGGTGGCCGGGCGCCCGGAGGTCTCCTTGTCGACGGGCAGCAGCCTGTCGAGCGGTACGGCGGCCTGCCGGCCGGGGTCGGGCTTCTCCTCGGCGGCCTGATGGGTCTCGACGCGGTCTTCGAACCGCCCGAGCTGCCAGGACCCCATGAAGACGCAGAAGGGAATGGCCAGCACGACGAAGAGGTGGATCCCCCACCAGCGGGGCGTCAGCAGGAACCGGTACACCCCACCAAGGTACGGGCC